>NZ_JBAMYD010000003.1:0-458501 GCF_037002925.1 Rhizobium aouanii
TGGCGTACTGCAGCAGTTCGGCACGCCGGCCGAGATCTATAACAGCCCTTCCAACATCTTCGTCGCCGACTTCATGGGATCGCCGGCGATGAACCTGCTCAACGCCACCGTCGAGAACGGCGCCGGCGGCCTGGAAGTCTCGCTGGAGCGGCCGAATGCCGCCCCGCTCCGATTGCCTGTCATCTCGGGCAATGACGGCCTGACCGCCTATACCGGCAGGCAGGTGATCTTCGGCATCCGCCCCGAGGCGCTGACCGATCCCGATGGCGCCGACCGCAAGGCGCGCTCGCTGACCGAGGGCGATTGCCTGATCGAGGTGGTCGAACCGGCCGGCTCCGACACCTTCGCCGTCACCAAGCTCGGCGGCAAATCCGTCGTCGCCCGCCTGCGCGCCGATACCGGCATCGCCCCAGGACAAAACACCCGCCTCGCCTTCAATCTCGATAAGGCCGTGTTCTTCGATCCCGAAACACAGGCGCGGATCGCGTGAGGGCCAGGTGCTAACATGAGCGGTTCACCTGACATCGTCATCATCGGTTCAGGCATCGGCGGCGCCACGGTCGCGGCCGGCCTGGCGGTGACCGGCGCGGAGATATTTATCCTCGAAGCCGGCGATCACATTGCCGATCTTCCGGTCAATCGCGACCAGCGCGCCATCTTCCAGCGAGGACATTTCCGACCTAAGGAAATCTGGTACGAGGCGAATGGCAAGGGATTCAATCCCGGCAACTATTACAATGTCGGCGGCAATTCGAAATTCTACGGCGCCGTGCTGTCGCGCTATCGGAAAGAAGATTTCGAAGTCATTGAACATCGGGAAGGCGTGTCGCCGGCCTGGCCGTTTCCGTATGAAGAGCTGGAGCCCTGGTATTCGAAGGCGGAGCTGATGTATCAGGTCCGCGGCAGTCTTGGCAAGGATCCCACCGAACCGCATCACTCGGTTGCCTACGAATTCCCGCCCGTGCCCGACGAGGCGCCGATCGCCGAAGTCAGGGCACGCCTCAAGGCGAAAGGCCTGCATCCTTTTTCGCTGCCGCTCGGCCTGGATCTCGACGCCTGGCTGTCGAAGGCACGCACGCCCTGGGATGCGCATCCAAATTCACGAGACGGCAAGATGGATGCCGAGACGGCAGCGCTCGCGATGGCGCTGAAGCATGAGAATGTGCGGCTCGAGACCAATGCACGCGTGACGAGGCTCGACACGGAAGCGGGGAGCCGGATCGGCCGGGTCACCTATGTCAAGGACGGGCAGACGCTGACCGTCTCGCCGAAGATCGTCATCCTCTCCGCGGGGGCGGTCCAGTCATCCGTGCTTTTGCTGCGTTCGAAAAACGACCGCTTCCCGAGGGGGCTCGCCAACTCTTCCGATCAGGTGGGCCGCAACTTCATGAACCACAACGCCTCCGCCGTCATAGCGGTCTCGCCACGGTTCAGGAATACCGCCGTCTACCAAAAGACCTTCGCCTTCAACGACTTCTATCTCTCCGACGGGGAGGGAGGACCACCCCTCGGCAACGTGCAGCTCCTGGGGCGCATCTCTGAGAAAGTTCTCAAGGGCTCTCTGCCCCAGGCTCCGGAATGGCTGCTACGCTTCATCACAGCCCATGCCATCGATTTCTATGCGATGAGCGAGGACGTTCCCCATCCCGAAAGCCGCGTGATAGTCGATGGCGATCGGATTATTCTCCAATGGCAGCGAACCAACTGGGATGCTCACCTTGCACTTGTCGCCAGGCTGAAGGCTATACTGAAGTCGATCGGGTTTCCGATCGTGCTGGCGAGGCCCTTCGACAAGCGCACACCCTCTCATCAGTGCGGAACGATCCGCATCGGAAGCGACCCCGCGACTGCGCCGCTCGACGCCTATTGCCGGTCTTATGATCACCAAAATCTCTTCGTCGTCGACGCCAGTTTCCTCCCGACATCGGCCGCCGTGAATCCTGCGCTCACTATCGCCGCCCAGGCGCTGAGAGTGGCAGATCACATCGCATCGAAGGATATTGCAGGTATCAGGCGCGCGCTGGCAGACCGAACGGACAAGATAGGACAGTAAGATGAGTTTCGACTATATCATCACCGGCGCCGGGCCTGCGGGATGCGTGCTGGCAAATCGGCTGAGCGAAGATCCCGATGTCAGCGTACTCCTGCTCGAAGCAGGTGGAGGCGACCGGAATCCTCTCTTTCATATGCCCGCTGGCTTCGCCAAGATGACCAAAGGCGTCGCCAGCTGGGGTTGGGAAACCGTTCCCCAGAAGCACATGAATGGCCGCGTGCTTCGTTATACGCAAGCGAAAGTCATTGGTGGCGGCTCGTCGATCAACGCACAGCTCTACACGCGTGGAAACGCTGTGGATTATGACCTCTGGGCTCGTGAAGACGGCTGCGAGGGCTGGGACTATCGTTCGATCCTTCCTTATTTCAAACGTGCGGAAGACAATCAGCGCTTCGCCGACGACTATCACTCCTATGGCGGTCCGCTCGGCGTCTCGATGCCTGCTGCGCCGCTGCCGATCTGCGACGCCTATATTCGCGCAGGGCAGGAGCTCGGCATTCCCTACAATCACGACTTCAACGGACGCCAGCAGGCGGGCGTGGGATTTTACCAGCTCACGCAGCGCAACCGCCGCCGGTCATCGGCATCGCTCGCCTATCTCTCGCCGATCAAGGACCGGAAGAACCTGACGGTCCGGACGGGCGCGCGCGTCGCGCGTATTATCGTGGAGGGAGCCCGTGCGACAGGCGTCGAGATCGTGACCTCGCGCGGCTTGGAGATCGTGCGCGCCGACCGCGAAGTATTGGTTTCCTCCGGCGCCATCGGATCGCCGAAGCTGCTTTTGCAGTCAGGCATAGGACCGGCCGACCATCTCAAGTCGGTGGGCGTCAAGGTGCTTCACGATCTGCCGGGTGTCGGCGGCAACCTCCAGGATCACCTGGATCTTTTCGTCATTGCCGAATGCACGGGCGATCACACCTATGACGGCGTCGCAAAACTCCACCGGACACTTTGGGCCGGGATTCAATATGTCCTGTTCCGCACGGGACCGGTTGCCTCGTCGCTCTTCGAGACGGGCGGCTTCTGGTATGCCGATCCTGAAGCCCGTTCTCCGGATATCCAGTTCCACCTTGGCCTCGGATCGGGCATCGAAGCAGGCGTCGAGCGGCTCAAGAATGCCGGCGTGACCCTTAACTCCGCCTATCTGCATCCGCGCTCGCGGGGGACTGTGCGTCTGTCATCCTCCGAACCGAACGCAGCCCCGTTGATCGACCCCAACTACTGGTCCGATCCCCACGACAGGACGATGTCCCTGGAAGGGCTGAAGCTCGCGCGCGAGATCATGCAGCAGGCGGCGCTGAAGCCCTATGTCATGGCCGAAAGGCTTCCCGGACCGAAGGTCGCGACCGACGATCAGCTTTTCGACTACGGCTGCGCCAACGCAAAGACCGACCATCATCCAGTGGGCACCTGCAAGATGGGGAGAGGGCCTGACGCGGTTGTCGGGCTTGATCTCAAGGTCTATGGCCTGGAAGGCCTCAGGGTCTGCGATTCATCCGTCATGCCGCGCGTGCCGTCATGCAATACCAACGCTCCGACGATCATGGTCGGCGAAAAAGGCTCGGACCTCATTCGGGGCTTGCCGGCACTTGCCCCCACCATCTTCGCCTACGAACGCAACGATGCGAGGCCTCGGGCCCGCGCCGAAATCCGGTAAACCATTCGAGAGGAGAGACGACAATGTCTGAAGTCAGAGTTGCAGTGCTTGGCGCCTCGGGCTGGATGGGAAAGGTCCACACGATGGCCTATCAGACCTTTCCGCATTTCTTCGGCGTGTCGGACGGAACGGCGCGGATCGTGGCGCTTGTCGACGGCAACCCTGACGCAGCGCAGGATATTGGCAACAGGGCGCCGGGAGCCAGGATTTATCAGGATTGGAAGCTGGCGGTCGCCGATCCCGAAGTCGACCTGATCGATATCTGTCTGCCCGACCATCTGCATCATCCGGTGGCCAAGGCGGCCCTCCTGGCGGGCAAACATGTCTATTGCGAGAAGCCATTGGCAAACACCGCCGATGAAGCGCGGGAACTGGCCGAGATCGCGAGAGAGAAGGGTGTCATTACGCGTGTCGGACACGCCTTTCCCCGAAACCCCGTTCATGATCTGGCGAAGGAGATCATAGAAGCCGGTGAAATCGGCGAGATCAAATTGTTCCGCGGCTGCCAGCATGTCGATATGTACGGTGATCCCACAGCCCCTTTCATGTGGCGCGCCGATGGCAAGCTTGCGCCGACCGGGATCGTCGGCGACACCGGTTCGCACATCTTCAGCTTCATGGATTTCCTGGTCGGCCGCGTCAGCTCCTTGATCGCCGACAATCTCATCGTCACGCCGCGCCGGCCCGTCGTCGAGGGCCTTGCCTATGGCGAGCAGGTGAAACTGACGGGCAACGAGGCCTGGGCTGACATTACCAACCCCGATGCGACGAACCTGTTGTGCCGGTTTGCGAACGGCGCCGGCGGGATCGTCGATTTCAGTCGTGTCGCGACCGGCCGCAAGTTCATGCAGACCTACGAGGTTTATGGAACGAAAGGGAGCATCGCCTATACCTATGACGAGATAAACCGGCTGCGTTTTTACTCCAACGACGACCGGACGGGGCGGCGAGGCTTCCGTGAGATCGACGTCGGTCCTGAGAACCCCACCTTCAGGGCCTTCCTTCCCCTGCCGAATTTCGGCATAGGCTACAATGAAAGCAAGATCATCGAGGCGGCCGAGGTGATCCGCTCGATCGTTGCAAACCGACCGATGTGGCCGACATTCGATACCGGCCACCATATCTGCCAGATCGTCGACGCGTGCATGGAGTCCTCCCGGCAAAAGCGCTGGGTCGACATCCCGCTGGGTTGAACGCCGATGACCATAGACGTTCCGCAGGACATTCTTGACGCACTGACCGATGTCGACATGCCGCGGCTCCCAACCGAGCCCGCCCCTTCGGACGTGGTCCGGCTCGCCGGCGTCGAGGCGCCGATCTATCGGGCCGGTTGTGTCGTCGTCGGATCCGGCGCGGCGGGTCTGCGCGCGGCGGTGGAAATGAAGCGGCGCGGCGATGACGTCGTCATCGTCAGCCAAAGCGCATGGGGTGGAACCTCGGCCTGTTCGGGATCGGACAAGCAGACCCTGCACACGGCAAATACGGCGGATCAGGGCGACAATTACAAGGCAATGGCGCGCGCCATCCGCAGCGGCGGCGCCATGGACGAGGACACGGCCTATGTCGAGGCGGTGGGCTCGTCACGGATGATGGCATCGCTCCAGTTCCTGGGCCTGCCGCTGCCTCAGGATCCGCTTGGCGGGACGCTCAGATATCAGACCGACCATGACGAGGTCGGCCGTGCCACCAGCTGCGGACCGCGCACCTCGCGCCTGATGGTCAAGGTGCTGGCCGAGGAGGCGATCCGGCTTGGAGTGCCGTTTTACAACCAGACCACGGCGGTAAAGATCCTCACCGAGGGCGATGGCGCTGAACGCCACGTGGTCGGGATAGTCACCATGCGTGCTACCGACCGTACGGAGGAGAACCCGCTGGGCATCGCGCTGTTCTCAAGTGGCGTGATCGTGCTCGCCGCCGGCGGGCCGGGGGAACTCTATCGCGATAGCGTTTATCCCAACGGCTGCTTCGGCTCTCTCGGATTGGCGCTGGAGGCAGGCGTCGAGCTCGTCAACCTGACCGAAAGCCAGTTTGGTATCGGAACACGCAGGGAAGGGTTCCCGTGGAATCTGTCGGGCACCTATGTCCAGGCGATCCCGCATATCTACTCGCTCGATTCAGACGGCGCCGAACACCATTTCCTGGCAGAATACTATCGCAGCACGCAGGAGTTGGCGTCGAACGTCTTCCGCAAGGGCTATCAATGGCCATTTCACGCCACGCGCATGCTCGACTTCGGCTCAAGCCTGGTCGATCTGGCCATCTCCAGCGAAACCGCCGCAGGGCGGCGCGTCTTCATGGATTTCAACCGCAATCCCCTATCCGTGCCGGGCGACCTGCCGTTCAGTCTGGAAAGACTGGACGAAGACGTCCGCGAATATCTCGGCGAGGCCGGCGCTGACCAGGACATGCCGATTGATCGTTTGAAGCATATGAACCCGCTCGCGATCGAGCTCTACCGCCGCTACAAGATCGATATCGCCGAGGAGCCGCTGGAATTTGCCGTCAACAACCAGCACATGAACGGCGGCATCATGGTCGACACCTGGGGCCGCAGCAGTCTCGGCGGCTGTTACGCTGTCGGAGAAGCAGCGGGCACACATGGCGTGACGAGGCCGGGTGGGGCGGCGCTCAATGCCGGGCAAGTCTTCGGTACACGGGCGGCAGAGCACATCAGCGCCAGCGGCAGGGCAAAGCGATCGGCCGCAGAGGACATAGCCGATATCGCAGAGGCGGGCATCGCCGACCTCCTTGCCGTCCTTCGGACCGAGAGCCCGCTCACCGTCAAATCGATCCGTTCGCAAGTACAGGCGCGAATGAGCGAAAAGGCTGGCATCATCTGCGATCAAGAAAGCGTAGGCAGGGCCTTGATCGAAGCGCGCGAACTGAACGCTGAAATCCATGCGAACGGCATTGCCTTCGGTCGCGCAGCGGAGGCGGTTCGCGGCGTGCAATGGCGGCATATGGCGCTGGCGTCGGAAGCCGTGCTCAGCGCGCTTGATTTCTTCATTCGCAACGGAGGCGGCAGCCGTGGCGCGCGGGCGATATGCGATGGGGAAGGCGAATCCCTCCCGCTGGCGCGCTCAGGACCGTTGCAGGATTATCGCTTCCGGAAAGAACACGAAGCGCATCGCAAAGAGCAGATCGTCGTTCGTCTTGATGGGGATGAAATCAGGCTTTCAACGCGTGCGAACCGCACATTCGATGAAAGCGCCAGATCCTTCTTCGAGCGAGACTGGCCAGCCTGGCTGACAGGTCGCATCTATGATTTTGGCAGGGATGAATAAAGCTCCGCATCACGTACGAGATATTCCGATCAATCAGGATTCGAAACCGGCGGCGGAACCCGTACGCGCTCCGTGTCGTCAGAGCCTTCGGCGATGGCTTCCTCGCTTTTGCGCACGTGCCTCGGCGGGTCCTTTCCTTCGACAGGCTTCGGCGACAGCTGGTCGTCGGCCTGGATCTCGTCGGTGTTCAGGTAATTCTTGCTTTCGTTCATGGGAGTCACTTCCGATTGGAAAATTGCGGGGCAGGGATGCGATCCTTCTGATCGGCGCGGCCTGTTTCAGGGTCGGCGTCGGTGACGCCGTCGCCTGCCTGGCGGCTGCTGCCCATGTTGACGGGTGGCTTGCGCTGGTCGTCGATGTTGGTCTCAGGCAGTTCGTCGTCCTGGGTGTCCTCATTCAGTGACTTCGGTGGAAGTTTTGCGGAATTGGGGATGGTATTCGTAGGCATTGGACAATCTCCTTTACAGGCTAACTCCGGCCGGCATTGCAGGTTCCCTGGTTCCCCTGCGATCGACATCGCGGCTCATAGGTCGGCTCCAGCTTCGGAAAAGTCGAGCTCGATCATGACGGGTGCGTGATCGCTCGTGTGCTCCCAGCTGCGCGGCTTTCTCCGGACTGTCGCTGATCGAAGCAACGGGGCGACTGCCGGACTGAGCAGGAAGTGGTCGATCCGAAGCCCTGCATCACGTTCGAAGCTGTTCCGCCAGTACTTCCAGAAGGTGTAGATGCGCTCTCCCGGATGCAGATGTCTGACGGCGTCGGTCCAGCCCTGGGCAACGAGATGGGCATAGGCCTTGCGCACTTCCGGCCTGAAGAGGGCGTCGTCCAGCCAGCGTTCCGGCTTGTAGACGTCGATCTCCGTCGGCATGACGTTGAAGTCGCCGGCCAGGATCGAAGGCACCTCGAGCTCGAGAAGTTCGGCGGCATACTCCTGCAGACGGCGGAACCAGCGCAGCTTGTAATCGAACTTTGCTCCTGGAAACGGATTGCCGTTGGGAAGATACAGGCATCCGATCAGGATGCCGTCGACGGCAGATTCGATATACCGGCTGTGGGTATCGTCAGGATCGCCGGGAAGACCGCGCCGCGTCAGTATCGGTGTCTTGCCCTTCGCCAGGATGGCCACCCCGTTCCAGGATTTCTGTCCGTGCCAGATGGCGCCATAGCCGGCGCCTTCGATCTCCTTTCGCGGAAACCTGGCATCGTCTGTCTTCAGTTCCTGGAGGCAGACCACATCAGGGACATCCTCCTTGAGCCAGCGCAGCAGGATCTCTAGCCGTCCATTGATGCCGTTGACATTGTAGGTTGCGATTTTCATGAGCCCCCGGAAGCCCGGGCGATGCCGGGCAACATCTAAAAGCGCTCCTGAGTTTCCTCCTCAGGAAGCCCGCGTCCGCAATCGGCCCAATCAACTCGGCTCTCCACACCATAGTGTCCCGCCGGGCTGATCTTCTCCGGGCGGTCGAGCGAGCCGACGGTCACCCGGATCAGTTCGTCGCCGTCGTACTGAAGATAGAGTGGTGTTCCACACTTGCCGCAGAAGCCGCGCGTGGCGATCGGCGAGGATCGGTACGAGGTGGGCGTACCGGCCGTCCAGGCAAGATCGTCGATCCTCGCCTGGACCAGGACCGCGAAAGGGCCCCCGGTCGCCTTCTTGCACATGTCGCAGTGGCAGTACCCCGAATGCGGCGGATCACCGGCGAATTCGTACCGGCAGGATCCGCAAAGACAGCCGCCAGTCCATCGCGCTGCCATGGCTGGCTTCTCAACGCGTCGCGCCGAAGACGAAGGCGATGCCGGCGACGATCGCTGCGGCCGTTAGCGGCTGCCGGCGTATGCGATCCTCGAGCTCATGAACGAATGTGCGTGCTTCCGCCTTTGCCAGGCGAGCCGATCCGGACGCCAGTTCCGATGCGGACTCGGCCACGCGGCTTGCTTCTCTCTGAAGAGATCGCATTCCTTGGCGATCGACACCGGAGGCGGCCGAGGAGCGGGCAGTGTCGCCCGTCGAGTTCAGAGCTTGATCGACAAATGGATATTGCTCGTCCAGCCTGGCGGGATCTGGCTCCCGTTTCACACGCTCAGCCGCCTCGACGTCGCTGCGGCCGGCGGGAATTGCGGTGTGGGTGGCTGACACCGGGTCGGATGCCGGAAAGGTATCTTCGATTGCTTTGTCGAGTTCGCCTTTTCGCGACTGTTTCCGCTGCTCCGCCTGCTCTTTTCGCATGGACTGGACTGCGGGGGATTCATTCGGGTTTGCCATCGAGGTTTCCTCCGTTGCACCTGGACAATCAAAGCGATGACAAGGGCAGAAGTTCCATGACAATGCTTTTATCCTCAAACGGCAACCTGTAGCGGAGATGAGCGAGTACGCGTCGTCCACAATGGCAGCACTTGGCCTTTTCCGGCGATGAGCGTCAAGCTAGGCTCGACCAAAGTCTTGCGCCCCCTACTACCTAGGTCGGTTGCATTCTTTGCGCAGAACAGCGAGAAATCTCATACGTTCATACATTGCATGGGAAACGGCGAAGAACGGACGAATGAGGCTATGGCATGACTATCCGGAAACGCGATTTTCTGAGATTGGGCGGCAGCGCGGCCGTCGCCCTTGTCGCTGCCATGTCACCTGTCACTTTCAATTTGAACGGTTCCCTTCCTGGTCTGGCGGTGGACTTTGCGCAGGCAAAGGACGGCAACAACGGGAATGGCAACGGTAATGGTGGAGGGAATGGCAACGGTGGCGGCAATGGCAACGGGGGAGGGAATGGCAACGGTGGCGGCAACGGCAACGGCGGTTCCGGGAACAGCAACGGTGGGAATTCATCCGGTGGGAATTCCTCTAGTGGTGGAGGATCCTCTTCCTCTACCACAGGGTCGTCGGTAGGATCGGGAACGAAAGCGACAGCAGCGTCCGATGGCTCGATCGACGTCCGTCATTCAAATGGTATCACTGAAGTCCTGCAGCGCGGTCGCTATATTATGAAGGACTCGAAGGGCCGGACGATCATCAGTCGACAAGCAACCGCAAACGATGCCCGCCGGCTGAGCCGCTTTCTTCGCTGACGCATGATAGGCAGGTGATAATTCGTCTCAGCGCCGTTCGCGCCACTGTAGAGCCGCTTCGGTCCGGTTTGAGGCGCCGAGCTTGCTCAGGATTTGGGTCATGTGGTGCTTCACAGTCTTTTCCTGCAGGTTGAGACGCAAGCCGATATGCTTGTTTGACAGGCCCTGTGCGACAAGATCCATCACTTCGCGTTCCCGTGGCGTCAGGCTGCTTTTGTCGGAGGTTCCGCCATTCAAGGAATTTTCCATGACCTTCGCCGACATGGTCGCCGAGATATATCGTGAGCCACGCAAAACGGTTTGGATTGCTTCGGCGAGACCACGCGAACCAACACCTTTCAGAACATAACCCATCGCGCCCCGTTGCAGAGCTCCGAGCAATGTGTCCACTTCCTCCGATACCGTCAACATCAGCACTTTCGTCGTGGGGCTCCGCGCCAGGACATCACTGATCGCCGATAGTCCGCCGCCGGGCATCGAGACATCGAGGAGCATGATGTCGGGGTGGTTGTCCGAAGCGATCATCGCCGCGTCATCGCTGCTGGCCCCTTCGCCAACGACGACAAAGCCGCTGATCTCGGAAAGGCTACGCGTTACACCCTCGCGAAAAAGCGGATGATCGTCCACGACGCCGATGGTGATTGCTGTCATCCCTTACTCTCCCACTTCCATCGGCTCGAAGATCATGGTCACGGTCGTTCCTCCTTCGCCTGTCTTGATATCGAAAGATCCTCCCAGGCTGTCGATGCGCTCCCGCAACCCCACGAGGCCGAGGCTCGTTGGCCTCACCTCGGTCGGATCGAAGCCGTCGCCATGATCGCTGACCTCGATACGAACATGGCCGTCGCGCGAGACAGCCTTTACGGCCTGCTGAACGCCGCCGCCGTGGCGATAGGCGTTATTCAACGCTTCCTGAATGAAGCGATAGATACAGATCTTCACGGCGGGGGGAAGTTCCGGTCCATCCTCGTTGACAACAGTTTCGACATGGCTTTCGGTCTTGTGTTGATGCGCTTCGACGACCCGCGTGACGATCTCGGTGATTGAGGATTTTTCGATCTGCGGAAGCACCAGTCCGCTGCAGATATTGCGGATCTCCGTCATCGCTTCGGCAAGGCTCGAGCGTATCCAGGTAAGTTCCTTCTCACGCGCTTCGGGCTGAGTGGACGCATTGATCAACAGGTCGCTGTCCAGGCGCAATGAGGCATAGGCGATGTGCTGGGCCGGACCATCATGCAGATCGGCACCGATGCTGCGCAAATAAGTTTCGTTCAGCGCTGCCGCACGCTGGGAGGCGCGCTGCAGGCGCCGCTGAAGTCCGCGGTTTTCCGCCAGCAGCGCAGACAGTTCGGTGACCCGTTCTTTGAGATCCTTGCGCTGCGCTTCGATCGTGCGGCTACCCCGGAACACCAGAACGGACAGAACGAGGAAAAAGGTCGCCGTGAGGGCGGCGACGGCGGCCCAGCTCCGAAGCCTGGCATGCGCCAGACTATCGCCAAGTCCTTCTGCTGTCTCGTAGAACTCAAGGACGGCGACCGCCTGTCCGGACCACGGCTGAAGCACCGGGTTATAGATCTCCATCAGCGGCTTGCCGAGCGCGCGCTCCTTGTCGCTTTCCGGATCGCTGGCGATTTCGTAGCGCGCGACGAGGGACCCTGCGAATGCCCTCTGCAGCTTGTCGCTGACCGCAAACCTCCTGCCCACCAGCTCCTTCTCGTTCGAATAGAGGATGGTGCCGTCGCTTCGCCACAGCTTGAACGAAACGAGGCGCCTGCCGAGTGCACCCTGACCGAGTGTTTCGTCCAGAGCCTGGGCACTCGCTTCATCAAGCAGCGACTCTGTTTGCATATCGGGAAGGAGCGGTGCGATCACGCTGTCCACATAAAGCGCCGTTGCCGCTCCCGAATTGTGGATGACGGTTTCCTCGATGAGGTGGCTCACGAAAAGGCCCACCACCAGCATTGCGGCGATCGATATGAGTCCACCCGCAATGAAGAACTGGGAGGCGAGTGAGCGGGCATTCCAGCGGCGAAGCCAATTCATGTTGATACCGATAATAGACTTGCCGATGAACCTACCGCGTCTTCAGAGTTTTCCAAACAGCGTCAGGGCAAATTCCTGGTATCGAAGACCTCGGCGCCTCTTATGCTCTGGGTCAACCCCACGGTATCGCCGGACATGGCTGCGCCGAAGACGTAGAGAAGGGCGGCCAGAGCGATAACAAGTGCGAAGACGGACGCGTTACAGGCGTCATTCACTCGGGATCTATGACTCTGATTCATGTTCGGATCTCCTTCGCTATCGTTCGAAACGGCGCGAGTCCGACGCGCGTTCCACTCCAGGGACTTCGGTCCGACAGGGCTGGGACCAAGGTCTGACGCCAATAGACATCAACGGATTCAGTCATATTTCACGATCGACAGACCAAGGTTTGGAGGCTTGTACGTGACGATTTCCATAGATATCGAAAGCAACGCCTATGAAGCATCTGCCTCTTCTCTCGCGCCGTTCGAGGAAGGCGTTGCCAACCTTTACGACACCCTTCTCGTCCCGATCCTCTTCGAACCCTATGCGTCGGAGCTGGCGATCGTCGCCGAACGGCTGAAACCGGGCAGCGTTCTCGAGGTTGCTGCGGGGACCGGCGCTTTGACACGCGCTTTGCGGGCGACACTCGATCATGCAACGGAACTCGTTGCCACCGACCTCAGCCAGCCGATGATCGACGTCGGCGCACCATCGTTGACGATGTCGCGGACACACTGGATGCACGCCGACGCGCAAAATCTCCCCTTCGCGCCCTCGATGTTCGATCTCGTCGTCTGCCAGTTCGGGGTGATGTTCTTTCCGGATAAGCTGAAGGCCTATGGCGAAGCTGCAAGAGTGTTGCGGAGCGGCGGTCGTTTCCTGTTTGCGACCTGGGATTCGCTTTCTGCTAACGACTTCGCGAGATATGTGGACGAATGCTTGGCAGGCCTCTTTCGGTCCGACCCGCCGGACTTTCTAAGTCGCCTGCCATATTCCTATTTCGACCCTCATACGATCAAGACACAGATGTCTTCGGCTGGATTTGATTCGGTTTCCTGCGAGCGGATCGAGTTGACCTCCGTCGCGGCCGCGCACGACGTCGCTGCAGCCTTCTGTCAAGGCTCTCCGCTCAGGGGAGAGATCGAAAAGCGGGCACCGGGGCGCATTTTAGAAATCGTCGATGAAGTGGCCGAGCAACTGGAATCGCGCCACGGAGTGCGTCCGTGCGGCGGCATGAGTGCGTTGGTCGTTGTCGGCCGTGTTTCATAACGCCTGTCGCCGTATACCTGCATTCCAATCAAGCGATTCCTACAATCATCGTCTCGATTTATAATCATTCTTAATTGGAAGGTGCTTCACTCGGCTAAAGGTCGGGGATAGCATCTATGGTGACAATATTTCGAATTCTGGTCGCAGCATTGTTGTTGCTGTTGACCGCCGCGTTCGCGGCAGCAGACGACTGGAGGGTCGTCAAGGCGACGGAGCAGGTGAAATATACCGTCGACAGAACGAACTGGCTGGACCTGCGCGCCGGCGACGTGGTCCCTAACCGGGCATGGGTTTCGACTGGTCCGCGCGGGCGGGTTCAGCTTGCCAGGGGTGTCGAATGCATCACTTTCCAGCCGAACACGCTTGCCTCTATCACCAGCTATGGAGGGTTCCTTTCGCCGCAGACGCAGATCGTCCAGCAGGTCGGCTCGCTGGACCTTGAGATCGAGAAACGAAGCCAGCCGCATACGACGGTGCAGACGCCCTATCTCGCGGCCGTCGTGAAAGGAACGATCTTCCACGTGACGGTCGATAGGACGAAGGCATCCGTCTCCGTGGATCGCGGCCTGGTCCAGGTCACGTCCTTCGCAAGCGGCCAGCAATCCAATGTTGGGCCGCGCCAGAGCGCAGCTGTCGACAGCAAGACCGGCATGACGGTAAGGGGCCAGCTATCCAAGCCCGAAATCATCTCTGTTGCACCGTCGGTCTCCAAGGTTCCTGCCATCGGCACCACGAAACTTGCGGGCGCAATCGAAGCGTCGGAGACCAAGAACAAGTCTTCGACCGCGAACGAGGATACCAGTGCCAGCGCCATCAGCGATGGTAGCAGCGGGAACGGCAAGAGCAATGGAAGCAGCAGCGGAAACGGCAACAGCGGGAGCAATGGTAACGGCAATTCCGGCGGAAACGGCAATGGTAACAGTGGGAAGAGCGATAACAACAGCGGGGGCAACGGTAACGGCAATTCCGGAGGAAATGGCGGCAACGGTAACAGCGGCAAGGGCGACAACAATAGCGGCGGCAATGGTAACGGCAATTCCGGCGGAAACGGCAAAGGCAAGGACAAGTGAGAGGAAGAACCAAGGCGGCTGGAGACTATTTCTCCGGTAGCGTCAGCACCATCACGGTTCGTATTCTGCTGATCGCCGCGATGCTGGCGCTGCCGCTCTCCGCTGCCAATGTCGGCATCTTTCAAGGATTCAACAACAGCCTTTTTGCCAAGCGCTTCGAATGGGCTCCTCGCCAAGCCACCGGCAACGTCGTCTTCGTTGCAATCGACAAGCATTCTCTCGACGCCGTTGGGACTTGGCCCTGGTCCCGGAGCATTTATGCGGCCCTGCTCGACAAGCTGATCGCGTCAGGCGCCAGGGACATCTTCCTCGACGTCGATTTCAGTGCGTCCTCGAACAAGCACGAGGACGACCGTCTGGCGGCCGCGCTTGAGAGAGCCGGAGGAGGCGTGCTTTTGCCGGTGTTCCGGCAGCAGGAGACCGCGTCATCGTCTGAGACCGCGGTGACGAGGCCGATCCCGGAGTTTCTTCAGAATGCCTGGCCCGCATTCGCCAATGTCGCGATGGATGCGGATGGGATCGTCCGCCGTTTCGATTTGGGAAACCAGCTTGACGGGAATCCCACTCAGTCCGCTGCATCGGCCCTTGGCAGGATCGGCAGCAGTTCCGGTTCCTTGCTGGTCGACTTCTCGATAAGGCTCGACACCGTCCCGACATTCTCCTTGTTCGAGGTGTTGAATGGCAGCATACCGGCCGCGGCGGTAAGAGACCGCTCGATTGTCGTGGGAGCATCTGCGACCGAGCTGAAAGACATTTTCGCCGTTCCCGTATACGGAGCCATTGCCGGCCCGCTCATTCACGTGCTTGCCGCGGAAACGCTGCTCCAGAACCGCTTCCTGAGAATGCTCGATCAGGCACCGCTGGAGCTCCTGTTTGCGGTCTTGCTTATTGTCGGTGTGATCAGCGGGCGCTCGACCGGAATTATCACGATGGCGGCAGCAGGGCTGACCATGGTCATCGTCGGCGAAATCGGCGCATTCCTGCTACAGTCGCGGTACGGCTTTCTCGTCGGGACAGCAGTGCCGTGGTCGATGCTCCTGCTCGCGTGGATGTTGGCGCTGAACGAACGCGTCGACCTCGGCCGAATGCTTGTTGCCATTGCCAACACGGAAGCTCGAAACACCAGACGCCTCATGAGACGGATTATTGCCGACAGTTCGGACGGCGTCGTTGCATTCGACGGCGATCTGAGGATCGTCGAGGTGAGCGAATCCGCAAAAGCCCTGTTGCGAGCCGATATCGGCGCCTCACTTCTCGATGGCGCCGACACCGCCATCATCGGCATGTTGCAGAGGCTGGTTTCAGAGCACGATGCTGAACCAGGCAAAATACACACCGCGCTCGCCGACTTCACCGGCAACAGTGGTTTGCAGGCCGTCCATTACGAGGCGTCCATCACGATTTCGCCAACCGAACAGACGGATGCACGCGCCACGGCGGCGCGGTCGCGGTTCGCCGGCTGCCTGATCATACGAGACGTCACCGCGCGACGTGAATATGAACAACGATTGAAGACGCTGTCCGAGTTGGACGAACTCACCGGACTGCTCAATCGTCGGGAATTCGCGTCTCGATTGGCCGCCCTTGAAGGCGATGTCCTCGTCGCAGTGGTGGATATCGAGCGTTTCTCGTCGCTTTGCGCCACTCTTGGTCGCGACGCTGGGGACGAGCTTTTGAAAGCCGTGGCGACAAGGCTGGGGAATGCGTTCGCCGACGATTTGCTGGCAAGATTGGACGGCGACCATTTCGGCATCGCCACCTTCGCGACCGGTGAACGTCAGATCGACGATTTGGCCGATGGTCTTTTGCGGCTGTTCGAGGAGCCCATATTGCTCCGCGGCGCGGTTGTTCCGGTCTCGGTCCGCCTCGGAATAGCTCGCTCGGGCGACGCGGCCCCCGGCGCTCTTCCGACTGCCGCTGAATCTGCGCTGGATGCCTCGAAGGCCGCCCCGGGGCGACGATGGTCCCCTTTCGACCCGTCTACCGCTGTTCGCCAGGCGCGGTCGCGCCGGTTGGAGCGGGACATGCGCGATGCTCTCCAGAACCGGCAGTTCTTCCTGCTGTTCCAGCCGCAGATCGAATTCAGGAGCGGGCGCCTTGTCGGCGCCGAGGCCTTGATCCGATGGAGCCATCCGGAGTTCGGATTGATATCTCCGGCCGAGTTCATCCCGATTGCTGAATCCTCTGGCCTGATCTGCGATATCGGCCGCTGGACGCTGTTTGAAGCCTGCACCGAGGCGGCCGCTTGGCCTAGCGAGCTCAGCATCGCAGTCAACGTATCGGCACTTCAGTTCGAGCGGTCCGACATCGAGGCCGACGTGAGGGACGCGTTGTCTCGCAGTGGGCTTCCTTCTTCCCGCTTATGTCTCGAATTGACGGAATCCACTTTCCTCGATCAAGGTGGACCCTCGATCGCGAAGATGCGTGCGCTTCGCGAAACAGGAGTCGTCATTGCCCTGGACGACTTCGGAACCGGCTATTCGTCGATGAGCTATCTTGCCGATCTTCCTCTCGACAAGCTCAAGATCGATCAGTCCTTCGTCAGGCGAATGAACGGCAATCCAAGCATATTCGAAATAGTGCGGGCGATCATCTCTTTGGCGCACGGCTTGAAACTGCAGGTAGTCGCCGAAGGCGTCGAAGAGGAGCCGGAAGCCGAAGCACTGCAACGGCTCGGATGCGAGATGGGGCAGGGTTATTTCTTCGGCAGGCCCGACGCCTCCGTTCGCATGCTTTCCAAATGGAGCGTCCAGAAGTTTCTGTCCGCAGAGGTCTGACGGCTCGCCGAACCTCAGCTAATTGGCGTAGGAAGCTTCGTCTATTTGCGCGGATGACGTGCCGTTCTATCTCCGAGCAGGTCTCGTCATATTCCCGCACAAGGTTCGGATTGAACCGTTGCCGTCTAACCGCGTCGCGTGCTTCGACGGCCATCTGGTAGGCTTCGAAGAGCTGGAGCTGCCACGGGTCGCGGGTTTCCATGATCAGCTTGCGCATCTGCGGCAGGCGCATCGCCAGGCGCCTGCGTCCCGCCTCCCGACGGTTGGATCGTGCCATCTCCTTCAGTCTCCTCCCATCTCCTTCAGTCTCCTCAATGCCCGCGACCACAGGGCCTTCCGATCCGCAATTAGCGCCGGTGACCGATATTGAAATGGGTCTTGGGACCAAAGGCCGGGACCCATCGGACTGAGGTCCGGGGCGTGGAACGACCCTGCCTCCAGCTAGTTGGTTTGCCAGCGGTCACGAAGGCCGCCTCGAAACAGAAGGAGGAGAAAATGCTCTCCAAGCTTATCGTCGGTGCGGCAACTGCCGCGACCCTCATGTCGGGCGTCGCATTCGCCCAGTCGTCGACCGTCAATGGTGCTGCCGGTGGTGCTGTCACCGGTGCAATCGTCGGTGGCCCCGTCGGCGCAGCTGTTGGCGGCGTTGCCGGCGCCGTTGTTGGCACTGCAATCGATCCACCGCCAGAAAAGGTCGTCACCTATGTCCGCGAGGCTCCGGCACCATCGGCGCGCGTGGTCGTCAAGGAGAAGATTGTCGTCGGCCAGCCCCTGCCGGAGACGGTCGTCGTGACGCCTATTCCGGATGATCCGACCTATGCTTATGCGGTGGTCAATGATGAACGTGTCATCGTCGAACCGTCGTCCCGCAAGGCGATCCAGGTCATCAAGTGACCTGATGCGACGCAGCCATTGCCGCGTCATTGTTCCGGAAATCATCTTAAAACCTGAGAACCGCCGCACGACAGACGGAAGCGCCGTCGTGCGGCCAAAAAAGCAGAGAGATTGTTATGAAGACCAAGACACTCGCCGTGCTGATGACGGCACTCTCGATCGGCGTTTCGCCGGTCGGTATCATTTCCGCCTCCGCGCAGGATGCACCGATCCTTCCCAAGAAGGGTGCTGCCCAAAACAACCAGTCCAGCGGTGGTGCGACCCAGCAACCGGATGCGGGGGGCGCCACCTCCTCGGGTGGCGCAGGAGCATCGAGTAGCCAGGATGCGCAGCAGCAACCTTCCGGCTCCGACGGAAACTCGTCGGGGGCGTCGACCGGAACCTCCACGGATGGCTCCTCAGGTCAGACGACAACTCAGCCCGGTGCCAAGACGCAGTCCGGAAGCTCGACCGAAACCGGCTCCGGCGTCGCAGGCACGGACACCTCCGGCGGAAGCCCGGATGCTTCGAAGTCTTCCAAGTCGGGGCAGTCCTCGACGGAAAGCCAGAAGCCTGCCGGCAGCCAGGACACCGGCACATCGACCGGCTCCGGCGAGACCCAGAAGTCCGGCGACGCGAAGTCTTCCAGCGGCTCGACTGAGACCCAGTCGAACAGCAAGACCAACAACACATCCGTCGACAGCAACACTCAGAACACCACGAAGACCGAGACGAACAACACGACCAATGTGAACATCTCCGTCGAGCAGCAGACGGAAATCCGCCAGGTGGTGAAGGAAGTTCAGGTCGAGCCGGTGCGGGAGGTGGACTTCACGGTTTCGGTCGGCACGACCATTCCGAAGAAGATCAGGCTCGAGCCGCTGCCGCCGCGGATCGTGGAGATCGTACCGCAGTACAAGGCCTACCGTTTCTTCCTCCTCGCGGACGGCCGGATCGTCATCGTCGATCCTTCTGCATTCACGATCGTCTACATCATCTCGGCATAACGGCCGGTGCCCGGCGGCGACTGCCGCCGGGTTCGAGGAGAGGGAACATGATCTATTCCGAAGAGAAATCCGCAGGTCTGGCCGTGCCGCTGATCGTCATCCTGTTGGCAATCGCCGGCATTGTCGCCGTGCTTGTCGCCATCGGCGACCGACATGATAGCACCGCCGGCCGCGTCTGGGTCCCGCAGGCTCAGCAGCAGGGGGCAGGACAATGAAAGCCGTCGCATCCGTCGTCTTTGGAATCTTGAGCTCGGTCGGGGCCTGCATGGCTGCCGCATCTGTCGCGTCCTATGTCGTCGCGGACTCAGAACCTCAAGCCTTCAAAGACCTGACGTCACACGATCTGTGGACGACGACACCGGTGAAAGTCGATATCCGGCAGCAGCACTACGAGCGAATTCCGCCTCTCTACTCGAGCTACGTCACCGAGGCGCCTGCTATCACGACCTCAAGGGCGAAGCCGGTTTCCGCTCGCCCGTCAACAGCCAAACTCCAGACACCGCAGCCAAAGCTTTCCGCCGAGCACCTTGCTTGGTGCACGCAACGCTACCGTTCCTTCGACCCTGCGACCAATAGCTATCGATCCTATAGCGGCGGGACCCGCGAGTGCTCTTCGCCGTTCCAGAAGATCGTCGCCGAAGCCGATGAAGGCGTCGCCACGAAGGTGAATGCACAGGCGGCGGCTCGGTGCGCTGCTCGCTACAGGTCGTATCGCCCGGAGGACAATACTTATCAACCATGGGAAGGACCAAGGCGCAGCTGCGACACTTCAGATCTCGTCGCAACGAGGGATTGATCGATTGGCTGCGGCGGCGAAGAACGTACAGAACCGCACCGATATGGTCACTCAGACCAAAGTCCATGTTGCAAACGCTGTGGTTGTGATACCGGGTTGCATTCGAACGTCGGAGATCGGGGATGGCGACGACGCTGATAACGGAAATCCAGCAGGCGCAGATAAGGCTTCCGTTCTTGAGCAGGGCGGACCGTGGCGCTCTTATCGTTCGCATTCTGCGCGAGCTGAAGACGCATAGGCAGCAGGTCCTCGGCCATGTCCCGGCCGAGCGCTGCGTTTGGATCGACACGCTGATTGAGTCCGTGTCCTCGACGATATCGGAAATCGCCGCCATGCAGGACGCCGAGTTCAATCGAGTCTTGAGCGAATTCGAAAAGCTTATGGCGACGCTCGATGGAATTTCGCATGCGGAGAAGCAGTCAAAGATAATTCATTGAGAGGGTCACCGATGGGCGTTCAATTTAGCGCCCCACCGAAAGCGATCCCTGCGCGTCAGCGTTCCCTACTCAAAGGGCGCCCAAGAAAAGGAAGATGTCTATCAAGCTCGATGGCGCAAGGCGTCCACGAGCGCCACGAAAGCCGGAGAGGACTGCCTTCTGCTGGGATAGTAGAGATGGTAGCCATCCCAGTGTGGCGAAAAGGCTTCCAGCACGCGTCTCAGACGGCCTTCCGCGATATGAGGAAGAGCGACGTCTTCCGGAACGTATGCCAGGCCAAGCCCATCCAGCGCCGCTTCCACACTCTGATAGGCGTTGTTGAAGGCAAGCTGTCCCTCGACCCTGATCCTGATCTCTTTCCCGTTGTCTTCGAACTCCCATGCCCAGAAGCCGCCATATGTGGGCAGGCGTTCGTTGATACAGTTATGGCGGACGAGGTCCTGTGGATGCTCCGGAACTCCCTTGCCGTCGAAATAAGAGGGCGTCCCGACGACGGCAAAAGGGAAATCAGGGCCGATGCGTGTGGAGATCATGTCCTTCGCCACCTGCTCCCCCATTCGGACGCCGCCGTCGAAGCGCTCGGTCACGATGTCAGACAGCCCGTTTTCGCGTATCAGCTCCACCTTGATGTCAGGGTTGTTCGGTAGGAAGCGCTGGAGTTTCGGCCAGATGATCCATTTGATCGCGTGATCGGATGCCGTGATGCGAATGTTCCCCGCGGGCCTGTCCCGGAGCTCGGTGAGAGCGTCGAGTTGAGCATCGATCTCGTCGAAGTGCGGTCCCACGCCTTGGAACAACCGCTCCCCGGCGTCGGTGAGCGAAACTGCCCGCGTGGTACGGGTCAGAAGCCGGATTCCGAGCCGCGTCTCGAGCTGGCGGACAATGTGGCTGAGCGCCGATTGAGACACGCCCAGCTTCGCAGCCGCTCGCGTAAAATTCTTCTCCCGGGCGACCGCCAGAAAGGCCATCAGGTCATTGACGCTCTCGCGTGGCATTCACGAGCTCCTTCGGATCGAATGGCCGTTGTACTGAATTTGCAGAGACTGGACATTGAAATCATCGTGAACACCTGCCTGGCTCGGTTCGCACTGGAACAAGTTGCTGCGCCGGCCATTTGTCGTCCATGAAAATAGCCCTGCCGATGTCGCTGCTCGCTCTGGCCTTCTCCGTTGGCGGCGCCACCGCGCGGGAGCTCCGACCCGAAGACATCAATACTGCGTCGATTATGTCCATTGGGACTGAGAAGCCGGCGCCGGGAGATCCAGACCCGGCGATCGTCCGCCTTCAGGTTCTGCTCGACCGTGCAGGCTCGTCTCCCGGCGTGATCGATGGCCTCTCCGGCGAAAATGTCGACAAGGCCGTGGCCGGCTTCGAGGCGATGAACAATCTGTCTGTCGATGGGATGCTGGGTCCAGAGGTCGCCGCCCGTCTGGAAGGCAATACCCCTATCGTTGCCCCGATCGTTGAAAGCCATGTCGTCTCGCCAGAGGATGCCGCGGGTCTCGTTGACAAGATCCCTGAAGACTATGGCGAGAAGGCAAAGATGCAGAGCTTGGGATATACGAGCGTTGCTGAGAAATTATCCGAGCGGTTCCACATGGGTATCGACCTCGTGCATGCACTCAACCCGGCTTCGCAGTTTGCTCCTGGCGACACGGTGTGGGTGGTGAACGCGGGTCCTCCAAAGGAAGGAAAGGTCAAGAGGATCGAGGCGGACAGGAAGACCGGGCAGGTACTCGCCTATGCGGCGGATGGATCGCTGCTTGCAGTCTATCCAGCAACGATCGGAAGCGAAGACAATCCGGCGCCGTCAGGCAAGCACAAGGTCAAGGGTGTCGCGAGGATGCCGGTCTACAGATATGACCCGAAGCGCAACTTCAAGCAGGGAAAGAACGACAAGGTCCTGACGATCCCGAAAGGGCCGAACGGTCCTGTTGGTACGGTCTGGATCGACCTGACCGAACCGACCTATGGAATACATGGGACACCTGAGCCGAAGCTCATCGACAAGGTGGGCTCGCATGGCTGCGTGCGGCTGACGAATTGGGATGTCGAAGAGCTGGCTGGCATGGTCAAGCCAGGGGTCGTGGTTGACTTCGTCAATCGAAGTTCGGCCACGCCGAAGTGAGGGGGAATATGTTGAAAACCCCCACCCTTCTCTGCTTGTCACTGACGACCTGCGGCTCAGCGCCTGCGCACAGGCCGTGCCGCCTGCATGATCAGTTCGCTTGAGTCTTGTATGCGGCATCTTGCCGAACTGAAGCGACTCCCTTTACCGCGCGAAGCGCATCGAGCGCGTCAGGATTGACACTACCGTTGACAATCATGAAGCGCTCGTGGCTTTGCACCTGTTCGAGGCCTTGCGACTTCAAGTCGCCAACGACCTCTCCCAAACTGCGGGCACCGTTTTTGTCGATCCGAATGGTAACTTCAATCTTATCGGTCGTCATACCTCGCCGCTTCCTCTTGCCTGGAGCAGGCCCTTGCCAACATCCCTAGCAGGGGAAGATAGAGGCTTTGTAAGCTGAATCAAGCGCGCCCATAGCGCCCATCCGCGAAACTTCGGATCAGACTGAGCAATAAGAGCCGCGACGCCGGCGACATGTGGGGTCGCCATGCTGGTGCCATCCCATCGGTCATACTTATCATCGGGCAAGCTCGAAAATATATCGACGCCAGGAGCGGCAATGTCCACTTCCTGACCAGGATTCAAACCGCCGCACGAGAACGACGCCGGCGCGAAGGAGCGATCCACGGCGCTAACTCCCAGGATCGTGGACGCGTTCGCCGGAGAACCAACTGGGTTAATCTGTTGAGGACGGGAACTTTCGTTGCCAGCGGCGGCAACAACTAAGGTTCCGGCGTCTAAACATACCTGCCCAATTTGCTCGTAGTCGTCACTCGGCGCATCTCCAATTTGCGTTGCAGCGCCTAACGACATCGAAATAACATGGCAGCCCTCGTCCAGCGCCCATTCCATGCCGGCAATGATCGACCGGTCAGTACCGAAGCCGTCGTCGCCCAGCACCTTTCCAGCGTAGATTTCCGCCTCATAGGCGATGCCGTAACGTGGGCCGCTGGTCGGTCGCAATGGACCGCATGCCGTCCCAATGCAATGCGTTCCGTGACCGTGAACATCGCCTTCGGAACTACGTGTTGCAAAGAGCTTCTTGGTGACTGAACGGCCGACGAAATCCTGATGAGTTTCGTCAAATCCGGTATCCAGCACCGCCACCTTGATGCCGACCCCGCTCAGCTCACCTTCGATAGCCCTGATAGCCTGCAGTCCCCAAGTGTTGCTGGTCTCGTCAAAGGCAGCTCGGGCCACAAGCCCCTCTGGCCCCTTTTTGCCCAATAAGCGATCGACCAGTTCGTTCACTGCGTCACGATAGCCGAGCAGGTAGTCACGGTCCAAAGAGGTTGCAACGCCGCCCACCGTTCCCTGTGCGAGGTCTAGCCGCTTCGTCAGCGGGCCGCCGAGGGCACGATAGGATCGCTCCGGCCGAGCCGCGCTGATCACCTTCCGCTGCATGGCATTTTGCAACATGGGCTTCAGTCTCTCGCCGTCCCGGCGCACAATTGCGATTCCGAAACGTTCGAAGTACTGAACATCAGCGCCATCGAAATCATTTGGCACCGCCACGGCGCTGCGAAAATCTTTGGACGACGCGACACGGAAGCCGCCTTTTTCGAGTTGCTGTACCCCCTCGCTCCTTGCTTTGGGTGTAAATCGCATCACCATGCCAAGACCCGATGTGCCATCGCCCGGTGCGTTGGCCCTGCCTCGTGTTGATTTCGCCATGATACCAACTCTCCCCCCATCTTTCAGGTTTCAAAGCAATACAAAAGCCGCAAGCTTGGCGCGGCATAACCGTTAATCGAGCCGAAACTCGCGTTCGGGACAGCGGCGGCCCTAAAGGTAGATCGATGCGGATTGACCAGATGTTTTTTCCGCTGACTTGCCTCGAGAACACAAAGCTTTGCCAACCGAAAATTGGAGCGTTCGGCAAGCAAGCATAATAAATTGTACCTTGTAGCTCGATTTCGGGATGTACTTCCCCTGGCCGAAATCTCGGCGGCAAATATACATCTTATTGTTGAGTTAGCAAACCAAAATTCTAGCGGTCGTTCGCCGGCGTTTCATTGCTTTTCAGGCAGCCTATACTTCTGCATCTCCTTCCCTTTGGATTTCCTCGTCATTTCTGTGCGTGAGGAGGCCTGTCCGATTATCGATACTGCCGTGCAATAAAGGACTTGCCGCGAAAAGCGCCGGCGATGCCGGCTGTGGCACCGCTTACACCGAGGCGCCAACCGCGGGGCAGGGGGTACGATGCCCACAAAACGAGTGCGCTGAATCCGCACAGATATCGACTGGGTTTACGGGTAATTTACCAACTTTAAGATGAATAATAGCCCAATATGATTAGTTGACTTCGCGTTCTAGGTGTATGAATTATCCCGCGGGCTGGAAAACGGAGGGTGTTGCCAATGGCAATCGTTTTTCAATCGCACGGGGGTGCGGAGAAAGAGCGCGCAGTTCCAGGGCCGAGCGTTCGGGCCGGGCGGCCAGCGACGGGTGACGTCGCGGTCGATGAAGAAGCTGACTTCGGTTATTTCGTTCCGCCATTAGATGCGCCGGAGAATTACCTTCCCAACACGGCGGAAACGCTTGGGGAGCTCGATGAACTCGGCGAAATGATGATCGATGTTGTCGCGACGCCGACGAGCGAGGATCCGACGGAAGATTCCACGCTCCCGCCTGTGTTCACATATTGGGGACAATTCCTGGATCACGAGCTGACGGCCCGAACTGATCGCGAAGGGGCGATCTCGAGCATGGTCAACGCTCACCCGCCTGTCGCCTCGTCGACAGTGGAGAGCCAGTTCAGGAATGCTCGCTCGCCCCGCTTCGATCTGGATAGTGTCTACGGCGGATCTGCAGTCGGCGAGGGGATCGATGCAGATGTTGTCAAAGTGATCTCCGGCCTTCGCCACCCCACGTTGACAAACAAAATGCGTGTCGGGACAGCCGTCGATCCGGGGCCACTTCCAGACAACCTCGACGAACATCGCGACCTTCCTCGCTATGGCCAGGTCCAGTCGTCTGTCCGGGAGGCGGCTTTACGTCTGGCGGAAGCCGCGATGACTCCCGAGGCGTTTCAGAAATTCTCTGATACCTTGGCCCAGCGCGCGATAATCGGGGATAATCGCAACGATGAAAATCTCGTCGTCGCGCAGTTCCATCTGAGCTTCCTCCGGTTTCATAACAAGGCAGTCGACTATCTTGCATCCCATGACACGGGCTGGATCGCCGATTTCAGCTCGGCGCAGGCTCTGACAAGACTTCATTACCAATGGTTGATTGTCGAAGGATATCTCAAAGGCGTTTGCGATCCGGTTGTGGTGGACCGCGTCGTCAATGATCGGGCATCTCACTTCTTCAAGTTCAGAGCCGAGTTCGATGCGCGGAGGCAGAATACCCGGCTCGGCAATGCTCTGCCGTTGGAGTTCTCCACCGCAGCCTATCGGTTCGGTCATTCCATGGTCAGAACCTTCTATGACTACAACAAGAACTTTGGGCGGCCGGGCACAGGTATTCTACCGCGCGCCACCTTGAGGTTGCTTTTCGAATTCACGGGCGGCGGCGGCAGGCTGGATGACAACAAGAAGCTGCCCAAGAACTGGATTATCGACTGGACGCGCTTTACGGGAGCCGATCCCCATGATGCGGGCGATGGGGAGCCCGCCCGTCTTGCCAGGAGGATTGATACGGAACTTGCTCCGCCATTGCATACGCTGTTCAAGGAGGGTGAAGACCAGACCGACCAACAGCTTAAGGATTTATTCAAGAACCTGGCAAGGAGGAACCTTCGTCGGGGCTACAATCTCAGGCTTCCGACGGGTCAGGCTTTACACAAGCATCTCAACCAGATTGGCGCAGTGCAGTCCTCGCCGATCCAGGATGTCTCGGCATTGTTCGCCGCGAAACCCGATCTGCAGAACTTCCTCGCCGGTACTGCATCGCGTTTCCACGAGCGTACACCGCTCTGGTTCTACATTCTGGCCGAAGCCGAGGCTGCAGGCGGAAATCGATTGGGCGAAGTCGGGAGCTGTCTCGTGGCGTCGACCTTCGTGGGCGTGCTGCTTGCGGATCCGGACTCGGCTCTTTCGCGTGGGTTCACGCCCACCCAGAGCCCTCTCAAGATGCCGGACAACTCACCGATCGACTCGATCGCCAAGTGGATGCGGTTCGCGGCGGTCATGCAGTAGTGCTCGCAAGACTGTTGCCTCGCCGCATCGCGGCGAGGCAAACCGCCCTATCATCCGCGATTCACGAAGCCTTGGCTTCGAAAGCGGGGGCGAAATCACCCAGCGATTTTGCCTTGAGGATCGTGGCCTCGATATCCTGCTCCACGATCGCCTCGAGGTCGGCGAAGCTGTCGATGACATAGTAGATCGGCTGGAGGATATCGATCCGGTAGGGCGTCCGGAGCACGCTCAGCAGATCGAACGGCCGGAATTCGCACGCCTTGCCTTCCATTGCCGCCTTCGCCTCGCTTGGCGACGAGACGATGCCCGCGCCGAAGCAGCGGCGTCCCTGCGGCGTATTGATCAGCCCGAATTCGACGGTGAACCAGAAGATCCGGAACAGATGCCAGGAATAGCCCTTGCCGAGCCGGACGGCCGTTTCGCCGAAATGCCGGACGAAATTGGCATAGCTCTGGTTGGTGAGCATGGGGCAATGGCCGAAAACCTCGTGAAACAGGTCCGGTTCCTCGATATAGTCGATATGCTCGCGACGGCGCAGGAAGGTTGCAAGCGGGAATTTGCCTTGCGACAGAAGTTCATAAAAGCGCGAGGGCGGAATGAGCGCCGGCACGCCTTCGACACCGAAGCCGGTGGTCTCGTTCAGGCGTCTGTTGACGTCGAGAAGCTGCGGCACCTTGTCGGGCTTGAGCCCCAGCATCTTGACGCCGTCCAGATACTCGCGGCAGGCCATGTCGGAAAGCAGCGTCATCTGACGCCGGTAGAGTTCGCCCCAGATCGAATCTTCATCCGGGGTGTAGTCATAGAGACCATCCGGGCCGGGCAATTTGGCGGTGTAGCTGCTTTCCTTGGTCATAGGCTGATCCTCCCGAGAACGGCGCTTTTGCTGCCATTATGATCCGAGTTTGGAGGATTTTCTTTTCTTTCATGCTGGCAATCGCCATAATGGTGGCAAATCTTCCCGAATGTGATGCGGAAAATGAAAGAACCTGGGAATTTTCGCCGTAAGCTTCTGCAGCTCGTCCAGGCCGACGGCAGCCTGTCGCTGGCCGACCTGGCGGAAATGGCCGGCATGTCGCAGAGCTCGGCCTGGCGGAAGATCCAGGAACTGGAAGCCGACGGCGTCATCCGCAAGCGTGTGACATTGCTCGATCCTGGCAAACTCGATCTCAAGCTCTGCGTCATCGCGCATGTCACGCTGGAGGATCACCACGAAGAGGCGGTGGCGTCTTTCGCTGCGGTGGTGCTGGAGCGGCCTGAGATCATGGAGTGCTACGCCCTGTCAGGCGCCTTCGATTACATGCTGAAGATCCGGGCAAGCGACGTGGAAAGCTATGAAGCCTTCATGACCCGCTATCTCATGCGCAACCCGCATGTGCGCACGGTTGTCTCGAGCTTCGTGCTGCGCGAGCTGAAATTCTCGACCGAACTGCCGATCTAGATATGACTGCGCAGGGCGATGCCGTCGACATCAGTGGCCCGGCATCAGCACCGGAAAACCTTCGAATGTCTTCAGCGTGTCGAGCACGATCGACGTTTTCACCTGCTGCACCGACTCGTGGGGCAACAGAACGTCGTTGACGAATTTCGAGAGGTCGGCGAGCCCGCGGGTCGCGACCGTCAGGTGATAGTCCATTTCACCGGTCAAAGCATAGGCTTCGAGCACTTCCGGCAGTCCGTTGATCAGCTGGGAAAATCGGCGGGCATTGTCTCTGTTGTGGGTCGCAAGCGTCACGGAAATGACCACCAGCATATCGAGACCCAGCTTCTGCCGATCGAGGTAAGCGCGGTAGCTGCGGATATATCCTTCAGCCTCAAGTCTCGTGCGCCGGCGCGAGCATTGCGAAGGTGAAAGCGCAATCCGCTCACCCAACTCGTTGTTCGTCAACCTGCCGTCTTTTTGAAGTTCCTGGAGCAGGCGCAAATCCAATTTGTCGAGCGGCTCATCCATTGCACGAAATCTCCAAAACACTCACGGATCGTGCATAATCTCTTCCAGGAGCGTAAAGAATGCAAGAACTTTGCACGCGTTTTGGGCCACACTTTGCATATCAAATGCAATCTCCTCTGGAGGAAAGAAAATGGGTCCTTTCCCGCATGACGCGCCGCCCTCGGAAATCACCGCCGACAATCCGGCCGGCACCGACGGCTTCGAATTCGTCGAATTCGCCCATCCCGAGCCCGAGACGCTGCGCGAGCTCTTCACGCGCATGGGCTACGTCGTGGTCGCCAGGCACAAGACGAAAGATATCACCGTTTGGCGACAGGGTGACATCAACTATGTGCTGAACGCCGAACCCGGCAGCCATGCCGCGCGTTTCGTCGCAAATCACGGTCCCTGCGCCCCGTCGATGGCCTGGCGCGTCGTCGACGCTAAGCATGCGTTTAACCACGCAGTGTCAAAAGGTGCTGTTCCCTATGAAGGGGACGACAAGGCGCTCGACGTGCCGGCGATTGTCGGCATCGGCGGCTCGCTGCTCTATTTCGTCGAGACCTATCGTGCCAAGGGATCGGCTTACGAGGCCGAGTTCGATTGGCTCGGCGAGCGCGACCCGCATCCTGAAGGCATCGGCTTCTATTATCTCGACCATCTGACGCACAATGTCTTTCGCGGCAACATGGACAAGTGGTGGGATTTTTACCGCAATCTGTTCAATTTCAAGCAGATCCACTTCTTCGACATCGATGGACGCATCACCGGTCTGGTCAGCCGCGCCATCACCTCGCCCTGTGGCAAAATCCGCATTCCGCTGAATGAATCGAAGGACGACACCAGCCAGATCGAGGAATATCTGAGGAAGTACAAGGGCGAGGGCATTCAGCACATCGCCGTTGGAACGGAGGATATTTACGACGCCACCGACAGGCTTGCCGATAATGGCCTTCGCTTCATGCCGGGTCCGCCGGAGACCTATTACGATATGTCCTATGAACGCGTGAACGGCCATAGCGAACCTGTCGAACGCATGAAGAAGCACGGCATCCTCATCGATGGCGAAGGTGTGGTGAATGGCGGCATGACGAAAATCCTGCTGCAGATCTTCTCCAAGACCGTCATCGGCCCGATCTTCTTCGAGTTCATCCAGCGCAAGGGCGACGAAGGCTTCGGCGAAGGCAATTTCCGGGCTCTTTTCGAGTCGATCGAGGCCGATCAGATCAAGCGTGGTGTCATCGGGACTGCAGCGGAGTAAACTCACTAGCGCCGCGCATCTTTCAGACGCGCGGCGCTGGAGTTTTCGGGGAGGAGTGAGCATGGACCAGACATCGATCCAGACGTCGGATGGTGAAGCCGCGACGGCAAACACGCTGAAATACATGCCGGGGTTCGGCAATGACTTCGAAACCGAGTCGCTCCCCGGCGCCTTGCCGCAAGGCCAGAACAGCCCGCAGAAATGCAACTACGGTCTTTATGCGGAGCAGCTTTCCGGCTCGCCGTTCACCGCGCCGCGCGGGACCAACGAAAGGTCCTGGCTTTATCGCATCCGCCCGAGCGTGCGTCATACCCGCCGCTTCTCCAACGCGTCCTATCCGCTCTGGAAAACGGCGCCGTGCCTCGACGAACATTCGCTTCCTCTCGGCCAGCTTCGCTGGGACCCCATCCCCGCGCCCGCAGAGAGGCTGACATTCCTTGAAGGGGTGCGGACCATCACCACGGCAGGCGATGCCACCACCCAGGTGGGCATGTCCGCCCATGCCTATGTCTTCAATGAGGACATGGTCGACGATTACTTCTTCAATGCCGATGGTGAACTGTTGATCGTGCCGCAGCTCGGCGCCATCAGAGTGTTCACCGAAATGGGGATCATGGACGTCGAGCCCCTGGAAATATGCCTCATCCCGCGCGGCATGATGTTCAAGATTCTGAAGGGCGGCGAGCAGACGGTCTGGCGTGGCTATATATGCGAGAACTACGGCGCGAAATTCACGCTGCCGGACCGCGGGCCGATCGGCGCCAACTGCCTGGCAAACCCGCGCGACTTCAAGACACCTGTCGCCGCATTCGAGGACAAGGAAACGCCGTGCCGCGTCCATGTGAAGTGGTGCGGAAAATTCTACGTCACGGATATCGGCCACTCGCCGCTCGATGTGGTGGCTTGGCATGGCAATTACGCCCCTTACAAATACGACCTGCGGACATTTTCGCCGATCGGCGCCATCCGCTTCGATCATCCCGATCCGTCGATCTTTTCGGTTCTGACCGCGCCCACCGAAGATGCCGGCACGGCGAATGTCGATTTCGTGATCTTTCCGCCGCGCTGGCTGGTCGCCGAGCACACGTTCCGGCCGCCCTGGTACCACCGCAACATCATGAGCGAATTCATGGGCCTGATCCATGGCCAGTATGACGCCAAGGAGGAGGGCTTCGTGCCTGGTGGCATGAGCCTGCACAACATGATGCTTCCCCACGGGCCGGACGCGCTCGCCTTCGAAAAGGCATCCAATACCGAGCTCAAACCGGTGAAGCTCGATCACACCATGGCCTTCATGTTCGAGACCAGGTACCCGCAGCAACTGACGAAATACGCAGCCGAGCTCGAGACGCTGCAGGATGATTACCTGGAATGCTGGGACGGCCTGGAACGCAAGTTCGACGGAACCCCTGGTATCAAGTGAGGGGCATCAAGTGATGCATCAGGTGAAGTCATCCTCCGGCACGGAATTTCGGACATGAAACTTGCAACGTTAAAAGACTCCACGCGGGACGGCCGGCTCGTCGTCGTTTCCTGCGACCTGACCCGCTGTTCCGAGGTCGGTCATATCGCCCGGACATTGCAGGCAGCACTCGACGACTGGGAGCATGTGGCTCCGAGGCTCGCGCTGATTGCCGAAGGCGTCGAGACCGGCGCCCAGCCGACGATCCGGTTTCACGAACATGACGCTACGTCACCTCTGCCGCGCGCCTACCAATGGGCCGACGGCTCCGCTTACGTCAACCATGTCGAACTGGTGCGCAAGGCACGCGGCGCCGAGATGCCGGCGAGCTTCTGGACCGATCCGCTGATCTATCAGGGCGGTTCGGATGCTTTCCTCGCGCCGCGTGACCCGATCGTGATGGCCGACGAGGCTTATGGGATCGACATGGAGGGCGAGGTCGCCGTCATCACCGGCGACGTCGCGATGGGGGCCAGCCCCGAGGCCGCACGCGACGCCATCCGCCTGGTAATGCTCGTCAATGACGTGTCGCTGCGCGGTCTGATCCCGGGTGAATTGGCCAAGGGATTTGGTTTCTTCCAGTCGAAGCCGGCATCGGCATTTTCTCCGGTCGCCGTGACGCCGGATGAGCTTGGAGATGCCTGGGATGGCGGCAAGCTGCATCTTCCGCTGCTGGTCAGCTTGAACGGCAAGCCGTTCGGCAAGGCGAACGCCGGTATCGACATGACGTTTGATTTCGGCCAGTTGATCGCCCATGCCGCCAAAACCCGCAATCTCCTGGCCGGAACGATTATCGGCTCGGGAACGGTGTCCAATAAGCTGGACGGCGGCCCGGGCAAACCGGTGGAAGAGGGGGGAGACGGCTACTCCTGCATTGCCGAAATCAGGATGATCGAGGCGATCGACACCGGATCGCCGAAGACCCCCTTCATGAAGTTCGGGGATCAGGTCCGCATCGAGATGAAGGATCATGCCGGCCATTCGATCTTCGGCGCGATCGAGCAGACGGTCGAAAAATACTACGGGGCAGACCCGCGATGAACGAGGTCGTCCTTTACGACTACTGGCGATCATCGGCGAGCTATCGCGTCCGCATCGCGCTCAATCTCCTGGGCATCGATTACAAGACCGTGTCCATCAACCTGTTGGACGGCGCGCACAGGACGCCGGAATATCTGGCCCTCAACCCGCAGGGGCTGGTGCCGACATTGGTGATCGACGGGAAAACACTGACGCAGTCGCTGGCCATCGTCGAATATCTGGCTGAGACCCGGCCGGAATACGGATTGCTGCCACCTGACATTGCCGATCGCCAGAAAGTCCGCGCCCTCGCATATGCGGTCGCCATGGACATCCATCCGATCTGCAACATGCATGTCGTGTCGCATCTGATGAGCATGACGGATAAGCCCGATGCCCGCGAGGAATGGATGAAGTATTTCATCGCAGACGGGCTGCGCAAACTGGAAGCCATGATCGGCAAAGCCGATGGCGCGTTCAGCTTTGGGGACGCGCCGACGATGGCGGACCTCTGCCTCGTTCCCCAGGTCTACAACGCCCGCCGCTGGGGAGTGGAGTTGACCGCTTTCAAGCGCATCGTCGACATCGATAGCAAATGCGCCGAACTGCCGGCCTTCCAGGCGGCGCATCCTGACCGCGTCAGACCGTAGCGGCAGACCAGCCGGGACAACATCCGAAGACTCACTGCCTTTCCTGCAACTCTCGCATCAATTGTCGGCACGTATCGGATCGCGTGGACGGGGGCTCACGATCGCGGCGAGGAGCCGCCGTTTACCTTGTATCATCACTTCTGATTGTGCCGCTTGCCAGAAGATTGGTCCTTTTGCATTGATTATATGCTGTTGGGGTAGGTCTGAAATGTTCTCGTCAAAGCTGTCGATCTTCAAACTCGTGATGGACACGGGTTTGGTCGCATTGAAAGCTGACGGTCTCATCGCAAGGATTCGATGATCGCCCGGCAATAGGTGGGCAAGATATGCTGCGAGTGACGACAGGAGAGATATACGTGCTCGAAGGCTGGAGAAGCATGCGGAAATCCGTCTCGTTCATATCGGTGCTGCTGGCGTTCGTCGCCCTTGCCGCGGAGGCACATGCGGCCATTTCCTACCAACGTCTGGACGGCGCGCCGGGAGAGCGCGCCCTGGCGATAAAAGGCGTGTTCGAGAGTTCCGACGATCCGATGACGCTTGTCGACGAATATACGCAGTACCAGCCGAACTATGTCACCTTTGACTCGCCCGGCGGAAACGTGGTCGCCGCGATCAGGTTCGGCCGGGCCCTCCGCCTGCTGAATGCAAGAACGGTCCAGATCAGAGCCGCCGAGTGCGCATCGGCTTGCGCCTTCGCCTTCGTCGGTGGCGTTGAAAGGTTTGCAGAGCCGGGCTCCATCGGCGTGCATCGGGTTTCGCTATCCGACGATGCCGGCATGGACAACAAATTGGTAGTCTCGTCGGTTCAATCGCTGACCGGCGAGATCATCGGATATCTCACCGATATGGGGGTAAGCCCCAATTTGCTGCAGCTCAGCCTGTCGATCGACAGTGACGACATACGATATCTTACCTCTGCCGAAATGCGGGACTGGAACATCATCACGCCCGAGAACATGCCCTCGCCACCGGCAAGCACGTCGCCACAGCCGGACGCCGCGCCAGAGCTGAGCGCAACACCCGCCGTCATGCCATCGGACCCAAGCGCTTCCGAGGAGGCCACCGCATCCGCACCCGGCGACCTGACCACGGAGGCGGTTGATTTCGTCAACCGATACAATGACGAATGGTCGAAAGACAGTGCCTCTGCGTTGGCCTTTATGAAGGGTGTCTATGCCGACGAGGTCTCCTTCTTCGGAAACTCGGTCGACAAAGACGCCGTCCTGAAGGAAAAGGCAGCCTTCGCCCAACGCTGGCCGGAGCGCATCTACAGCGTCAAGCCGGGCTCCGTGACTGCCAGCTGCGCCGGAAAATGCGAAATGTCAGGAATTGTCGAGTGGTTTGCCCGAAACCGGGATACGGGTAGGACTTCCTCCGGGATGGCGGAATTCTCTTTCGTGTGGAACACGGCGTCGCTGCAGATCGAGTCCGAGACCGGAAAGGTTCTCGCCACGGACAAGGGAGCCAAAGCGCCGGATCGGTTGATCCATCAGTGGATAGGACTGGACGACATCTGCCGCGGCAGCACCGATCGCTACGGCATCGAGACGGAGCGGGCCTGCAAACGACGCGACCAGATCGGTCCACTGCTCGATCGCGTTGACTGGTGTTATGGCCACAACGATGAACCCGAGAGCGATAAGATGTGGCACAAATGCGATGCCAATTCCTATAGGTATGGAGAGTAAGCATCGCCGGTCCGCGGGCGAGGCGCGGTAGTTTGTCTAGCAGCCGTCAAGCACCTTGATCCTCGAGACCAGAGTCTTGCCAAACACATAGGTGGTCTGGACATCGGCGCGCCCCCGGCAGCGACGGCCGTCATTGGTGACGTATTCGTAGGAAACCCGGACATCATCATTGCCGCGCAGCGCCGTGCCTGTGAGTTTGAGCGGCTGCGACATTGCGCCGAAGAAGGTGTGGATCGACGCTTCGTTGAAGGGGCCTTGGCCGCGCTTCTCCGGAACGACCAGCGCCGAGGCGGTTTCACCATCGGCTGTGGCGAGCGCGGAGTAGAAGGCCGTCACCGTGCCCATGGGATCGTGCGGAAACGTCTTGCTCGCCTCGGACGCCGGATCAGGTCCGTCCTCGTCAATCGCGTCGTAAGTGATGCCCACGGACTGCGCCTTGGCGGCCGTCAGCCACGCGATGCCTTCAGGTGGTGCCGACGTCACGTAGGCGATGGCAGTCTCGGGCAACCCAAGCTGGTTGAGATAAGCTCCGACCAGTGCGTTGGCGACACCACTCTCGCTGGCCTTGCCGTCGACCACGCGATAGGCGGCATGGAAACCGATATTGGATTCGGGCTGAAGAAACCGCTGCGAACCGGCAAGCCAGGTCAGGGCGCAAGCCGACGCGCACAAGGTCCCCGGCGGTGTGGCCGTCGCAAAGCCTCGAAGGCGGATGGCGCGCCCGATCTCAATCCCGGCTTTGAGATCCCCGCCCTCGCTGTTTAGAAAAACAAGGGCCTTGCTGGAGGCAGCGGCCAGGTTTCTGAAGACGATTTCGTCGCCTTCGTTCAAGACGCCTGTGACGGAGATCAGGTCCGTGTCGCCCTCCAACGGCTCTCGCGTGATCTCCGCCGCAGACAGAGGAAATGCGCATAGAAACAACATCCCAGCAACGATGTAACGCATTGATTCCCCCGCGTTCGTGATCGCTATTCAACATTGCGGCGATTGTTCTTGCAAGCCTGCTTGCACCTCACCAGGTAGGCTATGGGAAGTGAGAAGACCGCGGCGTCTATCTCGAGCTTCGAACGAGTGGCGATCGTCTCGGCCAAATAAAAGACCGCCGGCAGCTGACTGTCGGCGGCTTTCACTATCGATCAGTTTGTGTCGGACGTCTTTCAACGAGACGCGTTAGACAACAAGCCCGCTCAGCTGCACCCACTCGTCGCACCACACGTGTCGCACTTCTCGCAAGTCCCATTCCTCACCATCGTGAAGTTCTGGCACTCCGAGCACATGTTGCCGGTATAGCCCTGCATGATCGAGCGCTGGCGGCGTTCGGCTTCGCGCTTCTTCGCTTCGGATTTCGCCGTTGCCGCGTCGGCTGCCGCCTTGTCGGAGAAGAGGGCTGTCGCGTCGCTGGTGAGTTCCTCGGTCACCTCTTCGGCGATCTCTTCCGCCAGTTCCTTGGCGCGCTCTTCGTAATCGCGTTTGAAGGCGACGATTTCGGAGGTGGCGATGGCGACCGTTGGCTCCAGCTTGCGGGCAGCGCTGCCTGCAAAAGCGGTCACGGTGCCGGTGGAAGCGGCGCGGGCAGGGGCGGCGGTGGCCGCACCCTTGGGCTCGGCCGCCGCCTGGCGTTCGCCGCCGGTGCCGGGCACCAGCGTCGGCTTGTAGCCGCGGGTCCAGCCGGTGGAGAGCAGGTTGGTCTTGCCTTCCTGGATGCCCTTGCCGAGCGCCGTGTTCGAGAAGTCGGATGTATCGACATGCGCGAGGTCGTGGCGGCCGAGATAGGAGACGGCCAGCTCGCGGAAGACATAGTCGAGGATCGAGGTGGCGTTCTTGATCGCGTCATTGCCGATGACCATGCCGGCCGGCTCGAACTTGGTGAAGGTGAAGGCCTCGACATATTCCTCGAGCGGCACGCCATATTGCAGGCCGAGCGAGATGGCGATGGCGAAATTGTTCATCATCGCACGGAAGGCAGCGCCTTCCTTGTGCATGTCGATGAAGATCTCGCCGATGCGGCCGTCGCCGAATTCGCCGGTGCGCAGATAGACCTTATGTCCGCCGACGGCGGCCTTCTGGGTATAGCCCTGGCGGCGGTTCGGCAGCTTCTCGCGTTCGCGCGAAACGCGCTCGACCACCCGTTCGATGATCTTTTCGGTGATGGTGACGGCCTGGGCGGCGAGGGGTGCCTGCAGCAGTTCCTCCAGCGCATCCTCGTCGTCCTCGTCCTCGATCAGCGAGGAATTGAGCGGCTGCGACAGCTTCGAGCCGTCGCGATAGAGCGCATTGGCCTTGAGGCCAAGCTTCCAGGAGAGCATGTAGGCGTTCTTGCAATCCTCGACGGTCGCCTCGTTCGGCATGTTGATCGTCTTGGAAATCGCGCCCGAGATGAACGGCTGGGCAGCCGCCATCATGCGGATATGGCTTTCGACCGAGAGGTAGCGCTTGCCGATCTTGCCGCAGGGATTGGCGCAATCGAAGACCGGCAGGTGTTCCGCCTTCAGGAAGGGAGCGCCTTCCAGCGTCATCGCGCCGCAGACATGGATATTGGCGGCTTCGATATCCTTCTTCGAGAAGCCGATATGGTCGAGCAGGCTGAAGCTCATGTCGGCGAGCTGTTCGTCGGAAACCTTCAGCGTCTCCTTCAGGAAGTCGGCGCCGAGCGTCCACTGGTTGAAGACGAACTTGATGTCGAAGGCGCTCTTCAGCGCGGCGTTGACGGCTTCCACCTTCTCGTCGGTGAAGCCCTTGGTCTTCAGCGTCGACGGATTGACAGCCGGCGCCTGGTTCAGGTTGCCGTGGCCGACGGCATAGGCCTCGATCTCGGCGATCTGGCTTTCCGAATAGCCGAGCGTGCGCAGTGCGTCGGGCACGGCGCGGTTGATGATCTTGAAATAGCCGCCTCCGGCGAGCTTCTTGAACTTGACGAGGGCGAAGTCGGGCTCGATGCCTGTCGTGTCGCAGTCCATGACGAGACCGATCGTGCCTGTCGGCGCGATGACCGAGACCTGCGCATTGCGGTAGCCATGCTGTTCGCCAAGCTCGAGCGCCTTGTCCCAGGCCGCTTTGGCGTGGGCGACGAGATCCTGGTCCGGGTTTTCCGAATGGATCAGCGCGACCGGGTTGATCGACAGCGCCTCATAGCCGGAGCTCTCGCCATGCGCCGCACGGCGATGGTTGCGAATGACCTTGAGCATGCTCTCGCGGTTCGGCGCGAAGTTCGGGAACGGGCCGAGCTCCGCAGCCATTTCGGCCGAGGTGGCATAGCAGATGCCGGTCATGATCGCGGTCAGCGAGCCTGCGATGGCGCGGGCTTCGGCGGAGTCATAGGGAATGCCTGACGACATCAGCAGGCCGCCGATATTGGCGTAGCCGAGGCCGAGCGTGCGGTATTCGTAGGAGAGTTCGGCAATACGCTTCGACGGGAACTGCGCCATCATGACCGAGACTTCGAGCACGACGGTCCAGAGGCGAACCGCATGTTCGTAATCGGCGATGTTGATGCGCTTGGTAGCCTTGTCCTTGAACTGCAGCAGGTTCAGCGAGGCAAGGTTGCAGGCGGTGTCGTCGAGGAACATGTATTCCGAGCACGGGTTCGAGCCGCGGATCGGGCCGCCGGCCGGCGAAGTGTGCCAGTCGTTCATCGTCGTGTTGAAATGGATGCCGGGATCGGCCGAGGCCCAGGCAGCATAGGAAATGGTTTCCCAGAGATCGCGCGCCTTCAGCGTCTTCATCACCCGGCCGTCCTTGCGGGCGGTCAGGTTCCATTCGCCATCATTCTCGACGGCGCGCAGGAAGTCGTCCTTGATCGAGACGGAGTTGTTGGAGTTCTGGCCGGATACCGTGAGGTAGGCTTCTGAATCCCAATCCGTGTCGTAGGTCTTGAATTGGAGATCCTTGTAGCCCTGGCGAGCAAACTGGATGACACGCTGGACGTAGTTCTCGGGAACCTGGTCCTTCTTGGCGGCGCGGATTTCGCGCTTCAGGGCAGGGTTCTTGTTGGGGTCGTAGCAATCGCCGTTATCGCCGCCTTCGCAATTGAAGCAGGCCTTCATGATCGCCTTCAGATGCTTGGCGACGACCTTGGAGCCGGTCACGAGAGCCGCGACCTTCTGCTCTTCCTTGACCTTCCAGTTGATATATTCCTCGATATCCGGGTGGTCGATGTCGACGACCACCATCTTGGCGGCGCGGCGCGTCGTGCCACCCGATTTGATGGCGCCGGCGGCACGGTCGCCGATCTTAAGGAAGCTCATCAGGCCGGATGAGCGGCCGCCGCCGGAAAGTTTTTCGCCTTCGCCGCGCAGCATCGAGAAGTTGGAGCCGGTGCCGGAGCCGTATTTGAACAGGCGCGCTTCACGCACCCACAGGTCCATGATGCCGCCTTCATTGACGAGATCGTCCTCGACGGACTGGATGAAGCAGGCGTGCGGCTGCGGGTGTTCGTAGGCCGACTTGGACTTGGTCAGCTTGCCGGTGAAGGGATCGACATAGAAATGGCCCTGGCCGGGGCCGTCGATGCCGTAGGCCCAGTGCAGGCCGGTGTTGAACCACTGCGGCGAGTTCGGGGCGACGCGCTGGGTGGCGAGCATATAGGCAAGCTCGTCCTTGAAGGCAGAGGCATCTTCCTCGGAGGAGAAATAGCCGCCCTTCCAGCCCCAATAGGTCCAGGTGCCGGCAAGACGGTCGAAGACCTGGCGCGCATCGATTTCGGAGCCGGTCTGCTCATCCTTCGGCAGGTTCTTCAGCGCAGCATCGTCGGGAACGGAGCGCCACAGGAAGGAAGGAACATCGTTTTCCTCGACCTTCTTCAGCCGTGTGGGAACGCCGGCCTTGCGGAAATACTTCTGCGCCAGCACGTCGGTCGCGACCTGGGAGAACTGCGCCGGAACATCGATATTCTCGAGGCGGAACACGACCGAACCGTCAGGGTTCTTGATCTCGCTCGTCGCCTTGCGGAATTCTATATCCGCATAGGCGCCTTGGCCGGCCTTCGTGAAACGACGTTCGATGCGCATAGTCTTGACCTCGCGTTGGCGCCCGGTCCCCACGACCTCAGGCGCAAAATTCCTATCCGGCGGCACTTTGTCATCGTGCAGCCAGTCTCGTTTCCGTATCGTGACAGGGGTGTCATCCGGAGATGTCCTTCCTGTATCTTGTGGTGATGGTGGCTGCAAACGCTAAATATAGTATTAACAGCTTATTATCGCCAGCCCCGATGTCACTTTTTTTGGAGGCTGAAAACCGCGCAGAAGTCCTGTCTGGCCTGAACCGTTCCCGGTCCATCGCCCTGATTCCGCGTCCTAATTTTCAAAAGGGAACCGGGCTCGTTACCTCCGGTCCTGTCGCCGCCGCAACATCAGGAGCAGTAAAGTTTGAAACAGCTGATTCCGTCAAGGGCTGGCTTTTAATTGATTGCTAACCACAACATGTTGTGGATGCGCCTGTGGAGATTGGGGAAAGCCGGGGAGCGCTGATATTACAATGGCTTGCAGGCGTTGCCGGCTAAGGAAAACCTCGGAATGGCAAAAAAGCATCCTGCGGCAAATCTTGTGATGGCATTTCCGGCGAAAATGGGCATGCCGATTCGCCGGTGAAATCAGCTCTTTTTAAAGCGCATCGATGGCGATGGTGACGATGGCGACGCCAATCGGCCTATTCTCTTCGTCCATGACGACAAAGCTCGCTTGCGTCTCGAGATTCTGGGTGGATTCATTGCGTTCGGCCCGATCGATGAAGATCTCCCGGGAGCCGTTGGCGAAGGTTCTGAGATATTTCTCCTCGTCGCCCTGCCAATAGTCGGCGGTGATGGTGCTCTGCCCGACATTCAGTCCGTGCGAATCCGTGACGAAAAATTCGAGAACCGCGCCCTGCGAGGCGTTCTGTTTTTCCCTCAGGTAATGCGACACGGTTTTGTCGAGCAGCAGCTTGACCATCTGCAGCTGGTGCTGATTAACCTCCGATCGGTAGGTCTCATCGAGCACCAGCATATCCATTTCGCTGACATTGCCGAATTTCGCGTTCTGCTCGGCAATGGCTTTCAGCACCAACGGCGTTTCCACTATTGGCCGGATCCGGTTTTCGACATAGTCCCGCACGAGGGGGATGTAGGCAAGCTCAGCGAGAACGGGCGCCAGCGGCAACAGAAAGGCCGCCAGCCCGACGGTCACAACCGCTCCTATATGCCCCCACCGCGCCATCTTGCTTCCTTATATCACATCGTTCGTTGCACGCTTTAAGCGCAACCTGAGATGATTCGCACGTCGCCAAGTCTATTAGGACAAGATAAAATAGATGTGCAGATCCCGATAGCGGATTCAGGAAACCTCGCCGACAAAATCTGGAACAATTTCAAGTAGTAAATACGAAGGTCGCGCGCTGTGATCGATGGCGATCAGCCGGCGCCCTTGGCGATCGGCTCCTGATAGGTGAAGCCCATGTCCCAGGGGAAGTAGATCCAGGTGTCCTGGCTCACCTCGGTGATGAAGGTGTCGACGGTGGGCACACCCTTCGGCTTGGCGTAGACACAGGCGAAATGTGCCTTCGGCAGCATGGTGCGCACCTGGGCGGCGGTCTTGCCGGTATCTGTCAGATCGTCGATTACCAGCACGGTTTCGCCGCCATTCTCCATAAGTTCGGGCGCTATTCCCTTGAGCAGCACCATGTCGCCCTGGTTCACATAGTCATGATAGGAAGCGACGCAGACGGTCTCGATCAGCCGGATGTTCAGTTCGCGCGAGATGATCGCGGCCGGAACGAGGCCGCCGCGGGTGATGCAGACGATCGCCTTGAACGTCTGATTCAAGCCGGCAAGCCGCCAGGCAAGGGCGCGCGCATCGCGGTGGAACTGATCCCAGGAAACGGGAAAGGCTTTATCGGGAAGGGACATCGGGCTGCTCCGCGGCATGAAAAAACAACACGCCGTTTGCCGGCGACCGGATGGGCTTGAAGCGGCGATTGGCAAAACGCAAATCGCGCAGCCGGAACTGCGCGAGATGGGGCCGAGGCTCAAAGCTGTCATCGGTCGCCGCAATTAGCGGGATTTGCCGGCAAAAGGCAAGAGCAGCCAATCAACGCGACAAAAGCGTCAGCGCCGTCATCGATTGCAGCAGGGTCTTGGTCGTGCCGCCGAAGATCATCTGCCAGAGCCAGGAATGCGTATAGGCGCCCATGACGAGAAGATCGATGCTGCTGTCCGAAAGCCGGTTCTCGATGACATGCGATGCGCTCTTATCCACACTCTGGGCCGTCGAGAGCGTCGCCTTCACGCCATGACGTGCAAGCGTCGCGGCGATGTCGGCGCCAGCGGTCAGCGGCGATTGCAGCGCCGTGTCGGCCGGATCGACCGAAAAGATCTCCACTTCGTCAGCGGCTTTGAGGATCGGCAGTGCGTCGAAGGTTGCGCGCGCCACCTCTTTCGATCCGTTCCAGGCGATCAGCACGCGCTTGATCGGCTTCGGCTGGCGAATGGTATAGGGGATCATCAGCACCGGCCGGCCGGTTTCGAAAAGGAAACTGTCGACGTCGACGTGGCTGTCGGAAGGTCTGGCCGGGTCGGCCTGCGAGGCGATCAGGAGATCGGCGCTGCGCGCACTTTCGATCAGCGGCGCGGAACCATAACCGGTTGACGTGGCAAAGCTGCGCCATCCGAAGGAGGCGCCAGCCGCCTCCGCTTTCGCCCTGAAGATGCGCTCGACGGCAATCGTTTCGCTATGCGCCATATCCTGCAGCGCCTGCACGGCAACGGGATCGGGGATTTCCATCGGCGCGACCAGCGGCACGGCGGAAATGATTTCGGCATGCAGGCCGATCACATGGGCGCCGCTTTCAGCAGCGATGGCAAAGGCGAAATCGGCAACCGCGCCGCTATTGTCCGATGTATCGAGAATGGCGAGAATGGTTTTGTAAGACATATCAATTCTCCTTGCGCTGAAATGGCTTGCGCGAGGGAAGGAATGCGCCGGACCGTTCTCCTGTTCCTTGATCGGGATCAAGGATGGCCTTTGAGTTCCGGCGTTGCCCTTAAGCCTCGGCGGAATGGTTTTCGGCGATATCCTTCCTTTGGCGGATGGCGTCGATCATCGCCTGCACCTCGGCACCGGCCGCATCGATTGCTGCCTGGGAGCGGCCGCGCACGACGATCTCGGTCGAAAATTTCTGGCCGATATAGCGTGGGTAGGAACCGATGCTGGTTTCCGGATGTGCTTTCTGGATCGCGGTCAGCGGCGTGCCGATCTCGCCTTCGCCGTAAGGGCAGGCGATAGCGAGCGAGAGCACCGGCGTGCCGGTTCGAAGCGTCGGCAGTACATTGTCGACCATCGCCTGGAAGACCTGCGGCACGCCGGCCATGACATGGACATTGCCGATGATGAAGCCAGGCGCCGTCGAGACCGGGTTGGCGATATGCGCAGCGCCCCGCGGCATGCGCGCCATGCGCTGGCGCGCCTCGGTGAATTCCATCTCGCGGCGGCGGTACATCTCGGCAAGCAGCGTCATTGCCGCTTCATCATATTCGCAGGGCACGCCGAAAGCCTTGGAGATGGCATCGGCGGTGATGTCGTCATGCGTCGGCCCGATGCCGCCCGAGGTGAAGACGTAATCATATTTGCCGCGAAGCGCGTTCAGCGCCTCGACGATCGCCTCCTCGTCGTCGGCGACGATGCGCACCTCCTTGAGATCGATGCCGGAAAGCGTCAGCAAATCGGCGAGATGGCCGATATTTTTATCCTTGGTGCGGCCGGAGAGAAGTTCGTCGCCGATGGCGAGCATGGCGGCGGTGACGACGATGTCTTGGCTCATGGGATGTTCCGTGATGTGAGGCTGGGGAATAGGTAGCGCCGTTCGCTCGCTTTGCAAACACCAGAGCATGATGCCGAAAAGTGCAGGCGGTTTTCGGACGACATCATGCGCCAACTCTTTAATTCGGGCGATGCGTCATTTTTGCCGAAATGAAAACCGCAAGCGAATTTTCGTCTCCGGGTGGTGAACACTGAGTTCTTGAGGGCAGGGCTGTGTTCGCCCAGGCGCGCTGATAGAAATCGCATCGGGCACGAAATTCAACCCACTGTTTCAAGGAAGATAGAAAATGGCGAAGGTTCTCGTTCTTTATTATTCGGCTTACGGCCATATCGAAACCATGGCCTATGCGGTCGCCGAAGGCGCGAAGTCGGCCGGCGCCGAGGTCACCGTCAAGCGCGTTCCGGAACTGGTTCCGGAAGACGTCGCCAAGGCTTCCTATTACAAGGTCGACCAGGCGGCTCCGATTGCCACCGTCGACGAACTGGCGGACTATGACGCGATCATCGTCGGCGCCGGCACCCGCTTCGGCACGGTCGCCTCGCAGATGCGCAATTTCTGGGATCAGACGGGCGGCCTCTGGTTCGCCGGCAAACTCGTCGGCAAGCTCGGTTCGGTCTTCACCTCTTCGGCCACCCAGCACGGCGGCCAGGAATCGACCATCCTCGGCTTCATCCCGACCTTCCTGCACCAGGGCATGGTCGTTGCCGGCCTGCCTTATGCCTTCCAGGGCCAGATGGGCACCGAGGAAGTCAAGGGCGGCTCGCCTTACGGCGCTTCCACCATCACCAACGGCGACGGCTCGCGCCAGCCTTCAGAGATCGAGCTGGAAGGCGCCAAATACCAGGGCGCCCACGTCGCCAAGCTTGCTGCCAAGCTCGCCTGATCTTTGACGCTGAAATAATGAAGGCGCGGCGGGCATGGGGCTCGCCGCGCCTTTTTGTTTACAGCCTCTCGACGGGTCGAGCGGCCTTATATTTGACTGTGGATTTGAGGAAGCGCCGATGGGGCAGATCATGCGCCCGCGTGGCCGCCTGCCTACTCTAGGAAACTCAATCCCTTCGATGGCGGCGATCTCTATGCAATCCAATACTGGTGCAGCTAGCCGGAGCATTATCGAACCAGTCCGCCTTCGTTCCCGACGGAACTACGGCGCGACAGCCTTCGCTTGGCTGTTCTCTTCGGCTCGCCGAGCCGAAGAGAACAGAGCGAAGGCTGGTGCGGACGGCGGGGGTCGAACCCGCATAGCCTAGGCCGAGGGATTTTCTTACCGCTACGGCTTTCGCCGCCGCCTTTCGGCGTTTGTGGTCTGGACTATACCTTCACCCTAGCGTTTGCCTTAGGTGCTGCCCGTCTAGTCTCTACACCTTCCCCTGGCGGGGCTTGGCTCGGGATTGCCATCTGACAGGTTTCCCCGACTTTGAGCAGTTCTACAGCCGGCGTTTCCGCCGGTGCACTCAATTTTGTTTTAAGTCCCTTGTGTCTACCGATTCCACCACGTCCGCGTGGTTCCCTCTGCTAACAAAGAGAGACGGTATTCTCAACTGCTATCCATCGGTTGTCGGAGGTATTTACAGCATGGTCAGGGAAGTAGGCCACAGCCCATCACGCAAATTGCCGTAGATCCCGAGTATTCGTCACCATCGCTTTTGATGCGGATGGCATCGCAATTTTTCTGGTGTAAAATATGATTTTATCATACTTTATAAGAAACCAAGGAACGTGGATGACGATGCGAAACGCGGAAAAGGTGACTATTACCCTCACGGCCGATATGCTGCGGAGCGTTCGCGATACGGTCGAGGCCGGTGAATTTGCGACCACGAGTGAGGCGATGCGTGATGCGGTACGGGTGTGGCAACGCCAGCGGCTCGAGGATGCCGAACGCCTCAACGCGATGCGAGCCCGCATCCGCCGTTCTCTGGACGACCCGCGCCCGAGTTTGACGGCAGAAGAGGCGGAAGTGGAAATGGACCGCTTCATGAAAGGCCAGGAAAAAGCGTCCCGTAATGCGGCGCGCTAAGGTCATCTATCGGCCTGAGGCACTGAGCGACCTTCGCCAAATTTATCTCGACATTGCCGACATGAGTCGAAGCCACGTCATTGCCGATGGCTTCGTGAAGCGCATCATGGCGAGGTGCCACAAGATCGGCGATGCACCGAACGGCGGTCGTCCTCGGGATGATCTGGCGCCCGGCTTGCGAACGGTGCCGTTTGAGCATTCCGCCGTGATCGCCTATCACGTCACCGACGCGGTTGAGCTCGTCAACGTGTTCTACGGTGGTAGAGACTATGAGGCCCTGTTTCGGGCGGGCGATGACGAGGATGAATCCTAACAGGCTTTGGAACGGTCTCGGCTCGAGCCATTCTTCCAGCACCTTGGCGTCGGTATCCGAGAAGTCGAAGGGTTGCCCCTGCACGATGCAGTAGTGGCGGTGGCTTTAAAATTTCGGCCTTGGCTGTACCGGTTCGAACCCCTTCGCCCGCACCACCTTCATAATCCTGTTTGAATATGCCTGTATTGAATCTGCTTGTATATTGTGCATAAAAGCAAGTTATCGCTTGACAAAGGAATTTCTGGCGTAACGATTGCGCCGCGACAGTTGAGTAAGTGTTGTCTTGTGGGAGTAAGACGATGGTTTACGATTGGAATGGGACTAAGGTTCGGCGCATCCGCATCTTCAAGACCAGTGTCGCACTTGTTCTGGGGACTACGATAGCCGCGATACCGCTGTTCTTCTGGGCAATGCATTTGCGCGGTTTCTAGAGCGTCCTTAGCGCATCTAGGAAGACGCGCTAAGGACGCTCTATCACTTTCGGTCTGGACAGATCCCGAATTCGACTTTCGGGATTATGTGCGGTCTGTTCCCGATTGTGATCATCGCTCTGTGAGCGGAAGCGCGTTTGGCGCTTTGGTCTCGCGCCACCTGTTGATCAGCCAGCCAGCCAGGAGCCCGAGGGCTGCGCCCGCGGCCTTGATGCCGGCATCGTGCAGGCGCGGATGGCGTGTTGGTGCGAGATATTGCAGATATTCGATGGCGACTGCACCGGCGATCAGCAGCACCGCCACCATCTTCCACTGTTTCGGATAGGCGAGCGCGAAGGCGAGGCCGACGAGAACATAGGCGCCGCCGCGGTCGGTATCGACCGTCGTGACCGTTTCCGGCCTCAGCCCGATTGGCGAAACCGTGACGAAGAGGATGAGGGCGAGCAGCAGCCAGGCGAACGGTCTTGCAAATTTGAAGATCATCATGGCTTGATATTAGGGGATTGCATTTTTCTTGACAGTAAAAATCAGTTCATCTGCCGTCAATTTACGGTTGGCTTAAGAAAGGCTTTCCCGGTCGGGAACCGGAAATGGCCGAAACGGGCTTTCTTTTGCCAGTCGGCCTATGCCATAGCGGCAGTGGCTAATCATGAAATGGACCACGCCCGTGACGAGACTTGATGTCGAAAGCGCCGAAGAGGCAATGCGCAGCCTGTTTCCGGCTACACCGCTGCAGCTCAACGATCATCTGTCGGCCCGCTACGGAGCCGATATCTGGCTGAAGCGCGAGGATCTGTCGCCGGTGCGCTCCTACAAGATCCGCGGCGCCTTCAATTTCTTCCGCAAGGCGATCGGGCAGGGTGCCGCCGGCAAGACCTTCGTCTGCGCTTCGGCCGGCAATCACGCCCAGGGCTTCGCCTTCGTCTGCCGCCATTTCGGCGTGCCGGGCGTCGTCTTCATGCCGGTGACGACACCGCAGCAGAAGATCGACAAGACCCGTATGTTCGGCGCCGAATTCATCACCATCCGGCTGTTCGGCGACTTCTTCGACCAGTGCTACCAGGCCGCCCGCGAACATGTTGAAGCGGTCGGCGGCGTCATGGTGCCGCCCTTCGACCATGCCGACATCATCGAAGGCCAGGCAACCGTCGCCGCCGAAATCATGCAGCAGCTGCCGGAAGGAACCGTGCCCGACATGGTCGTCCTGCCGGTTGGCGGCGGTGGACTGGCCGCGGGCATCACCGGCTATCTCGACGGCACCGTGCCGAAATCGGCTTTCGTCTTCACCGAGCCCGCCGGCGCGCCGAGTCTCAAGCGCAGCATCGAGGCGGGCAAGGTGACGACGCTTGCCAAGGTCGACAATTTCGTCGATGGCGCTGCGGTCGCCCGCATCGGCGACCTGAATTTCGCCGCCCTTCGCGATTTCCCGGCAAGCCAAGTGCAACTGATGCCGGAGAACGCCATCTGCGTCACCATTCAGGAAATGCTGAATGTCGAGGGCGTCGTGCTGGAGCCGGCCGGTGCCTTGTCGCTGACGGCGATCGCCGCGATGGACGGCCAGGCGCTCCGCGGCAAGACAATCGTCGCCGTCGTCTCCGGCGGCAATTTCGATTTCGAGCGTCTGCCTGACGTAAAGGAAAGAGCCATGCGTTACGCAGGGCTGAAGAAATACTTTATCCTGCGGCTCGCCCAGCGCCCGGGCGCGCTTCGGGATTTCCTCAATCTGCTCGGCCCCGACGACGACATCGCCCGCTTCGAATATCTGAAGAAATCGGCGCGTAACTTCGGCTCGATCCTGATTGGCATCGAAACCAAGGCGCCTGAGAATTTCGCCCGGCTGATCGGAAATTTCGAAGCAGCCGGCATGGGTTACGAGGATATTACCGAAAACGAGATCCTCGCCAACCTGATCATTTGACTTGGCGACAGCGATACGGTCGTGCTAAAGGCGGAGCATGGCTTCGTTCATTTCAAATATCTTTTCGATGTTCTCCGGCGGCGGCAAACCGGCTTCGGAGGCGGCCGGCCCTTCCGGCGAGCCGCAGCTTTACGGCGATTGCACGATCTATGCCGAGCCGCGCAAGGAAGGCGGCCAGTATCGCCTTGCCGGCCGCATCGAAAAGAAGGTCGGCGACGAGGTACTGGTGCGCAATTTCATCCGCGCCGATCTGTTTTCCTCCTCCGATGACGCCCTCGAATGCACGGTGCGCAAGGCGCAGCAGATCATCGATCAGCATGGCCCGTCGCTCTTTGGCGACGGCGAGAAGCTCCGTCAGGTCTGAATCGGGATCCGGGCGTAGGTCCTTGATACCGGCTGCAACTATTCCTGTGTGTGACCCGGGTGCCCTCCGGCGGGCGCAATCTCACTCACGCAATCTTAAAGGATTGCGGTGAAAGGTATCGCCTGCAGGATTTGCAGGACACCCTCGTGTTTGACTGTTTCGGACGATTGACCAAAGGATTCTCTGTCGCGATCGCCGCGCCAGCAGGAGGCCGAACGTCCGGAGCCGAGGTCTCATGATGGAGACACTCAACCTCGCTCTCTTCATCGTCGAAGCCATCGCCTATTTTATGCTGATGGTAACGCTCCTGCATTTCCGTCACCGGCTTGGTCTCGGGGTTTTCCTGACGGCGCTCGGCGTCATGCATTTTATGGAGACCTATCTGGCGGCGGTCTTCTACGTCTCACTGCCGTTCGGGGATGTGTCGCCGGGCTCATCCGTCTTCTTCTCCGGCAAGCTGATGATGATCCTGATGCTTTACCTGCAGGAGGATGCCGCGACGGTGCGCCAGCCGATCTATGGTCTTTTCCTCGGCAACCTGCTCACCGTCGGCATTGCCTGGGTGCTGCAGCTGCACCATCCGCTGCAGATGTCGCCCAACCACACGCCCGACGTCGATTTCCTCAAGGAGATGGGCTGGCTGATGATCTGGGGCACGGCGCTGCTCTATGTCGATTCGCTGGGCATCATCCTGCTTTACGAAAAACTCGGCGATTTCTTCCGCCGCCGCGTCGTCCTGCGTTTCTTGATTTCTGGCTTCGTGCTGCTGACCTTCGACCAGATCGGCTTCTTCGCCGCGCTGCATTATTTTCTGGATGTGCCGATCGCCGCATTCTGGAGCGGATGGAAGGCGAAAATGCTTGCCGTCTGCCTCTACGCGGCGATGTTCGCATTCTATGAATATCGTATTCGCCGGATCGGCGCAGCCGGGGCCGCACGCTCCATCAGCGACGTGTTCGGCGATCTGACGTTTCGCGAGCGCTATAACGATCTTCTGGAGCGCACCGGCCGCGATATGCTGACCGGAGTCTATGATCGCACCCGTATGGAGCTGGAAGCGCCACTGATGCTGCACGAGGCATTGCGGCAGGGGCTGTTCGCCACCGTCCTCATTATCGACGCCGATCACTTCAAGGATGTCAATGACGGCTACGGTCATCTCCAGGGCGACGAGGTGCTGAAGGCGATCGCCGCCCGATTGAGCACGACGTTGCGTTCGAGCGACCGCGTCTTCCGCTTCGGCGGCGAGGAATTCGTTGCCGTCTGCCCGGGCACCGACCACGAGGAAGGTCTGCTGCTTGCCGAGCGCCTGCGCTGGACGATCGCGACCAGCGTCAAGACGCCGGATGACAGGCCGGTCACGGTCAGTATCGGCGTTGCGACTGCCGATGAGGACGGCGTCGATTTCACCGCCGTGCTGACGGCTGCCGACGGCAGGCTCTACGCAGCCAAGAAGAGCGGCCGCAACTGCGTCGTCGGCCGCTCCGGTGTTGTCAAGCTCAGCTGAAACTCATTCAGGCGGCGCGGAAGATCTTGGCGCCGGATGGCGCGCTCGTCATACCGCCGTCGATGGTGATCTCGATGCCGGTGACATTGGCCGAATCATCCGAGGCCAGATAGAGCGCCGCCTTGGCGATTTCGTCGGCTTCGCTCATGCGGCCGAGCGGGCTCATGCCGCCGATGCGGGCCTCGAGCGCCGACATCGCATCTTCCGTCTGGGCCATCGGCGACCAGATCGGCGTCTTGGTGCCGCCGGGCGTTACCTGATTGACGCGGATGCCGCGCGGCGCGAGCTCGGATGCCATATTGCGCGTCATTGCCCGGACTGCCGCCTTGGTCGCCGCATAGGCGGACCAGCCGGGAGCGCCGAGCACGGCATGCACCGAACCGTTGAGGATCACCGAAGCGCCGTCATTGAGATGCGGCAGGGCCGATTGCACGGTGAAGAAAACTGCCGTGAGATTGGTGCTGATGATCTGGTTGAACTGCTGCGGCGATGTCTCGCCGAGCGGCGTCGCGCCGCCGATGCCGGCATTGGCGAAGACGATGTCGAACTTGCCGACCTTTCCGGCGGCTTCCGCAAAGGCCTTCTCGGTTGCGGCGGCATCGGTGACATCGACCTTCAGCGCCAGCACGCCGGCGCCGAGCGCCTTTTCGGCGGCAGCGAGCGTTTCCGGGTTGCGGCCGGTGATCACCACCCTGGCACCCTCGTCGATGAAGACCCTGGCGGTCGCAAGACCGATGCCGCTGTTTCCGCCGGTGATCAGGGCGACCTTGTTTCTTAGACGCATGATTCATGCTCCTCTTGGAATTGGCAACGATCTGGATTATGATCGTTATCTATAAAGATTATGATTATAATCTACACGAGTCAAGAGAAGCATGATGCCGAAAAGTGTAAGCGGTTTTCGGCCGACATCATGCTCATTCGATTGGTGCCGGGGAGATGTCCGATGGGTCGTTCGCAATTGGAAAAACAGAAGACGCACGAGAGGATTGTCGAGATCGCGTCGAAGCGGCTGCGCGAGGAGGGGCTCGAAGGTATTGGCGTCGCCGATTTGATGAAGGAGGCTGGACTGACCGTCGGCGGCTTCTACAAGCATTTCGCCTCGCGCGACGATCTGGTCGCCGAGGCGATCCAGTCCGCTTTTGATTCATGGGGACGCAAGCTGGAGGCTGAGGGGGTGAACCCGGCGGAGATGACGGCTGCCGATGTCGCCGATCGTTATGTCAGCGCCTATCATCGCGACAATCCCGGCGAGGGCTGCCCTTTTGCCGCGCTGACCTCCGATATATCCCGCAGCGGCGAGAAGGCGCGAGGGATCGCGACGGACGGGCTTAGGCGCAATTTCGCGTCATTGGCGAGCAAGGCTGCGGGAGCGGACGATAGCGAACGGCGGCGCAAGGCGATCATGACCTTCGCGATGATGGCCGGCGGCGTCGGCCTTGCCAGGATTTCCTCCGACGAGGAACTCTCGGCCGAAATCCTGGCGACGGTCCGGGATTTTGTCGCCGATATCGACAAATGAAAAACGGCCGGCAAAGGCCGGCCGTTCCGTGAAGTGTTTAGGAGCCGATCAGGCCGCCAGCGCGATTTCCTGGACGCGCGACTTGGCGGCGTCGATGGCCTTTTCGGCAGCTTCCGGACCAAAGGCCAGGCCTTCGACATAGATGGTCTCGATATCGCTGATGCCGAGGAAGCCGAGAACCGACTTCAGATACGGCACGGCATGGTTCAAGGCAGCGGCCGGCCCCTGCGAGTAGACGCCACCCGAGGCGAGCACCACATAGACCTTCTTGCCGGTTGCGAGGCCGACCGGGCCGCTTTCCGTGTACTTGAAGGTCAGGCCGGCGCGGGCGACGTTGTCGATCCATGTCTTCAGCGACGAATAGATGTTGAAATTGATGAGGCCGGTGCTGATGACGATCGTGTCGGCGGCGAGCAGCTCGTTGACAAGCTCGTCGGAGGTTTTGACGGCTGCCGTTTCCTCAGCGGTGCGGGCTTCGGCCGGCTTGCGGATAGCGCCGGTGAAGAGGTCATCGATGTGCGGCAGCGGGTTGGCGGCAAGGTCGCGGCGAACGACGACGCTGCTTGGATTCTGGCTCTTCAGCTTTTCGGCGAGATCGACGGCGATCGGCGTCGAGAGCGATTCGGCACGCGGGCTGGACGTCAGAAGCAGGATGGACGACATGGTGCATTTCCTTTCGAATGGGATTTGACGGCCCGTTGCTGGGAGGTGAGCCGCAGTCTCGATGAGGAAAATAGGTCTGGCCTGCTATCGAAAAAACGGTGATAATGTCGATCGAAACTATCGATGGAATGGATAGAAGATGCTGCCCAACCCAACTCTGGACCAATTGCAGGTGTTTCTGACCGTTGCCGAGACCGGCAGCTTCTCGGCCGCTTCGCGGGTGCTGAACCGTGCGCAGTCGGTCGTGAGCTATACGATCGCCAATCTGGAGGCCCAGCTCGAAGTCCCGCTTTTTGAGCGCTCCGGCGCGCGCCAGCCGAAGCTGACGGAGGCGGGCAAGGCGATGCTGGAGGATGCGCGGCGCATTCTGGGCGATCTGCAAGTCATGCGGGCGCGGGTCAAGAGCCTGAGGGAAGGGCTCGAAGCGGAGGTTTCCGTCGCCATCAGTGTCATGGTGCCTTCGCGAGCCCTGGTGGACGTTCTCCGCGAATTCCGCGAGATGTTTCCATCCGTTTCGTTAAGCCTCAATGTCGGTGAGCTCGGAATGGTCATGGATCTCGTCCTCAGCGGCAAGGCGACGATCGGGATTGGCGGCGCGGTCGTCAAGCAGGACGATTCGATTGTCACGGAGCGGATCGGCCATTCCTTCATGTTGCCGGTTGCCGCGCATAACCACCCGCTTGCCGGAATCGGCCGGCCGCTGACGCTCGGCGACGTCCGCGAGGAAGTGCAACTCGTCGTCACCGATGCGTCGGGACGGACGAAGGGGCGCGATTTCAACGTTCTGTCCTACAAGACATGGCGCGTCAGCGATATTGCGACGAAGCACCAGCTCATCACGGCCGGCCTTGGCTGGGGCGGCCTTCCGGCTTCCGTGATTCATGACGATCTGACGAGCGGCAGGCTCGTTCATCTCGATTTGGATGCCTACGAACAGGGGGAGTATCCGATATATTCGGTGCGCCAACTCGCCAACCCGCCCGGACCTGCCGCCACCTGGATGATCGACGCGTTCCGCACGCGGCTTTCCGCCTGCCCGAGCCAAGCCGATTTCCATGCTCAGATAGCGGAACTGCAGGAAGCTGGTACGCCGCTCGCGGCCGAATGACGAAGACGCGGGTGCCGCGCCTTCGCTGATATTATCCTCCGCCTAAAGAACCAGCCTGAATTTCGAGAAACCGTCGGCCCCTTCGCCGGCATCCTCGATCTTGACGCTCTTGACCTCGGCGAGGAACTGTTTCGCCTTCGGGCCGCTTTCGAAGGTAACGGTCGTGCCGGGGAGCGGCTTGAAGGTCCAGTTTGCGTCGGCAGACGGATTGATCGTGCCTTGATCATGGACATAGCGGACGATGACGTCGCGGTTGGTATCCGGCGCCTGGAAGATCACCTTGTCCGCGGTTATCTCAGGGAAATTGCCGCCGCCGCCGGCGCGGTAGTTGTTCGAGACGACGACGAACTTCTGGGCCGGATCGATCGGCTTGCCGTTGAAGGCGAGGTTCTGGATGCGGTTGGCGTCCGGATTGATCGGCTTGCCGGACGAATCATACTTCGGCGGCTGCGACAGGTCGATCTGGTAGGTGACACCGTCGATGACGTCGAAATTGTAGGACGGGAAGTCGTTGTTGAGCAGCGCCGCATCCTTTGAGCCGGCCTCGATGTGATTGAACATGCCGGCCGACATTTCGAGCCAGTTCTTCACCTGGGCGCCGGTGATGGCGACAGCTTGCACCGTGTTCGGGTAGAGATAGAGGTCGGCGACGTTCTTAATGGCGATATCGCCGGCCGGAACATCGGTATAGTAGTCGGCACCGCCGCGACCGCCGGCCTTGAAGGGAGCCGCCGCCGAAAGCACCGGCAGATCCTTGAACTCGGTGTCGGCGAGCATCTGCTTGATGTACCAGGTCTGGGCTTGGCTGACGACCTGTACCGAGGGATCGTCGGCAACCAGCGCGAAGTAGGAATAGAGCGGCGCAGATGTCTTGCCGACCGGGGTGCGGACATAGGCAAGTGTGGCCTCGTGCTCGGCCTTGGCGGCCTCGACCACTTCCTTCTTGTCGGCGTAGTCGGCGACCACCTTTTTCTTGTCGTCGCGATGATAGATCGGCCGTGCTTCCGAGGTGAAATCGACGATCTTCCAGCTATTGCCGTCCTTTTCGAGCAGCAGGTCGATAAGGCCGAGATGCGAGCCCCAGAAGCCGGCCATCACGGCGGGCTTGCCGTGCAGCGTGCCCTTGACGGGGTCGGCATTGGCGACACCGTCCCAGCTCTTCGGGCCGGGGAAGACGAGGTGCTGGTGGCCGGTGAAAATCGCATCGATCCCATCGACCGCGGCGAGATGCAGCGAGGCGTTTTCCATCTTCTCGGATGGCGCGGCTCCGTCGATGCCGGAATGGGAGAGTGCGATGACGATATCGGCGCCGGCTTCCTTCATGACGGGAACCCAGGCCTTGGCGGCTTCGACGATATCGCGCGTCTGTGCCTTGCCTTCGAGGTTCTTGATGTCCCACAGCATGATCTGCGGCGGCACGAAGCCGATGAAGCCGATCTTGACGGGGCTCTCGTTGCCGGCGCCGTCCTTGATCGGTTTTTCGACGATGATGTAGGGCTTGAAGAAGAGATCGTCCTGCTTCGGATCCGAGGCGAGCTGGCCCTTGGTCAGGTTGGCGCAGACGAAGGGGAAGTTTGCGCCTGACAGTACCTTGAACATGAAGTCGAGGCCGTAGTTGAACTCATGATTGCCGAGCGTGCCAACCGTATAGCCGAGCGTGTTCATCGCCTTGATCACCGGGTGGACGTCGCCGTCCTTCATGCCGTGCTGATAGGCCATGTAATCGCCCATCGGATTGCCCTGCAGCACGTCGCCATTGTCGATCAGCAGCGAGTTGACGGCCTCTGCGCGGATCGCATCGATGATCGTTCCGGTGCGCGACAGGCCCATCGTGTCGTTCGGCTTATCGGCATAATAGTCATAGGGGAAGACGTTGACGTGAATGTCGGTCGTTTCCATCAGCCTGAGATGCGCCTGGTTGGCGCTGGCGCGCGCGCTGAAAGGGTGCAGCAGCACCAGGGCGGAAGTGGCGGCGAGGCCGCCGAGCAGGGAACGGCGGCTCATTACACCAACATCGAAAGTGGAAGACATGGAAACTCTCCTTCAAAGGTCATGCATCGTCCGGCCCGTCAGAATTAGGACGATTTGACGAGGAATACACTGCGAAAATGACAGGACGTCAAAACAATCCAGTGGGAAAGCGGCATCGTCGTGAAATACAATTTATGGTACAGTGGTAGCAGCTGGAACCATTGGGGAGATGGGATTATGAACAAGGTCGTTATCGCTTTGGTCGGAGGTTTCGGAGGCATCGCACCCAGTCTGGTCGACAAGGCGCAGGCGCTCTACAGCGGCGATGTGGAGAAATGGCTGACGACGACGGCAAACCCTTGGATCTCAGTTGCCTGCGCGCTTGCCGCCATAGTCGTCTTCTTCATTATCGGCGGCGCTATCGCGCTGATCTATCGCGAACAGCAGTTGCAGAAGGCGCTTCTTCTTGGCATCGGCGCACCGGCTCTCATCATGGCCGCTGCACAGGGGAGTGCAGCCAACCCGCGGCCGATCGAGGTCAGCTCGGCCGGCAGCCTGTTCGGCATCATCGGCGTCGCCCATGCTGAGGACGGCACTCGCTCGCTGCCGCCGCGGGTCGAGTTGAAGGTCAATCCCGGCTGGACGCAGGGCGAATGCCAGACCTGCGATATCAAGTTCCTCGGCGGCGACGGCCAGATCATATCAAGCGAGCCGCTTTCCAGCAGCCAGGCGCCTGGCGCGGTCAACGTGCCGCTCGGCACGGAAACGATCCTGCTGTCCGGCGCCAACGCCAATACCGCCAGGATCGACGTCAGGAACCTCGGCGCCAGGCTGCCGCAGGCGCAAGGCCCGGTCACTCTCGACGTCAACGTCAACCGCAGCTACTGGAACGATCTCAGCCGTTCCTTCGGCGCCAAGGCCGTGCAGCCCTACGATTTTAGCGTCGGTGTCGCTAGGTGAGCCTTCCGGTCGCCATTGGCGCCTAATATGGCCAACTGGCGCGTCGCCAGCACTGGGCGCACTTCCTTGTGGAAGAAACGGAAATAGGAAGAGATCTGCGCCCGCGCATTCGAATTCACATCGAACTGGATGCCGACGCGGCCATTGTGCTTCCAGCGGATGACACCTTCGAGCAGCCCGAGGTTTTCGGCCTCGATGCGCACCTTGCTGCCGGAGGCGGCATGGAGCGGCCCCTTCATCTCCAGGGCGGCACCGGTTGGCGACAGGTTGAGGATGCGGGCATCCACCTGGCTGTTCAGGTATTTGACATGGCCGAAGACGCGGCAGCTTTTCCGATCAGTCTTTCGGGCCGTGATTTTCAAGTTGCGGGTCATACTGTCTCCCTTGATATAGCCAGGGAGCATAGCGCCGGAAAATTGAAATGGTTTTAGGGGCTTGGCTAAAATTGCAGTGAAACGTCAATTGGCAGCAACGGCCCTGCGTCCCACCACATGTTCGCGCCAGACCGTGAAGATGCCGGCGGCGACCACGATGACCGAGCCGACGATCGTGTTGAAACTGAGCGTTTCGCCATAGATCGTCATGCCAATGATAGAGGCGTAGACAAGTGACAGATAGGTCAGCGGCTGGACGGCGGCGGCATCAAGAATATCATAGGCGCGGATCAGGAAATAATGGCTGGAAATGCTGGTCACGCAGACGAGCGCCATCCAGCCCCAGTCGCCCGGCGACATCCAGCTCCAGTAGAACGGTCCGATGAGCGTCATCGTGACGCCGCCGACGACGCCGGTATAGAAGAAGCTGGTCATCGACGAATCGTCGCGGCTGACCAGACGGGTGGCGATGACGTAGAAGGCGAAGTTGAAGCAGGAAATGACGGCGAGAAGCAGCTTCACGTCGAAAAATTCGCCTTCCGGCTTCAGGATCAGCAGCACCCCGAAAAGTCCGGCGCCGATCGCTGCCCACCGCCGCCACCCGACCCGCTCGCCGAGGATCGGCATCGCCAGCAGCGCGATCAGGATCGGCGTCGCGGAAAAGATCGCCTGTGAACGGGCAAGGCCGATCATCGCAAAGCAGGTGATGGCGAGGACCACCTGGACGGCAAGCAGCACGCCGCGGGTTACCTGCAGGAGAGGGCGTTTGGTGCGGGCCGTCGCCTTGATGCCGCCACGCATCTTCGAAGCGAGGATGATCGTGAAAAGCGCAAAGGCCCAGTAGCGGATCATCGTCACGAAGATTGGCGGATAAGCCGTCGCCAGATGTTTCGAGATGGCATCCTGCAGGGAGAAGATGGTGATCGCCAGCAGCGCGAAAATATAGCCTTGGGTCTTCGATGTCATGATTTGCCATTACTGCATAATTTCACCCTTAATCGATTCCGATTAAGGGTGAAATTATGCAGAAGTCCAAAGTGTTACAGCGTCCTCTGCGCGTCTGAAAAGACGCGCGGCGCTGTAGTGGGGAAACGCCTGCGCGCATCGAAAGTCTGGGCAGGCTTTCGGCAAAGATGCAAGGCCTCAAAGGCCGACATTCGGCTTGTCGATGATTTCTCTGAGCGCGAAGCTCGAATTGATCTTGACGACATGGGGCAGGGCCGACAGCCAGTCGCGGTGGATGCGCTCATAGTCCTCGAGGTCGCGGGCGGCGACGCGCAAGATATAGTCGTATTCGCCCGACATCAGGTAGCAGACGAGCACGTTCGGGCAGAGCTTCACCGCTGCCTCGAATTCCGCCAGCGTCTTGGCGAACTGGCCGGAGAGCGAGATATGCACGATGGCGATCATCTTGTAGTCGAGCGCCTTGTGTGAAAGCCGCGCATGGTAGCCGTCGATGACGCCGCTTCTTTCCAGGATGTCGAGCCGGCGCGAACAGGCCGAAGGCGACAATCCGATTCTTTCGGCAAGCTCGGCATTGGTGATGCGGGCATTGGCCTGCAATGCCCGGAGAATCGCAAGATCGATGGTATCGAGATCGGCCATTCGAAGAACCTTCGAAGAAAGATGGGAGATGCGCAATAGTCGCCGAAAAATCGCGTCTTCGCAAATCGTCTTTGCAAGGACATTTCGCGGCCTTGATGGTTGGATTCCTCATCTGAAAAAATCCGCGGCCGCGGAGATAAAGTGAGAGGAACGCGCATGCGTGTCGGTTGCCCGAAGGAAATCAAGAATCATGAATATCGCGTCGGCCTGACGCCGGCTTCGGTGCGCGAATATGTTGCCCACGGTCACGAGGTCTGGGTGGAAACCAAGGCAGGCGTCGGTATAGGCGCTGATGATGCCGCCTATGCCGCGGCCGGCGCCAGGATCGCCGCCTCCGCCAAGGATATCTTCGAAAAATGCGACATGATCGTCAAGGTGAAGGAGCCGCAGCCCGCCGAATGGGCGCAGCTCCGTGACGGCCAGCTTCTTTACACCTATCTGCATCTGGCGCCGGATCCCGAGCAGACCAAGGGTCTTATCGCCTCGGGCGTCACCGCGATCGCCTATGAGACGGTGACCGACGAGCGCGGCGGCCTGCCGTTGCTGGCGCCGATGTCGGAGGTCGCCGGCCGCCTATCGATCCAGGCAGGGGCAACCGCGCTGCAGAAGGCCAATGGTGGCCTCGGCGTCCTGCTCGGCGGCGTGCCCGGCGTGTTGCCGGCCAAGGTCGCGGTCATCGGCGGCGGCGTCGTCGGCCTGCATGCGGCCAGGATGGCCGCCGGCCTTGGCGCCGATGTCAGCATTCTCGACAAGTCGCTGCCGCGCCTGCGCCAGCTCGACGATATCTTCGCAGGCCGCATCCACACGCGTTATTCCAGCATCCAGGCGCTGGAGGAGGAAGTCTTCTCGGCCGATCTCATTATCGGCGCCGTGCTGATCCCGGGCGCCGCCGCTCCGAAGCTCGTCACCCGCGAGATGCTCTCCGGCATGAAGAAGGGGTCCGTCATCGTCGACGTCGCCATCGACCAGGGCGGCTGCTTCGAGACCTCGCATGCGACGACCCATTCCGATCCGACCTACGAGGTCGACGGCGTCGTGCATTATTGCGTCGCCAACATGCCGGGCGCCGTGCCGGTCACCTCGGCGCACGCGCTGAACAATGCCACATTGGTTCATGGCCTGGCGCTTGCCGATCGCGGCCTGCGCGCCATCGCCGAAGACAAGCATCTGAGGAACGGCCTCAACGTCCACAAGGGCCGCATCACCAGCAAGCCGGTCGCCGACGCGCTGGGCTACGAGGCTTTCGCGCCGGAAAGCGTACTGAACGTAGCGTAAGCCAGCTCACTCAAGGTAAGGACTTACAGCGCGTTATTGTCGCCCAGCAAGGCGGTATCTGAGAGGATGCCGCCTTCTTTGCATGAATGCGCACCCGTAATCGAACGCGACCGTTGGCGGCGTTGGAGGTATGCTTCCCCCGTCGATCAGCGCGACGAGTTGTGTCTCCCGATCGGTTGCCATCATATCATGCCGATGGGCAGTCGCCATCCAAACGGAGCAGCAATGACGGTTGATAATCGGGAGCAAACATCGCCGGTTCCGCTTCGAACGTCACCTGCCGGCCTTGAAACATATATCGCCGGCAGAACACTCGTCAGCGGGGATGGACCGGCCTGGACGGATATATTCGTTCAGGTGTTTTCCCGCCTGACGGTGCAACGCCCCTTTCTTGTTCCGGCGGTCGCCGAACCTCTCGTCGTTTGGGTGATCTCAGGTCAGGCATGCGTGGAAGAACGCGATCTGGGTGGGGAGTGGGAAGCCAACACAGTCAGAGTCGGAGACTTTTTTCTGACGCGGTCGCCCACGCCATATGAAATGCGCTGGCGTGCCGAGGGAGACGAACTTTTCCAGGTGATGCATCTCTATCTCTCCGTTCCGTTGTTTGAGCGGGTGGCGGAAGCGGTTCTCGGCAAAGCTGCCAGCGCCATGCGCCTGCGCGACATATCGGGCGGCCGCGACCAACCTCTTTCCAGCATGCTGGAGCTGATCCATGCCGAACTGACGGCCGAAGGGCAGGGAAGTCGGCTCTTCGTGCAGGGATTGGCACAAACGCTCGCCGTTCATCTTATCCGGCAATATGCAACATTTGACGCGGAGGCACGGCCGTCAAATGCCCTCCCGGGCGCCAAGCTACGGCGGGCCATTGCATTCATGGAAGCCAACCTTCAGGAGCCGTTTGATCTCGCACGTCTGGCGCAAACGGCCGGCATGAGCGCGTTTCACTTCAGCCGCCTCTTCAAGAAGGCCACTGGCCTTTCTCCATCCCATTATTTCATTCGCCAACGCATAGCCAAGGCTCAGCAACTTCTGCAGGAAACCAGTACCAGCATCATCGAGATCGGCATGTCCGTGGGCTATTCGAGCCCCAGCCATTTTGCTCAGATTTTCCGCCGTGAGGCTGGCGTCTCCCCCAGCGACTATCGTCGCAGCTAAGGCGCGTCGCAATCTTTCAGATTCGCTGCTCGCGCTTTAGGTCTTTGTTTTTACGCATGTCGTTATCGTAAAACCGCTGCACACTTTTGCGCGACATACTTTAGAGTTGCTGATTTGAGCAATATCCCGACAGGTCTCGCAAGGTCCCGAGAGAGGGATCAAGCCCTCCTCCTTATGTTCCTTCTTGTCGAACACGACCGCCCTTTCTGTTGGAAGGACGCCAAGACAAGGAGATAAACCATGACGAATATCAATGGAAAAGTCGCGCTGGTCACCGGCGCCTCGAGCGGCATCGGCGCCGCAACCGCATTGAAGCTCGCCGAGGCCGGCTCAAAGGTCGGTATCGCCGCCCGTCGCACCGACAAGCTTGAAGACCTCAAAAAGGAGATCGTCTCGAAGGGCGGTGAAGCCCTCGTGATCGAAATGGACGTGGTTGATCCAGCCTCCGTCGAAGCCGGCGTCAAAAAGCTGGTGGGTGCCTATGGTTCGATCGACATTGTCGTCAACAATGCCGGCCTGATGCCGCTTTCGGATGTCGATCAGTTCAAAGTCGACGAATGGCACCGGATGGTCGACGTCAATGTGAAAGGCCTGCTGAACACCACGGCTGCGGTTCTGCCGCAGATGATCGATCAGCATTCGGGCCACATCTTCAACATGTCGTCGATTGCTGGCCGCAAGGTCTTCCAGGGCCTGTCGGTCTATTGCGCCACCAAGCATGCGGTCGCCGCATTCTCCGACGGCCTGCGCATGGAGGTGGGCCAGAAGCACAATATTCGAGTGACCTGCATCCAGCCGGGCGCCGTGGCGACCGAACTGTACGATCACATCACGGAGCCTGGCTATATCAAGCAGATGGACGACCTTGCCAAGCAGATGACATTCCTGCAGGGCGCGGACATCGGCGACACCATCGTCTTCGCGGCGCAGGCGCCCGCGCATGTGAATGTCGCGGAACTGTTCGTTCTGCCGGTCGAACAGGGCTGGTAACCACACCAGAACGTCTGTCAGCTTCCCCGCATAGGTGCGGAGAATAGACCCGCGATGGAGAGCGCACGATGAGAGAGATTTCCGCTTCCCAGGCCTATCGCATGCTCGAACCCGGCCCGATCGTTCTTGTGACGACGAACCTTGAGGGCACGCAGAATGTGATGACGATGGGTTTTCACATGATGATCCAGCATGCGCCGCCGCTGATCGGTTACGTCATCGGCCCCTGGGACTTCAGCCACCACACCCTGAAAAAGACCGGCGAATGCGTGATTGCGATTCCAGCTGTCGACCTTGCCGAAACCGTGGTGGACATCGGCAACTGCTCCGGTGACGCGGTGGACAAGTTTGAGCGGTTCAGCTTGCGGACTCGCCCAGCAAAGGATGTCGCAGCACACTTGCTGTTGGACTGCCTTGCCAATATCGAATGCCGTGTTGCCGATCCGAGCCTCGTCGATCGATACAATCTCTTTATCCTCGAAGCGAAGAGGATCTGGATCGACGAGACCAGCAAGGAACGACGGACCATGCATCATCGCGGTGATGGCAGCTTCACCGTGGATGGCGGCACGCTCGATCTCCGCAAGCGCATGGTTAAGTGGCGGCATTTGCCCTAAGCGCCACAGCACGCAAAAAACACATCCCCTGAACTTCACACTGATTGAAAGGACATCATCATGTCCGCCTACCTCGTTGTCGAACTCAATATCCACGACCCCGAAGCCATTGCCCATTACCGCTCGAAGGCCTTGCCCCTGGTGGCAAAGGCCGGCGGCCGCCTCATCGCTCTCGATGACGCACCGCTCGAACTCGAAGGCTGGCAGGCGACCAATATGCTGATCATCGAATTTCTCGATATGGATGCCATCCGTGGTCTCTTTGCATCGCCCGAATATGCGCCGCTCGCACGCCAACGGCAGGCTGCCGCAGGTTCGCGGATCATTGCCTTGCGCGGCGTTTAAGAACATTGGAAGGCGCGCGATCCCGACAGATTGACGACTTCCTCTTGCGCCTATCAGGCGCCGGCCTCCGCCAGGGCCGGCGCCTTTACCTTGTCGATCCGGCATTGGAAGCAGTTGTTGCGCGCGGAGCGCACATGCACATAGGCGATATCAGATCGTCCCAGCAGCTCTTCGCCATAGGCTGGAATATCGCCGATAGCAGTCACCGCGCCGGTGCCGTAGACGATGCGGTCATTTTCGTTATAGCCGCGGACGATGAAGTCACGGCTCGTCGTCAGCACCGGCGGCATGATCTCTTCGGCGACATAGCGTGCGCAAGGCTGCTTGTGCAGGAAGACCGGGCCGGTTTCGGCGTAGGGCTGCAGCTCGGGGAAGGGCCGGTAGGCGAAGACCAGCAACGCCTCGCCCGCATCGATATTTTCGAGGCAATGGCGGCAGGGATGACCGGGACCATCGGAAACGGTCGTCTCGGGCAGCCTGTCATAGGCGTCGCTGCCGCCGTTCCAGAGGTGTTCGGCGTCGGTCGTCGGCATGGCGACAAAACGAATGACGGTCATGGCAGATCTCCTTTGTGATTGCCATGAAATGCACCTCGACCAACGCGCAAGCCACCCGATTCTTGCCTGCATCTGGATATGAGATCGCCGAAGAGCGAAAAGCGGCGTATCTTCTGTCCGTACTCTGTAGGGCGAAAGGAGAAACCCTTGGCCGACGTTGATCTCGCGCTGCTGGCGCAACAGAATGCGGAAATACTGGAAGAGCTCAGGGCTCTGCGGCGCGAGGTGGCGGAGCTGAAGGAACAGTCGGGCCGCACGCTCGATTTCGAGCGCCGCAACGACCCGCGCCGCCCGAACAGCCTGACGCAGCGTTAACAGCTCTGCCTACGTCAGGAAGGCATCCGTCAGCTTTTCCGCGCAAGCTCTAGAAGCTCCTTGTCGCTGAGCGGTCGGACGATGCCGGTGCCGGTCGAAACCGGGGAGAAGCCGTACATCTGGTAGAGCTGCAGCGCACGCGGATGGTCGAGATTGTTGGTGGTGGTGGTGACCCGCTTCGGATTGAGCGACCAGATGGCATAGAGCGCCTGCAGCAGGAACCATTTGCCGATGCCGAGACCGAGCGCATGTTCGATCAGGCCGAAATGGCTGAGCTCGATCATATCCTCGTCTTCGCAGAAATATTCGTAGAAGCCGGCCGGCGCGCCGTTCACGTAGAGAACGCTGATATTGTTGCGCTTGTCGTTCAGCGTCTCGGCAAGCTGCTCGTCGCTCATGCGCAACCGGTCCACCCATTGCCAGCGCGCGCCCACCTGCCGGTAGAGATAGCGGTAGAAGGGCAACGGGATCTCGGGAGCGCGCATGATCGCCGTCTGGATATTGACGGGCACTGGCATGCTTGCCTTCGGCGGCGCCGTCATTTCGAGCCGGGTGATATGAGCTTTCAGCGAAGCGGGTGCCTTTCCCATGGCGATCAGACTTTGACCGGCGTCGGCGGACCGGTGACGATGGGCGTATCGTCACGGCTGCCCCATTCGCTCCACGAACCGTCATAAAGCTTGTTGTCGTGATGGCCGAGCGATTCCAGCGCCAGCGTGATGATCGCGGCGGTGATTCCCGAGCCGCAGGAGGTGACCACGGGCTTTGAAAGATCGATGCCGGCATCCTCGATCGTCTGCCTGAGTTCGGGCAGCGACTTGAATCGGCCTTGGCTGGCAAAGACGCCGGAGGGCAGGCTGCGGGCGCCCGGCATATGGCCGGAGCGCATGCCGGCGCGCGGCTCGGGTTCGACGGCGGCGAAGCGGCCGGCGCTGCGGGCATCGGCAATCTGCATCGCGCCGCTGGAGACGATGTCGCGCATCGTATCGAGCGTCACCACGCGGCTTTCGTCGAAGGCGGGCGTGAAGGTCGCCGGCGCATGATTGGGCATCGTGGTTTCGAGCGGACGGCCCTCGGCCTTCCAGCCGTCGAGACCGCCGTCGAGCACGAAGACGTTTTTCGCGCCCATCACCCGGAACAGCCACCAGACGCGCGGCGAGGCAAACAGACCCATGCCGTCATAGACGACGATCCGATCGTTCTCACTGATGCCGAGCCGGCCGACTTCGGCGGCGAAATATTCGGGCGAGGGGATCGTGTGCGGCAGCGATGTCGAATGGTCGGCGATCTTGTCCTGGTCGAAGCGGATGGCGCCGGGAATATGACCGGCCGCATATTCCGCATCGGCATCTCGCTTCTGCGCCGGCAGATAGAAGGAGGCGTCCAGCACCCGCAGGTCAGCTTTCCCGAACTCGGACTGCAGCCAGTCGGCCGAAACGACGAAACGGCTCTTGGTCTCACTCATGATGGTCTCCCTTGATGGTCAGGCTTCGTCGCCGGGCGTGCCGAAGCGGATGCGGAAGCGCCGGTTCTCTTTGCCCTTCTTCTCGATCTTGGCGATATGGATCCGGCCGACTTCCTGAGTCTCGGAGACATGTGTGCCGCCGCAGGGTTGGCTGTCAATCGAGGAGTTCTCGCCGATGCAGACGAGGCTGACGCGCCCGAGCCCCAACGGCGGGCGCACGTTCTTCGATTTGACGATATCGGGATTGGCCACAAGCTCCTCGTCGGTGATCCATTGCAGAGTGACCGGATGGTTCTGCTCGACCAGTTCCATCAGCTTGGCCGTCACCGCGTCCTTGTCGATCGTCTCGATCATGTCGAAGTCGACGCGGCTTTCCTCCTCGCCGACGGCAGCCCCGGTGATCGGATAGGAGCAGACGACGGAAAGCAAGTGGCAGGCCGTGTGCATGCGCATCAGCCTGTAGCGGCGCTGCCAGTCGACATGCAGCACCAGCGTCTCGCCGATCACGGGCCGCGGCGCACCTTCGAGCGGCACGTGGATGATGACATCCTTGCTTGGACCGTGCTTCGTCTGGCCGAGCGCGATCTTGCTGCCGTCGGCGCGCTCAAGCTCTCCGGTGTCTCCGGGCTGGCCGCCCGATGTGGCATAGAAGCAGGTCTGGTCCAATTCGATGCCCCCGTCTTCGTGAACGGCGGTGACGACCGCCTCGCACGTCGAGAGATAGAAGTCGTCACGATAGAGGGCATTGACGGGCATGGGGTCTCACACCGGCTCGTAGGGAACGTGGATACCGGGCGACTTGGCCATCCAGCCCGGAACGGGCAGCCCCTTCGACGTCAGGAAATCCGGGTTGAAGAGTTTTGACTGATAGCGGTTGCCGTAATCGCAGAGGATCGTCACCACCGTGTGACCAGGTCCGAGATCCCGGGCGAGGTTGACCGCGCCGGCAATGTTGATCGCCGTCGATCCGCCAAGGCAGAGGCCCTCGTTCTCGACGAGGTCGAAGAGATAAGGAAGCGCTTCGGTATCGGGGATCCGATAGGCATAGTCAGGCGTGAAGCCCTCGAGATTAGCGGTGATGCGGCCCTGGCCGATGCCCTCGGTGATCGAGGATCCCTCGGATTTCAGCGCGCCGTTCTGGTAGAATTCATAGAGTGCGGCGCCGTCGGGATCGGCGATGCCGATCTTGACGTCTGCCTTGAAAGCCTTGAGGCCGGCGGCGACGCCTGCCAGCGTGCCGCCGGAGCCGACCGAGCAAATGAAGCCATCGACTTTACCGTCGGTGTCTTGCCATATTTCTTTTGCCGTCGTTTCGACATGCGCCTGGCGGTTGGCGACGTTATCGAACTGGTTTGCCCAGATCGCCCCGTTCGGCTCGGTCTTCGCCAACTGCTCTGCCAGCCGCCCGGATACCTTCACGTAATTATTCGGGTTCTTGTAGGGAACGGCGGGCACTTCGACGAGTTCGGCGCCGAGCAGCTTCAGCGCGTCCTTCTTTTCCTGGCTCTGCGTTTCCGGGATGACGATGACGGTGCGGTAGCCGAGCGCCTTGGCGACCAGCGTCAGCCCGATGCCGGTATTGCCGGCCGTGCCCTCGACGATAACGCCGCCCGGACGAAGCAATCCCTTCCGCTCTGCGTCGCGGATGATGTAGAGCGCGGCGCGATCCTTGACCGACTGGCCGGGGTTCAGGAACTCCGCCTTGCCGAGAATGGTGCAGCCGGTCGCCTCGGAGGCGCCCTTGAGTTTGATCAGGGGCGTGTTGCCGATGGCTTCGAGGACGGAGGGGTGGAAGGTCATGGAATCTGCCTCTTTTCGAACTCTTACTTTAGGAACGGTCTTTTCCCTTCACAAGGCTGAGTTGGCAAGAAATGCTATTCCACGCCTCTGTCGGACACGATAAAATTTGCTTTCCTCTCCCTGAAATGACGCATGGCCCGCAATCCCGCCGTGTGAGGGGTGATCCGAAGATTGACTTTCCCCGTACGGATGACGACAAAGCGAAAACGGAACGCGGCAACAGGGCGTGACCGAAACCGACATGGTTCACGAGCAGATCGACACGATCGATGCATTGATGGCGCATTATGTTGCCGGCTCCTTGCCCGAGCCGGCGCGTGTGCTGGTCCAGTCTCATCTCGAAATGAAACCGGACAATCGCAGCCTGGTGAACAGCCTCGAGCTGCTGATAGGCGAAGCTCTGGAAAACGCGCCTGAAGCTGCCATTGCCGATCGCGACGGGCGGCTTGCGGCAATCTTTTCCTCTGCGTCTCCCATTCCGGCGCCACGGACGGTCACGCGACCGGAAAACGCGCTGTTTCCGCAAGCGTTGCGCGCCCTCTTGGGTTTCGAGGCCGAGGATGTGCCCTGGCGCCGGCGGTTGCCCGGTTTTAAGGAATATTCGCTTGACATGGACGGCTGCGAGGTCAGCCTGATGTGGATCCGGCCTGGCCGCGCCTTGCCGGCGCACACCCATAAAGGCGTGGAGCTGATCCTCATTCTCGACGGCGCCTTCAACGATGAACGCGGCCGTTTCGGCCCCGGCGACATCTCCGTTGCCGACGAGACGGTCGACCACCGGCCGGTCGCCGAAAAGGACAGGCCTTGCATCGCCTTTGCCGTTTCGGACGGGCCGGTCAAGCTCACCGGATCCTTCCGCCAGATGATCGGCGACCTGATCGGCTGAAAGCAGCCACAATAGTGTGATAGAGCCGTAAATCCGGAGGGGTTGAGGAACTTCCGGACCTGTTTTCGCATTTGATCAGGCAGCCGGAGGAACATGTCATGCGTGATTTCATTGCCCATCCCGAACATGGAATCGTCTGGATTTCGGGTGCGAGTTCGGGCATCGGCCGGGCGCTTGCACTGAGGCTCGCCGGCGAAGGATACAAGGTCGCCGTCACCGCCAGAAGCCACGAAAAGCTGGTCGAACTGCAAGCCGAAGCCAATGGCCTCTCGGGCAGTATCATTGTGCTCGACGGCGACGTCACCGATGCCGAGGACATGGAACATGTCATGGCCTCCATCGAATATGAGCACGGCACGCTCGCCATGGCGATCCTCAATGCCGGCGTCTACCTGCCTGTTCATGCCGAGGATCTGAAACGCACCGATTTCGAGAAGAGCTTTGCCGTCAACCTCTCCGGCGTCGTCAACTGTCTGCTGCCGGCGATCCGCCATATGAAGGCGAAAGGGCAGGGACAGATTGCCATCGTTTCCTCCGTTACCGGCTATGGCGGTCTGCCGACGGGGGCTGCCCATGGCGCCACCAAGGCGGCGCTGATCAACATGGCCGAGAGCCTGAAATTCGATCTCGACAAGCTGGGCATCCGCATCCAGCTCATCTGTCCGGGCTTCGTCGATACGCCGGCGACGAGGAAGAATGCCTTTCCGATGCCGGCTCTGGTACCGGTCGAGGAGGCGGCCCGGGAGATTGCCGCCGGCTTGAAGTCGCAAGCCTTCGAGATCACCTTCCCGAAGCGCTTCACCACCATGCTGAAGCTCGCGCGGCTGCTCCCTTACGGCGCCTATTTCACGCTGGTGAACCGCGTGACCGGCTGGCGGGAGCGACCGCCTCTGGCAGGTCACCGTCCGGTGACGCCGCATGCGGCGGAATGATCAACGGCGCGAGAAAACGACCTGGCGCACATCGATATTGCGGGCGCGGAAGCCGGCCTCGCAATAGAACAGATAGAATTCCCAGAGTCGCTTGAAACGCTCGTCGAAGCCCATCGGGCGGATGCGTTCCCAGACCGACCAGAAACGCTCGCGCCATTCGGCAAGCGTGCGGGCGTAATCGAGCCCGAAGCCGAAGTCCTTGACCAGCGACAAATCGACCTTGCAGGCAAGTTCGGCGAGATGATTGCGCGTTGGCAGCATGCCGCCGGGAAAGACATATTTCTGGATGAAGTCGGGGTTGCTGCGATACTGGTCGAAGGCTTCCGGCCGGATGGTGATGATCTGCAGCCCAGCCTTGCCGCCCGGCTTCAGACATTGCCGGAGCTTGGAGAAATAGGACGGCCAGTATTTTTCGCCGACCGCTTCGAACATCTCGATCGAGACGATCCGGTCGTAGAGCCCTGCTTCATCGCGGTAGTCCTGGAAACGGAATTCCACGCGGTCATCGAGGCCGGCCTTGTGAATGCGCTCCTCGGCAAAGGCGAGCTGCTCACGGCTGATCGTCAGCCCCGTCACCTTGCAGTTCAGCTCGCTTGCGGCAAATTCGGCAAAACCGCCCCAGCCGCAGCCGATCTCCAGCACATGATCGCCAGGCCCGATGCCGGTCGCCTCGGCAAGCGCCCGGTATTTGGCGTTCTGGGCCGATTGCAGATCATTGGCGCCGGTCGAATAGAGTGCTGAGGAATAGGTCATGCTCGGATCGAGCCATTCCCTGTAGAAATCGTTGCCAAGATCGTAATGGGCGGAAATGTTGCGCTTCGAGCCCGTTTTGGTATTGGCGTTCATCCAATGGCGGACGCGCTCGAAGAGGCGGCTAACGCCGCCTTTGCCATGTGCATAGCTGTGCGCGGCCTCGCCGTTGACGAGGAAGAGTTCAAGGAAGGCGGTGATGTCCGGGCTGTCCCAATCGCCGTCCATATAGGTTTCGGCGACCCCGATCGTGCCGCTTGTCAGCGCCCGATAGGCAAGGTTCCAATTGTTGAGGCTGAGCGCCGCCTTCGGCCCGGGCTGCTTGCCCTCGATCAGCAGCGTGCGGCCGTCGGGGAGGGTGACGGCAAGCGAACCGTGCTGCATGCGCAGAAGTCCGCGCAACGCCAGCTTCGCCTTGAAGGGCAGCCCCTTCGCCAGACGAGATATATTTTCCCCCGTCAGCGTCACCGCGTCACGGGCCAGCAGATTCCAGTCCTGCGCCTTGCTCATCTCTCCTCCTCCAGCATTTTTTTGCCGGTTAGGGACGGCGATACATTCGTGACCATGCGCTCGACCGGCCCCCGGCCATTGCATTGAAGGCTACTGCATAATTTCCTAATTCGGAACCGGTCCAAGGATAGATTATGCAGCAGTTCAATATGCTGCAACCCGCTTTGCGCGTGTGAAAAACGTGCGGCGCCGTCATGTCATTCCGCCGCTTCCGCAAGCGGGCGGGGCTGCCGGATGCTGACTTCAGGTGGAGCCGCCGGACGCCCGACGTAGCGTGCGCCCTTCAGCCACAATTTCAATGCTTCCCCATGGATGCCGGCGATGATCTTGAAGGTGAGGAAGGGATGCGCGGCGTCGAGGGCGTGGTTGTCGTCAAGTCGCAGGTCCTTGCGAAACCAGAGGATGACCGGTGGTGCCGCGTCCATTGTCAATGAAGCCGTTCCCCGCTTGTTTTTTTTCAACCCGCTACGGATGTACGGAACGCCCGGATTAAAGTTTCATCCGGCGGAAAAAGCTTTCACGGCTGTCGGCGACATGAAAAAGGCCGGCGTGAACCGGCCTTTTTCTGAGAGCGGCAGTCTGTTGCTTAGTTGTCGTATTCGCGGCAGGCGTCGCTGATGGATGCGCCGCTCTGTCCGCCACGCGTATCGACGCCGGACATCTGTTGCGGCATGCCGGGGCATTCCATCGTCTGCGGTCGGCCGATGCTCTGTGTCGTCGTCGGATCGACCGGCGAGACGGGTACCGGACGAAAGCCGTTGTCATCGTTGGTGTAATCGGATGAATAGGTGCCGGAACCGGGATCGGTCGAGCCGCCATTCGTTGGCCCGATCGGACTCGGGTTAGACTGGGCAAAAGCCGACGACGCCATGCCGATCGCGAGCAGCGAAGCGGCAATAAGGGATCTAGACATGGGATATCCTCCTTGGATTTTCATCTTGGATGACCTTGGGGTAACTGCCTGATGGAATCATTGTTCCGAAATTTGCAGAAAACCTGCATTCAAGCCTCGCGGCATACCCGCATGGTTATGCGTAAACCTTAACGGGGGATGTCGCTGGAACGGCGCCAGCACATGTCTTACTTGCATGCGGAGATACTAAAAAACCGTGGCATGAGGCCGCTATGTTTATCTCCTTTCGCGAAGCCGCAGATCTCGGTCTCCAGATCGTACTTGCACTCACCTTGACGCTGAGTGGCATGGCGGTCGCCTCCTACGCCGTCAGGAATGACAAGGCTAAAATTTCAACGATCGACGTCAGCCGTCCCTCGCTCTGGACCGCCGCTCCGATGCGCGTCGATCCGGCTACGCAAGCCTACCTGCGCGCCGATGCTTCGGCCGCACTGGAACTCGCCGATGGTGCCGACGACCTCTGCCACGACCCGATCGGCCTCCGGCTTTCCTGCGACTTGATCGTCACTTCCGGTACGGCGGCTTTTTAGGTGAAGGCGGTCGGGAGGCGTCACCGCCATTCCCGAAAGCTTGCAAAACCCAATGATTTGCCGTTTCATCGCGATAGCGACCACCGTCCGACTCTTTCCCTGAAGGATTCAGCCTTGTCTATGCCGATGCCCCGTGGCTTCGAGAAGCCCTATGCCGCCTTCCTGTTCGATATGGACGGCACCATCCTCAATTCGATCCGTGCGGCCGAGCGTGTATGGAGCGACTGGGCGAGGCGTCAGGGGCTCGATGTCGCCACCTTTTTGCCGAAGATGCATGGATCGCGCGGCATTGACACGATCACCCGGCTGAACCTGCCTGGAATCGATCCTGAACATGAATCGAAGCTGGTGACCGAGGCCGAGATCGCCGATGTCAGCGACGTCGTGGCCATTCCCGGCGCCGCGACCTTTCTGAGTTCACTGCCCCCGGATCGCTGGGCGATCGTCACCTCCTCGCCGTTGCGCCTTGCTCACCGGCGGCTGGAGGCAGCAGGCTTGCCGGTGCCGAGATTCATGGTGACGGCGGAGGACGTGAAGGTCGGAAAACCCGACCCGCAATGTTATATTCTCGGCGCCGAGCGCCTCGGCGTCAGCACGCAGGATTGCCTGGTGTTCGAGGATGTCGCAGCCGGCATTACCGCCGGCGAGGCGGCGGGTGCCGATGTCATGGTCATCACGGCAACACATCACCAAAAGATGGAGACGCCGCACCCGACGCTTTCATCCTATGATGAGATCTCGGTCCGCATCTCCTCCGATCACAGGATGCTGATCGTCCCGAACGCGGCCTGACAGTGCTCCGGCTGCGTCCTGCTTGCTTTTGCGCGGTTCACTCCGCGGCTGCGGCAAGACAGCGATCGATGATGCTGCCGATTTCGCTGCGGCAGGAGCCGCAATTGGTTCCAGCGCTGGTTTCCTTGCCGACCGCCTCGACGCTGTGACATCCGCCGCGCACGGCAGCGGCGATCTGGTTGACCCCGACACTGAAGCAGGAGCAGACGGTAGCGCCTGGATCCGGCCTGCCTGCGCCGGGACGACCCGCAACGAGCGCAAAGCGTTTCCTGAGGTCGCCATGCGAGGCGGAGAGCTGCGAGATTGCCCAGTTGCGCGCGACAGCGACGGGCTCGCGTGCCAAAAACAGCGCGGCAAGCAGGACCTCGCCATCGAAGAAGGCGAGCCTGAGGTCGCCGGATTGCCGGTCGGCATAACCAAGCGGTTCGATCTCGGCCGGAATGGCGAAAACCGCGCGGCACCAGGCCGTCCAGTCTTCGACGGTTTCGGCGAAGGCAAGCTCCAGCCGCCAGCCGCCGGCGGCTTTCGCCAGCGCCCAATAGGCGGCGTCAGGCGTGGCGGGTTTTGTGGCGGAGACGGCGAAACCGTAATGGGTGGCGCGGAAGGGCCGGACGGCGACGGCAACGTTCTTCGACGCCGGTTGACCGGAAATGGGGTCGGTTACCGGCGCGACCACGGCGTCGATGCGCGCTCTTGCGGCGAACTGGTCGTTCCAGTGCATCGGCGCAAAGATGCCGCCGCGCGCCTGGCGATCGGTCACCAGCGCCCGCACGATTGCCTTGCCGTGCGGGCTGTCGATCTCGACGAGGCCGGCGCTTGATATACCGGTCTCGATCGCGTCGCGCGGATGGATTTCGGCAAAGGGTTCGGCGATATGGGCGGAAAGCCGCGCGCTCTTTCCTGTTCGCGTCATCGTGTGCCACTGGTCGCGGATGCGCCCGGTATTCAGCGTGAAGGGGTACTCGGCATTGGTGCGATCGGTTGCGGGCGGTTTGACCGCGACGAAGCGCGCCTTGCGATCGGGATGGAAGAAACCGCCCTCGGCGAAGAAGCGGGTGATGCTCGGTTCTGTCCCCGCCGCCTGCGGCCACTGGAAGGGCGACAGTTCGCCATAGGCCCCGCCGCTCATGCCGGCGCGCGCGCCGATGTCGAAATCGCGGCTGCCGTTATTTTCGAAGGCGGAAAGCGCGGCGTGTTCGGCGAAAATTGCGGCCGGCGCGTCAAAATCGAAGGCGGCGGCAAATCCCATGCGGCGTCCGATCTCCGCAAGCTGCCACCAGTCGGCCCTTGCATCGCCGGGGATATCAAGAAACGATCGTTGCCTTGAAATGCGCCGTTCGGAATTGGTGACGGTGCCATCCTTCTCGCCCCAGCCGAGCGAGGGCAGAAGCACATTTGCGTGCCGGGTCGTATCCGTCTCTTTCAGGATGTCCGACACGACGACGAAGGGACAGGCGGCGATCGCGTTTTCGACACTGTCGGCATCCGGCATCGAGACGACGGGATTGGTCGCCATGATCCAGAGCGCCTTGATGCGTCCGTCGGCCACGGCTTGGAACATGTCGACCGCCTTCAGGCCGGGTTTTGCGGCGATGACGGGCGAATTCCAGAAGCGCTGCACGCGGTCCCGGTCTTCGGTGTTCTCGATCGCCATATGGGCGGCAAGCATATTGGCGAGACCGCCGACCTCGCGTCCGCCCATGGCATTCGGCTGGCCGGTCAGCGAAAACGGTCCCATGCCGGGACGGCCGATGCGGCCGGTCGCCAGGTGGCAGTTGAGAATGGCATTGACCTTGTCGGTGCCGGAGGAGGATTGGTTGACGCCCTGGCTGTAGCAGGTCACGACCTTCGGCGTCGTCTCGAACAGCCGGAAGAACTCCCTGATCTGCATGGCGGGCAGGCCGGTCCGTTCCAGGAGATCGTTGATATCGAGCGCGGCGGCCGCCGCAAAAGCGTCGCCGAAACCTTCTGTATGGGCGCCGACATAATTCTGGTCGATTGCCGGACTGGTCGCCAGATGGGCAAGTAGTCCCATGAACAGCGCAACGTCGCCATCAGGACGGATGGCCAGATGCAGGTCGGCGATGTCGCAGGTCATCGTCCGGCGCGGATCGATGACGACGATCCGCATGTTTGGCCGCGCCGTCTTTGCGGCGGCAAGCCGTTGGTAGATGACCGGATGACACCAGGCGAGGTTGGAGCCGGTCAGGACCACCAGATCCGCAAGTTCGATATCCTCATAGGTCCCGGGCACAGTATCGGCGCCGAAGGCGCGGCGATGCCCCGCCACGGAGGAGGACATGCAGAGCCTTGAATTGGTGTCGATATTGCCGGAGCCGATGAAGCCCTTCATCAGCTTGTTGGCGACATAGTAATCCTCGGTCAGCAACTGGCCCGAGACGTAGAAGGCAACGGCGTCGGGCCCGTGTTTGGCGATCGTTTCAGAAAAACGGCGGGCGACCAGATCAAGCGCCTCGTCCCAGCCGCTCTGTTTGCCTTCGATCTCGGGATAGAGAAGCCGGCCATCGAGATCGATGGTTTCGGCAAGGGCTGAACCCTTCGAGCAGAGCCGGCCGAAATTCGACGGATGCTCGGGATCTCCTTTGACGCTGACTGCGCCTGCCTCGTCGACCGTGGCGATAACGCCGCAGCCTACACCGCAATAGGGACAGGTGGTCTTGACCTCAGCCGCCATCTATTCCGCCGCCATCATCAGGCTTTCCAGAGCGATGAACAGCCTGCCGTCTTCGTTCAGCACCTGTATCGTCCGGACCTCGCCTTCGTCGGCGCCGAGCGCCTTGCCTGTTTCCAGCGAGATCACCCAGTTGTGCAGCGGGCAGGTGACTGACTTGGCGTGGACGATGCCTTGGGAGAGCGGGCCGCCCTTATGCGGGCAGTGATCCTCGATGGCGAAGACCTCGTTTTCGGCCGTGCGGAAGACAGCGATCTTGCCTTGTGGCGTCTTCACGCAGCGCGCGCCGCGCAGCGGGATGTCGGAGATGTCACCGATTGCGATCCAGTTCATGTCCATCTCCTTATTCTGCAGCCTGCGGATAGCCGATCGTCGCCATCGGCTTGAACTCATGCTTGTCCTTGCCGGAAACACGCTCCGACCAGGGGTCGACCTGGGCAAATTTCTGGGAGAAGACGAAGCGCTCGTAATAGGCTTTGCGCTTTTCGGCATCACCCATGATCTGGCGGCGGATTTCATCCAGGCCGACGCGCTTAGCCCATTTGTAGATGCGTTCGAGGTAACGGGCCTGTTCGCGGTACATCTGCGTCAGGGCCACGATATGCTCCAGTGCCTCGTCCTCAGTCCGGACAAGCCCTAGAACCTCGGTGCCCTTGATGTCGAGACCGGCCGCACCGGCGAAATGGATCTCGAAACCGGAATCCACGCAGATCACGCCGATGTCCTTGCAGGTTGCTTCCGCGCAGTTGCGCGGGCAGCCGGAGACGGCCATCTTCAACTTGGCCGGCGTCCAGGAGCCCCACATGAACCTTTCGATCCGGATGCCGAGGCCGGTGGAATCCTGCGTGCCGAAGCGACACCAGTCCGAACCCACACAGGTCTTCACGGTGCGCAGGCCCTTGGCATAAGCCTGGCCGGAGACGAAGCCGGCCTTGCCGAGATCGGCCCAGACGGCGGGCAGGTCTTCCTTCTCGATGCCGAGCAGATCGATGCGCTGGCCGCCCGTCACCTTCACCATCGGGATCTCGAACTTGTCGACGACATCGGCGATGGCGCGCAGCTCGTTCGAATTGGTGACGCCGCCCCACATGCGCGGAACGACGGAGTAGGTGCCGTCCTTCTGGATGTTGGCATGCACGCGTTCATTGATGAAACGCGACTGGTAGTCGTCGGCATATTCGTCCGGCCAATCGCAGACCAGGTAATAGTTGAGCGCCGGCCGACATTTGGCGCAGCCGCAGGAAGTCTTCCACTCGAGCTCCTGCATGACGGCAGGAATGCTCTTCAGGCCCTTGGCCTTGATCAGCCGGCGAACGTCGTCATGGCCGAGTTCGGTGCAGGTGCACATCGGCTGTACGGCAGTCGGATTGTAGCTGTCGCCGAGCGTCAGCGCCATGAGTTGTTCGACGAGGCCGGTGCAGGAACCGCACGAGGCGGATGCCTTCGTGTGGGCGCGTACGTCGTCGAGCGACGTCAGCCCCTTGCCTGAAATCGTCGAAGTGATCTTGCCCTTGCATACGCCGTTGCAGCCACAAATCTCCGCGTCATCCGGCAAGGCTGCAACGGCCGCCATAGGGTCCAGCGGCGACCCTCCCTGATAGGCCTGTCCGAAGATCAGCGTCTCGCGCATCTCCGAAATATCGGTTGCCTTCTTCTTCAGGTCATTGAACCAGGCACCATCGGCAGTTTCGCCGTAAAGCACAGTGCCGATAATCTTATTGTCCTTGAGCACCAGACGCTTGTAGACGCCGGCGCTGGCATCGCGCAGCACGATCTCCTCGCGGTCGTCGCCGTCGGCGAAATCGCCGAGCGAATAAAGCTCGATGCCGGTGACCTTGAGCTTGGTCGGCGTATCCGCATGAACGAAGGCGGGCGAGCGATCGCCGGAAAGATGCGAGGCGGCGATACGGGCCATTTCATAGAGCGGCGCAACGAGGCCATAGACCATGCCGCCCACCTCGGCGCATTCGCCGAGCGCGAGAATATCGCCATCCGAGGTCTGCATGCCGGCATCGACGACGATACCGCGATTGACCGCAATGCCGGCGTCCTTCGCCAAGCCCACACTCGGACGGATGCCGACGGCCATCACGACCAACGTTGCCGGGATGATACGGCCGTCGTCAAGCTCGATGCCCTCGACCTTGCCATTGCCGACGATCGCCTTGGTATTGGCCTTGCAGATGACCTTGATGCCGCGTTCCTCGACTGCCTTCTGCAGCAGGTAACCGGCGGCGGGGTCGAGCTGGCGCTCCATCAGCGTCGGCATGACGTGCAGTACGGTGACGTCCATGCCGCGCTGGGCAAGACCGGCCGCCGCTTCGAGGCCAAGCAGTCCGCCGCCGATGACGACGGCCTTTTCGCGCGACTGGGCGGCAAGCAGCATCGCCTGCACGTCGTCGAGATCGCGATAGGTGATGACGCCGGGCAGATCCTTGCCGGGAACAGGGATGATGAAGGGCACGGACCCGGTTGCGATCACCAGCTTATCGTAGCTTTCGGTGACACCGTGGTCGGAGGTGACGGTCTTGGCGGCACGATCGATGTTGACGATCTTGTGGCCCTTGTAGAGCATGATGCCGTGCTTGATATACCAGCCATCGCCGTGAATGATGATCTGCTCGTAGTCCTTTTCTCCGGAGAGAACCGGCGACAGCATGATGCGGTCGTAATTGACGCGCGGCTCGGCATTGAAGATCGTAACTTCATAGCGTCCGGGCGCCTGCTCGAAGAGGTGCTCCAGCATGCGCCCGGGCGCCATGCCATTGCCGATGATGACAAGTTTTTCGGTCATATTTCCAGGTCCTTAGATCAGGTTGCAGCCACGGGCGCCGAGTGCCCTTGGCGCGACAGTTGCTTTACGGACAGGTGCATCCAGATGAGAGAGATCACGACGATCGCAAAGAGCAGCAGGAAACAGCTGGACCAAAGGCCGGTCATGTCCTTGAGGAGGCCAAAGGCAATCGGAAGGATGAACCCGCCAAGGCCGCCCATCATCCCGACGACGCCGCCGACTGCGCCGACGTTTTCGGGGTAGTAGGCCGGGATGTGCTTGTAGACGGCAGCCTTGCCGAGGCTCATGAAGAAGCCGAGCACGAAGATGACGACGATGAAGATGACAGGGGTGATACCAAACGCCGGACCCGTCCCGGACGCGTCGGCGGCCGGCAGCGAGAGGATGAGGGTGGCGACGGCCGACACGGCAAACATCGTATACATCACGCTGCGCGCGCCCTTCTTGTCCGACAGCACGCCGCCGAAGGCGCGGAAGATGCTGCCCGGGATGGAGTAGGCGGCCGCGATCATGCCGGCGGTTTCCAGGTTGAAGCCGTAGACGCCGACCAGGTAGCGCGGCAGCCACAGCGACAGGGCGACGAAGCCTCCGAAGGCGAAGAAATAGTAAAGCGAGAAGCGCCAAACCTGAACGTTCTGCAGTGGCGCGAATTCCTCGACGAAACTCTTGGTGGCAACGCGGCGTTCGCGGCGGAGACGGAAGGCCGGATCATCGGTCGTGGTGAACCAGAAGACGATTGCCATCAGCGCCAGGCCGACGGCCCAGATCTCCGCAACCGCCTGCCAGCCCCATGCAATTAGCACGAAGGGGGCTGCGAATTTGGTTACGGCCGCGCCAACATTGCCGGCACCGAAGATGCCGAGTGCGGTTCCCTGCTTCTCCGCCGGGAAGAAAGGCGAGACATAGGCGACACCGACCGCGAAGGAGCCGCCGGCGAGGCCGACGCCGAGGCCAGCGATCAACATCTGCGTATAGGTCTGGGCGTAAGAGAGCAGAAAGGTCGCCAATGCAGCGGCCAGCATGGTGAGGGTGTAAACGAGACGGCCGCCGTAACGCCCCGTCCAGATGCCAAGAACGATGCGCACCAGCGAACCGGTGAGCACGGGGGTGCCGACCAGCAATCCGAACTCGGCCTCGTTCAGGCCGAGATCCTGCTTGATGCGAATGCCGATGATCGCGAAGATCGTCCAGACGGCAAAACAAAGGGTGAAGGCTACGGTGGAGATCCACAATGCCTTGGCTGGTTCGCCGGCGGACATGGGCTGTGATTTCTCGATGACAGACATAACTTCTCCGAGGCCCGACAAGGTCGTGCCAATCCATCGCTGAGGGTTAAAACAAAAAAGCCGCTGGTCAGGACGCGCATACACGAGGTGCGCGAAATATCCTGATCAGCGGCTTTGCTGGTGGCGCCCGCCGTTGGACGCCGAATTCTTAGGCCCTCTGGCCCATTTGCCTGAAGGCAATCCGTTGGCCAGATTGCTCAAGCTAAAACCTACCTCTTCAATCTGAAGAGCAATCTCTGTGTCTTCCGTGAGCGTCTATCGCGCGCTCATTCTGCACTGATCGTCATTGACCGGTGCTATTAAAGACGATGCAAACTGCGTGCCAGTTTGGTAGTCTGCATTCAAGTCACTGAATGCAAATGACATTTTATGAAACGCGCCGCCTGCTTGTTTTTCGGGCCGCCACCCGCGCGTGCAAATATTTTGTGCGCTTGACATGAGGCGGGCAGATGCTTGCTGGTGTTTTGTGCAGGCCGGCATCGGTTAGACCTCGTCGTTGGAAATGAAGGGTAGGGCGCTTTTGACTGCAAAACCTGCGACATAGTCCGGCAGCCTCGCCGGGTCGAAGACGTGGCCGTCCATGAAACGGTCGCCCTCGTCACTGCCTTCGATGCGGATATCGGCATCTTCGGGTGCGTTGTCGTCACCGAGAGCCGTGCGATAGAGATCCGGGCGGTAGGCGGATGCTGCGGCCCTTGCCATGTTGAGGCTGATCTCGGCCTGTCCCCAGCGGATCATCTGGCTGTAGATCCACAGCGCATGGCTTGGCCGGGGATAATTGGCGAAGCCGGAATGGAACATGAAATAGTCGGTGATGATGCGGCGGTTACCCTTTGCGTCGAGGCTGAATTCGCCGGCAAGCACACGGCGAATGATTTCGACGGGGGCAGCGATGTAGCGCGGGTCGGCAAGAGCTGCCGCCAGCGCGTCGTGATTTTCCGGCTGGTCGCACCACTGGGCTGCCGCATCGAGCGCCACGATCAGCCGGGAAACGGTTTCAGGATGGCTTTCCGCCCAGTCCGGCCGCATGCCGATCACCTTTTCCGGTGCCGACGGCCAGATATCCTGTTTGGCGGCGACGATGCGACCGACGCCGCGCTCTGAAGCAACCATGTTCCACGGCGCGCCGACGCAGAAACCGTCGATCGCACCGGCTGCCAGCGCATCCGAAGTCATGGGCGGTGGCACGACCACGAGCTTGACATCCTTGTCGGGATCGATGCCGCCGGCTGCCAGCCAGTAGCGGAATTCGTAATTATGCGAGGAGAAGGGGTAGGTGACACCGAAAGTCGGCAGCGGCTCGCCGCGGGCCTTCATTGCCGCCAATGTTTTTGCCAGGGCGCCGGCATTGTCGAGCGCGCTTGCCGTTTCCGGCAATCCCACGTCATTCCGCATCCTGTCGAAGAGCCGCGTCGACAGCGTGATCGCGTTGCCGCCACGCCCCAGCGAAAATGGCGTGATCGTCGGCGAGGGATTGGAGCCGAGACCGAGCATGGAGGCGACGGGCATCGGCGACAGCATGTGAGCGATGTCGAACTGGCGGAATGCCAGGCGGTCGCGCACATTCGCCCAGGAGACGTCCTTGACGAGATCGAGCGTTAGGCCTTCCTTCCGCGCGAAACCGAATTCCGCCGCCGCAATCAGCACCGATGCATCGACGAGCGGAATGAAACCGGCCCGCAGCACTTTCGGTCCTTCGTTGTTCATCCGGACGGGTGAGGGCAGCTCGCCGCCGGCGTTGGAGGTCGTTGTCATCATATCCACTCCGGTTTCCTCCGGAAATTCATCAGGTCGGCCATTACATCAACAGCCCCGCGGCAGTGACGACGCTCTGGGCGATTTCCGACATCTTCTTCTTTTCGTTCATCGCTGTCTGGCGCAGCAGGGCGAAAGCCTCTTCCTCCGACAGGCCGCGCATCTTCATCAATATACCCTTGGCGCGCTCGACCAGCTTGCGTTCCTCCAGCGCGGAGCGGGCATCGGCAAGCTCCCGCCGTAGCCGGTTGAAGGCATTGAAGCGGCTGACGGCCATGTCGAGGATCGGTTTGACGCGTTCCTTCTTCAAGCCGTCGACGATATAGGCCGAGACGCCGGCATCGACGGCAGCCTCGATCGAGGCCGTGTCGGACCGGTCGACGAACATGGCGATCGGGCGGCTGACGGTGCGCGTCAGCTGGAACAGATGCTCCATCATGTCGCGGTTGGGATTTTCGATATCGATGATGATCACATCGGGCATCAGCGTTTCGATGATTCGCGCGATGCCGTTGACTTCATGCACGACGGTGACGCGCACATGCCCTGCCTCGCGCAGGCCTTCTTCGATGATGGAGGCGCGAATGGCATTTTCGTCGATCACCAGAATTGTCAGATCGAGATGCGTCATTGCTATATTCATGACGCACTGCAGCAATTTTGGCAAGCGCGCCCGCCTTAAAAGTGTGCATAAATAGATGCGCACAAAAAATGATCAAAGTGCCGCTTTTGGGCGCAGTTATAGTCTCACTTGCATTCTAATCCGATCAACGGCTGACGTCGATCTGTTGTCTTTCCTGCATGCTGCTCCTTGAGGAAGTCTGTTGTTTCAGCGAAAAGGTCAGCCGCGGTTCGGTCTCAGCAGGGAGGCTCGAAGGAGTGCAATGACGCTTAATCGATACTCGTCGATCGCGATCTTTTGATTGTCAGGAGGCCTGATCCTCAGGGCGGAAGGTAAGTTGAGTGGCTACCGGTGAATTTCATCCGATTGAAAAGACTACTCCGGATGACCGCATGGCGGCAAGCGTTCTGCGGGTGGTCGAAGCGGTTCTAGGCATTGCCGCGGCAGTCGTTCTCGCCGCGCTGCTCTTGATGGTGCTCGTCACCGTCTGCCTGCGCTATTTCTTTAGCGCCGGCTTCATCGGCGCCGAGGATCTCGGCATCTGGCTGCATGTGGGTCTGGTCGCGCTCGGCGCGCCGCTCAGCCTCAACAGCGCGCTTGCTATGCGCCTCGACATCTTCGTCAAGATGCTGCCGGAAAGCCTGCGGAAGGTCACGCCGATCGGCGCCGATGTGTTCACCGTGCTTTCGGCGCTGATCCTGAGCTTCGGCGGCAGCGAGATCATGACGATGCTTGGCGGCGTGTCGCCGACGCTCGGCGTGCCGGAATGGATCCGCTTCGGCTTTCTTGGCGCCGGCGGCGCGCTGATCCTCGTCATGCTGCTGCTGCAGCGCATCGCCGAAGGCAAGATCCTGCCGGTTTTGCTCTCGCTTGCCGTCGGTGTCGCGCTCTATGCCGGCATCCCGCATGTCGCGCTCGATCTCGACTGGCCGCCGAGCATTTTTCTCGGACTGATCGCCGCGGTCGGCCTCGTGCTTGCTGCGCCGCTGCCGCACGCCTTTCTTGCCGCAGCTTATGTCGTCATCGCCTTCGGCAGCAGCCTGCCCGAGCCGGCGATCGTTTCCGCGACCGTCACCGGCATATCGAAATTCCTGCTGCTCGCCATTCCCTTCTTCCTGCTCGCCGGCGGCCTGCTGACGGCCTCCGGAGTCGCCAACCAGCTCGTGCGCTTCGCCGCCGCCATGGTTGGTCATCGTAGGGCCGGGCTGGCGCAGACGACACTTTTGACCAGCGTTCTCTTTTCCGGCGCCTCCGGCTCGTCGGTCGCAAATGCCGCTTTCGGCGCATCGACCTTCCAGCCCGAGTTGGTCAAACACGGCTACCCTCCGGCGCAGGCAGCGGCGATCATCGCCTCGACATCGGTTCTCGACAATGTCATCCCGCCGTCGATCGCATTTCTCATCCTTGCGACGGCGACCAATCTTTCCGTCGGCTCGCTGCTCATCGGCGGCTTCTTTGCCGGCGGCCTGATGGCCATATGCCTGGCGGTCGCAATCCATATGACGGTCAGCGAACAAGTGCCGTTGCCACGCGCAAATGCGAAACAGCGCTGGCAATCGGCGGTTCAGGCGATTCCGGCTTTCGGGCTCGGCATCATCGTCGTCGTCGGCATCCGCATCGGCATCGTCACCACCACCGAAGCCGCAGCACTTGCTGCTTTCTACACCCTGCTGCTCGGCATCGGCGCGCGCCTCGGCATTCTCTCGTTCTACACCGCCTTCCGTCAGGCGGCAGTCGAAGCGGCGGCGATCGGTCTCCTCATCGGCACGGCCGGCCCCTTTGCCTTTTTGCTGGCGGTCGACGACGTGTCGGGGCTGATCTCGCATCTGACGACGGCGCTCGGCGGCAGCGCGCTTGCGGTCATCCTGCTGTCAAACGTCATCCTGCTGGTGGTCGGCCTCGTTCTCGATATCGGCGCCGCAATCCTGCTCTTCGGTCCGATCCTGCTGCCGGCAGCGGTTGCCGCCGGCATCGATCCCATTCAGTTCGGGGTGATCATCGTCGTCAACCTGATGATCCACGGACTGACACCGCCGCTCGGCATGCTGATCTTCGTCGTCAGCGGCGTCACGCGCATTCCCGCCTCGGAGCTCTTTCGGGCGGTGGTTCCCTATCTGCTCGCTCTCCTGGTCTCGCTCGCAATCCTCTGCGCCTGGGCCATCATCTTCTCGTAAACAGGACAAGCCATGGACAATTTCAACCGACGCAATTTCCTGAAGACCGCAGCTCTCGCTGGAACGGCGCTTGCAGCGCCCGCCTTCGTCCGCAGCGCCGCCGCCCGCACGACGACGATCACGATTGCCTCGCTGCTCGGCGACGACAAGCCGGAAACGAAGATCTGGGTGAAGATCGGCGAACTGGTCGAAGCGAAACTCCCCGGCCAGTTCAAGTTCAATATCGTCAGGAACGGCGCACTCGGCGGCGAGAAGGAAGTGGCCGAAGGCGTGCGCCTCGGCTCCATCCAGGCCAGCCTTTCCACGGTCTCGTCGCTCTCCGGCTGGGCGCCGGAACTGCAGATCCTCGATCTGCCCTTCCTCTTTCGCGATGCCGATCATGTCCGCAAAACCGTCGCCGGCGATGTCGGCGCCGATCTCAAGCAAAAACTGCAGGCGCAGAATTTCGTCGTCGGCGATTTCATCAATTACGGCGCCCGCCATCTTCTGACCAAGGAGCCGGTGACGCGGCCCGAGCAGCTCAAGGGCAAGCGCATCCGCGTCATCCAGAGCCCGCTGCACACCAAGCTCTGGAGCGCATTCGGCACGACGCCGATCGGCATTCCGATCACCGAGACCTATAATGCGCTCGCAACCGGCGTCGCCGACGCGATGGACCTGACCAAGTCGGCCTATGCCGGCTTCAAGCTCTATGAGGTGGTGCCCGATATGACCGAGACTGGCCACATCTGGGCATCCGGCGTCATCTATTATGCCTCGACCTTCTGGGCCGGCCTGAACGACGAGCAGAAGGCGGTGTTCCAGCAGGCTTCCGGCGAAGGGGCTGCCTATTTCAACCAGCTGATCGTCGACGACGAATCTAAATCCGTCGAGACGGCGCTTGCCAACGGCGGAAAGCTCTTGAAGCCGGAAGCCTTCGACGAATGGCAGAAGGGCGCCCAAGGTGTGTGGGCCGATTTCGCGCCTGTTGTCGGCGGCATCGACAGGATCAAATCGATCCAGTCCGCCTGAGCAAGCGGCGGTGGTTCTCCTGACGCTTTGAACGGGACCGGTGGAAAAACCACCGGTCTTTCATCGCGCGAACCTGCCGGAAAAATAATGCCGGAGCAGGCCGGAAATCGAAAGAGCATGCCTTCGGTGATCGTGGTATATGACTTACTGAAAATCCTGGGATGGGAAGTTTTTTACCTTCGGCCGGTGCGATCCTGTTGACCGCAATCTCGCGACCGCTTCCGGCGGACGGATCCCATGGCCTCGATTTGAAATAAACAACATTTAACACAAGGCTTTGGAGGGCCGACCATGAGCTTACGTATCAACGACATTGCCCCCGATTTTACCGCCGACACCACGCAGGGACCGATCAGCTTCCATGAGTGGATCGGTAACGGCTGGGCCGTCCTGTTCTCGCATCCGAAGAATTTCACGCCTGTGTGCACCACCGAACTCGGCGCCATGGCCGGTCTGGCTGGGGAATTTTCCAAGCGTGGCGCCAAGGTGATCGGCATCTCCGTCGATCCGGTGGAAAGCCATGCCAAGTGGAAGAACGACATCAAGACTGCTACCGGTTTCGAGGTCGAATACCCGCTGATCGGTGACAAGGACCTTAAGGTTGCCAAACTCTACGACATGCTGCCGGCCGGCGCCGGCGAGAGCTCGGAAGGCCGCACGCCTGCCGACAACGCGACGGTGCGTTCGGTCTTCATCATCGGTCCGGATAAGAAGATCAAGCTGATCCTGACCTATCCGATGACGACGGGCCGCAATTTCAATGAAATCCTGCGCGCCATCGATTCCATCCAACTGACGGCCAAGCACCAGGTGGCCACACCAGCGAACTGGAACCAGGGCGAGGACGTCATCATCACCGCCGCGGTTTCCAACGAAGACGCGATCACGCGTTTCGGCTCCTTCGATACGGTTCTGCCCTATCTCAGGAAGACCAAGCAGCCGACGGCCTGATTGTTGCTTTCAAGCTGTTCCTCGAGCCGCCGCGGCCATCTGGCCCGGCGGCTTTTTCGTGTTCGCATTCAGGAGGAACGTCACACAGTTCGTTGCATCATTTCGAGTGCGAATATGGAAATGGGGAAGCTTCGCTCCTTGATCGATGTTATTGAGAAATCAGCGTCGCGATGGAAGTTCGAACCTGCTGAGATCCGATGATAGGGCGAAAGCGTCAAACCGGCATAGGGAGGAGAGCGGGGAGGGCCATGCTTTCGCTCTGTCTTCCGTTTTCTCAAGCGGACACGATCATGGCCCAGCCGGAAGGAAGCGCCGGGCCTCCGGCCTGCTTGTATTCCGGGCCTTCGGCATCGGGATCGGGTGAGACGCTTTGCATCCGTAAGGATAGTTTCAATCGAGACCTTTGCGTTGCGATCGAGCATTTCGCCGACGCCAATCAATTGCCAGCCGATTATTTCGCTCGTCTCATCTGGCGAGAGAGCACCTTTCGTCCCGATGCAGTCAGCTTCAAAGGAGCGCAGGGGATTGCGCAGTTCATGCCCGGAACGGCGAAACTGCGCGGCCTTGAAGACAGCTACCAGGTGTTGGAAGCCCTGCGGAAATCGGCGCAGTATCTCGACGAATTGCGCAATCGTTTCGGCAATCTCGGCCTTGCCGCCGCCGCCTATAATGCCGGGGAAAACGGTCTTGCTTCTTACCTTACGTCAGGTAAATTACCCTACGAGACGCGCAATTACGTCATGGCAATCACCGCCCATACAGTCGAGGAATGGAAGGATAACCCACCGGAAGATGCGGCCACCCCGCTCGACAAGGACAAGTCCTTCCTCGATGGCTGCGTGGCGCTTGCGGAGAGACGGACGTTGAAGGACACGCCCTGGCGTCAGGAGGGTGAATGGGCGCCCTGGGGCGTCCAGCTTGCGGCGAACGCAAATATCGCGGTGGCCCGGCGTATGTTTCTCGATGCCGTGCAGGATCTGCCAGCGCCACTGAATGCGGAGCAGCCGCTGATCCTGCGCCAGCGCGATCGCAGCTTCGGCTTTCGACCGCGTTATGCCGCCCGCATCGGCCGGCAGACGCGCATGGAAGCCAACGACCTCTGCAACCAGATCCGCAAACACGGCGGCACCTGTCTTGTTTTCAAGAATCGATAGCGGGCTGGTCCAGCCCCTTGATCACGAAAAGTCTGCTTGCAGGATCACCTGAGCGCAGCATATTCAACACGGAAATGCCAAGGGAGGAACGATGATGCGGGTTTTGGTAATCGGGGCAACGGGCCATGTCGGAACCTATCTCGTTCCCCGTCTGGTGGAGGCAGGTCACGACGTCGTTACGATCAGCCGCGGCACGGCAAAGCCCTATACGGCAAACCACGCCTGGGCTGCCGTCGATCAGCGTCAGATGGATCGGGCAGCCATGGAGCTGACGGGTGATTTCGGCCCGGCCGTACGTGCATTGAAAGCCGACATCGTCATCGACATGATCTGCTTCTCGCTGGAAAGTGCCGAGCATCTGGTGACGGCGCTGTCGGGGCATGTCGGTCACTTCCTGCATACCGGCACGATCTGGACGCATGGCCACTCGATGGTCGTACCGACGCTGGAGGAGACGCCGAAATTTCCCTTCGGCGACTATGGGACGCAGAAGGCGGCAATCGAAACCTATCTGCTGCAGCAGGCAAGGCTTCGCCGATTTCCGGCAACCATCATCCATCCCGGGCACATTGTCGGTCCCGGCTGGACGCCGCTCAATCCGGCCGGCAATTTTAACCTGCAGGTCTTTTCAACCCTTGCCCGCGGAGAGACCCTGGCGCTGCCCCATTTCGGCTTGGAGACCGTTCATCACGTCCATGCCGATGACGTGGCGGCGATGTTCATGGATGCGATCGCCAACTGGAATGCGTCGACCGGCGAAAGTTTCCACGCGGTCTCGGAGCAGGCATTGACCCTTCGCGGCTATGCCGAATCCATGTCTCGCTGGTTCGGGCACGAGCCGAAGCTCAGCTTCGCCCCATTCGACGCCTGGGCCGAAAGTCAGACGGCTGAGGATGCGAAGGCGACCTGGGAACATATCGCCCGCAGCCCGAATTGTTCGATCGCAAAAGCCGGACGCCTGCTCGGTTACACTCCGAGATACACCTCCCTGCAGGCGGTGCAGGAATCGGTGGGTTGGCTGGTCGGGCAGGGGCGGATCGAGACCTGATCCGCCAGCGCAGCGCGTGACGGTCGGCTGCTTTTGTTTTACGCAATTCCGGACGGAAAACCGCTTCGCACTTTTCCTGAAATTGCTCTAACGGATCAGGATCGCCCTGAAATCATTGACGTTGGTTCCGGTCGGGCCGGTTTCGAAGAGATCGCTGGTGGCCGCAAAGCCCGAATAGCTGTTATTGCCGTCGAGCAGCCGGCGTGGATCGAGCCCGGCGGCGCGCAGGCGCCTCACCGTGCCGCCATCGGCAAAGGCGCCGGCATTATCCTCCGAGCCGTCGATCCCGTCCGTGTCGGCAGCGAGGACATGAATGCCCTCCTGTCCGTCGATCGCAAGCGCCATGGCGAGCGCGAATTCGCCGTTGCGTCCGCCCTTGCCACCTTTGGCTCTCAGCGTCACCGTCGTCTCGCCGCCGGAAAGGACGACGACCGGCTTGGAAAACGGCCTGTTCCGGCCCCACACCTCGCGGGCGATCGCCGCATGCACCAGCGCCACGTCGCGCGATTCCCCCTCGATCGCATCTGAAAGGATCGCCGGCTCGATCCCCTGCGAATTTGCCAGGGCGGCAGCCGCCTCCAGCGAAACGCCGGCGGAGGCGATGATATGATGCGCGTGCCGCAAGAAGACCGGATCGTCCGGCCGCGGTGCATCGGCCTTCGGCGAGTTCAGATGGTCGAGTGCTGCCTGCGGCAGCTGCAATCCGTATTGCCTGATGATCTCGAGCGCATCGTGCCGTGTCGAACCATCAGGCACTGTCGGCCCGGAGGCGACATGAGCCGGGTTGTCGCCGGGAATGTCGGAGACGATCAGACTGACGACCCTCGCTTTGGTCGCTGCCGCAAGTCTGCCGCCCTTGATGGTGGAGAGATGCTTGCGCACGACATTCATCGCCGAAATCGGCGCGCCCGAGGCAAGCAGCATTTCGTTGAGTGCGATTTCGTCTTCAAGGGTCAGCCCCTCCGGCGGGGCGGGCAGCAGCGCCGAGCCGCCGCCGCAGATCAGCGCGATCACCAGATCGTCTTCCGTCAGCCCGTTCACCGTCTCCATCAGCCGCCTTGCAGCAATAAGCCCGGCGGTATCGGGCACCGGATGCGCTGCCTCGAGGATCTCGATACCGCGTGTCTCGCAGCCATAGCCGTAACGGGTGACCACCACACCTTCGAGCGGTCCGTCCCAGACGCTTTCGAGCGCTCGCGCCATCTGCGCCGCGCCCTTGCCGGCGCCGATCACCACGGTCCTTCCCTTCGGCCTTTCAGGCAGATGCGCCTTGATGCCGGTCAGCGGATCGGCGGCGCGAACCGCCGCGTCGAACAGGCTTTTCAGGAAATCGCGGGGAGCGGTTATCGTCATCGGTGGTCTCTGCTGCCTCGGTATCGATGGTGGGTGATGTGGGGCGCTTGCTGCCCCATAGCCTACTGCATAATGCAGCAATTCAAAGTGTTACAGCCTCCTTTGCGGCTCTCGAATAGCTGCGCGCTGTAGGCTCGCGCTAGTCGGCGAGTGCCGCCAGGATGCGAACCCAGGATCGTATACCTTTATGAAAGCTGGAGAGATCGTATTTTTCGTTCGGGCTGTGGACGCGGTTGTCGAAGCGGGCGAAGCCGACCAGGAGGGCATCGCATCCGAGCCGCTGTTTGAATTCGCCGATGATGGGGATCGAGCCGCCCGTGCCGGCAAGGGCAGCTTCGCGTTGCCATTCCGTCGAAAGCGCCTGAAGCGTCCTGGTGAGAAACGGACTGTCGATCGGCATAACCGTTGCCGGCGAAAGCCCGTAATCCCTGAAGCTGACCGAACAATCCCGAGGGATGCGTGCGCGCACGTGCCGCTGAAAGGCATCGCGGATCGCCTGGGGATCCTGTCCTTCCACCAGGCGAAACGATATCTTGGCGCTTGCCTTCGCCGGAATGACCGTCTTGAAGCCTTCGCCTGTATAGCCGCCGCTCATGCCATTGATCTCGCAGCTCGGCCGCGCCCAGATCTGTTCGAGGACGGAACGTCCTGTCTCACCGGCCGGATCTCTGAGGCCAATATCGCCGAGAAAGGCCTCCTCGTCGAAGGGCAGCCTTTTCCACAGCGCCTTGGTGGCGTCCGGGAGCTCTTTCACGCCATCATAAAAACCCTCGACCGCGACGCCGCCGTCGGCGCGCCGCAGGCTCGAAACGACGTCCGACAACACCTGCAGCGGATTGCGCGCGGCATTGCCGAACATGCCGGAATGCAGGTCTTGATCGGCGCAGGTGACCTCGATTTCCGTACTGAAGATACCGCGCAGCATCGTCGTGACGGCAGGCGTTTCGCGATCCCACATATCCGTGTCGCAGACGAAAACCGCATCGGCCTTCAACTCGTCCGCCGTGGCATCCAGAAAGGGTGCGAGGCTCGGGCTGCCGGCCTCTTCCTCGCCTTCGAACAGCATACTCACCTGCACCGGCAGATTTCCGGCGACGCTCTTCCAGGCGCGGCAGGCTTCGACGAAGGTCATCAATTGTCCCTTGTCGTCGGACGCGCCGCGCGCGACGATCGCGGTATCGCCGTTCGGCAAGGCTTCCATGCGCGGCTCGAACGGATCGCTCGTCCACAGCGCCAGCGGATCGACCGGCTGGACATCGTAATGGCCGTAAAACAGCAGATGCGGTCCGGACACCGCTTTTTCATGGGCGACGACCATCGGATTGCCGGTCGTTTTGCGCACCGATGCTTCGAAGCCGATGGCAGCCAGATCCCGGCTCAGCCATTCGGCAGCGGTGCGGCAGTGATCGCGATAGGCCGGGTCGGTCGAGACGCTCGGAATGCGGATCAGCTCGAAAAGCCGCGCCAGGCTGCCATCGAGGCTTTGGTCCACATGGGCAAGAACGGCATCGATGTGCTGATTGTTGGAACTGGTCATCGTTTCTCCTCAGCGGCTCAATCTTCCGGGTCGAGAATGCAGCATTGCTCGGCCACAGGAGACAGCACGGCGGACGCCCCTGTTTCCAGCGGATCGGACAACGCCCCATTGGCGGTGATCTCTCCCGCTGGTGTCATGCATTTGTACTGATAGGCCCGGCCGAGATAGGTGCGCGTGCCGAGCACGGTCGCGATGCCAACACCGTCACGGCTGACCGCAAGACCGTCTGCGCGGCAGGCCAGGACGAAGTCGTCCTTGATCGGCCCGAATGTTTCCTGTGACAGCTGCAGCCGCGCTCCACCCGTTGTTTCGGCGGTCACAAGCGCGCCGTTGCGCGCGGTCACCTTCATGCGGATCAGGTTCTCGAATCCGACGAAACGGGCGACGAAAGCGTTGGCCGGCTGGCGATAGAGCACCTCTGGCGCGTCGAGCTGCATGATGCGCCCGGCATTCATGATCGCCACTCTGTCGGAGATCGAGAACGCCTCCTCCTGGTCGTGGGTGACGTAGAGCGACGTCGTGCCATTCGCGCGCTGCAGCTGCCTGATTTCGACGCGCATGTCGATCCTGAGCTTTGCATCTAGGTTGGAAAGCGGCTCGTCGAACATCAGCAGCGGCGGCTCGATGACCAAGGCCCGGGCGAGAGCCACGCGCTGTTTCTGGCCGCCCGAGAGCGCCGAAGGCAAGCGGTCAGCGAGGGCGTAAAGGCCGACGCGTTCCAGCATGGCCATCGTTCTTTTCGTCCGTTCCGGCTGGGGAATACGACGCTGCCTGAGCCCGAAGGCGACGTTGTCCTGCACGCTCAGATGCGGAAAAAGCGCGTAGTTCTGAAAAACCAGGCCGATGTCGCGCGCATGCGCGGGAAGTCCGGTCAGGTCGCGCTCGCCGAGCTTGATGCTGCCGCTGCTCGGCTGCAAAAAGCCGGCCACGAGGCGCAATGTCGTCGTCTTGCCGCAGCCGCTGGAGCCGAGCAGGGACACCAGTTCCCCGGCCATGATTGAGATCGACAGGTCTTTGAGCACCTGGGTGCTGCCGTAATGGGCGGAGATGGAATCGATGGTGAGGGATACGGTCAAGAGCGTTCTACTTTGTCAGGAAGGTGAGGCCGAGCGTGGCCTCGACGACGGCCATGACGCCGACTGTCACGAACATCAGCAGCACCGAGACCGATGCGATCGTCGGATCGAAGAACTGTTCCATATGCGCAAGGATCTGGATCGGCAGCGTCGAGATGCCCGGCCCGGTCAGGAAGACCGAAACCGACACGTCGTTGATCGAAGTGATGAAGGCGAGGATGAAGGCGGCAATGACCCCGGCGCGGATATTCGGCAGGACCACGGTCAGGAAGGTTTTCAGCGGCGGGCAACCTAGGCTGATCGCCGCCTCTTCGACGGAAAAATCGAAGGCCGCCAGGCTGGCGCCGACGACACGCACTGAATAGGGCAGGATCAGCAGGGCATGGCCGACCAGCAGGCTGATGAAGATTGGAAGCCCGAGGCCGATCGTCACCGATTTCATCAGCGAGAATCCGAAGACGATCTCCGGCACCAGAATCGGCAGGACGAAGATGGTGGACAGCCAGCGCGGCAATTCCACCCGATAGCGATTGATCGCATAGGCCGCCGGGACGCCGATCAGCAGGGAGAGCGCCGTGCCGAGAAAGGCGACCTGCAGGCTGGTGATCGCGGTCGTGCGGAAGGCCTCGATCTGGAAGATATTGACGAACCACCGCAATGTCAGGCCCTGTGGCGGGAAGGTCAGATAGGTCGTGTCGCTGACGGCCGCACCGATAATGATGACGAGCGGTGCGAGCAGGAAGAAGAAAACGCAGGCCGCAAAGGCGGCGAGGATCGGGTGAACGCGCCTGTCCATCACACCGCCATCGGATTGAGCCGGCGTGCGATGCGGCTCATGATCAGGACCACGCCCAGCGTCAGCACCACCATGATGGCGGCGATCGTCGATGCGCCGACCCAATCGAAAGTCACCATGGCGCGCTGGTAGAGGAAGGTCCCCATCATCATCTGCTTTTCTCCGCCGAGCAGTTGCGGTGTCGCATAGGAGGTGAAGCTGCCGGTGAAGACCAGGACCGCGCCGACGATGAGGCCGGGTGTCGCAAGCGGCAGGATCACCTGAAGGAATGTCATCAGCGGTCTCGCGCCGAGCGAGGCTGAGGCATCGATCAGATCGCGCGGGATGCCTTCAAGCACCCCGACGAGTGTCAGGATCATCAGGGGAACGAAGAGATAAACCATGGCGACGATCACCGCACCTTCGGTATAGAGCATCGAAAGCGGCTCGCTGAGGATGCCGGTCGAGATGAGCATGGCGTTCAGGATGCCGTTCTTCCCGAGAATGATCAGCCATGCGAAGGATCGGACGACGACACCCGTCAGCAGCGGAAAAACCGCTGCGACGATCATGATGCTCTTTGCGCGACCGGGCATCTGCGCGATCACATAGGCCGTGATGAAACCCACGGTGAGTGAAATCGCCGTCGTGATCAGGGCGATCTCCAGCGTCCGATAAAGAACCGCCCGGCGAAAGCCGCTGCTGAAGAATGTTACATAGGGCGCAAAAACGCCCTTCGGTTCCGTAAACGTCGCCGCGATGGTGATGGCGACGGGAACGATGAGAAGCACAACGACGGCAATCGTCGCCGGCATCGTCAACACCCATCTGGCAAAAGGCTTCATCTCGAAACTCGTCGCATGTCCGAATGTTCAGAGCGCCGCATCTTGGGTCCGGATGTGCGGCGCTTCAATGTCTGGCGGCGAATCGGCCGGGATATCGCCCAGCTTATTGACCAAAGACTTCGTTCCAGCGATCGATCCAGTCGGCCTTGGCAGCGTTCATCTTGGCATAGTCGATGCGGGTGAGGCCTGCCACCATATCCGGGCCATAGGTCCAGATCTTCGCCTGGTCCGGCGTCAGGCTGACCTTGGTCGAGATCGGCGCATCGACGCCTTGTTCGGCTTCAGCCTGCTGGACGTCCTTTGACAGGATGAAGTTGATGAACTGATGCGCGAGTTCGACATTTTCCGAACCCTTCGGGATGTTTACGGTGTTCAGCGTGGCGATATCGCCGTCTGTGAGCTTTGCCCATGTCATCGTCGGAACGGCCGCCTGCATCGATGCCAGGGTAAAATCCTGGGCCAGCGCAACGCGCACTTCGCCTGTTGATATCAGGTTCACCAGCTCCGAGCCGGTGTTGTAGTTCTTGACGACATTGGGCTTGAGTGCCTCGATTTCGGAGAAGGCCTTGTCGGTGTCCTCATAGGCATCTGCGCCGCCATGCTTGCCGGCTTCCAGAACGACCAGCGGGCCGGCAGTGGTGGTGATGCCGGGCAGGGAGACGGAGCTTTTCAAATCGTCGCGCCACAGGTCGCCCCAGGCAGTGATCGGCGGATTGACCTTGGCGGAATCATAGACGATGCCGACGCGACCGATCGTGTAGGCGGGGCCGTATTTGCCTTGAGGCGCCTTGCCCAGCTCGTAGATATCCGCGAGGTTGGGGATCTTCGACGGATCGATCTCCTGGAACAATCCCTGTTCGATGCCGAGCTGCGAGAAGCTGTCGGTGAGATAGATGACATCGACGCCCTTGCCATCGCGCAATTTCAGCTTGTTGAGCCGGTCGGCATTGTTGCCGGTTTCGAACACGATCTCGCAGCCGCAGATCTTCTTGAACGGCGTGATGATGTTCGCATTCATCTTCTCGCCGTTATAGCCCCACCAGGAGATGGTCAGCGTCTTCGATTGCGCATGTGCCGCAGCGGTGCTGCCGACGGAGGCAAGCAGCGCAAGAGACAGGATTTGGGCAAAACGTCTGGCCTTCATGAGCAATGTCCTTCTGTGAAAAGCGGCGTTGGCAATCGGGATCGTACCCCCCACGATTTGAGGGATACTATTTTTTGATCGATCGGGCCGCAAGCTCAATAATTGGGCAAATACGCTCTTGTGCGGAGAATTTTCCGGGACCGGACCATCAGCTAACTCCCGGTTGATGGCGTCTGGTCATCGCTCACAAAACGTGTGGTTCATCAGCGCTTTACACATCCGGGCATGGTCTCTACGGTCCGGCGGTTGCAGCTTCTCACGGGCATTCCATTCATGGCCACTTCGCGCACTGTTCTTCCTGATGATCTGCTGATCAACGCGTCCGACGAGGTTCTGACACGGCAGGATCTCGTGCTGACGGCGCTCGGACGCCGGCCCGCCGACAGGTTGTTGCGCGTGGGCAGGTTGCTCGATGTCCATTCGAGGACGTGGCTTGACGATCAGGAGATCGTCATCAAGGGCCGCCGTATCGCCTATGTCGGCCCCGCAGGCAGTTACGCAGGCGAAGTGAGCGAGCGGTTCTCCGAGCCCGATCTTGCGGCCGTGCCGGGCTTCGGCGAGGCGCACAAACATATCGAAAGCTCCCATCTGACGCCGGAATGGGAGGCGGCTCTGGTGATGCCGCATGGCGTGACCTGGACATGCGAGGCGAGCCACGAATTTTCCAATGTCAACGGCGCCCGCAATCTGGAATTCTGGCTGGAAGCGCGCCGGCGCGGATCGCCGATGAAAATCTTTCCCCTGCCTGGCTCCGCCGTCCCGCCGACCGCCTATGAATGGGGTGGCGGCTGGTTCGGCTACGACGAACAGAAAGCCTTCCTTTCCGAAAGCCTGATGGTCGCCGGGCTCGATGAGGTCATGGACTGGCCGTCCATATCCGATCCCGGCAATCCTTCCTACGATCGGCTGTGGGGCATGATCGGCGCGACCTTCGAGCAGCGCGGCGTGGTCGAAGGCCACGGTGCCGGACTGCGCGACATGGCCTCGATCAATGCCTTTGCCGCGGCAGGTCTCGCCTCCGATCACGAAGGCTGGTTTCTCGATGAGATCTGGCAGAAGCTCCTCCACGGCCTTTTCATCGAGCTCAGGCCGCATTCCCTGCCGGAGGTCATCCGCGGCCTGATCGACAAGGGGCTGACGGACTGGTCGCAGATCGCCCTGGTGACCGACGACCGCAGCGCCTCGGACACACTGAAAATCGGTGCGACCGACCACAATGTCCGGCTCGCCATTGAAAACGGCCTTGCACCGGAGACCGCCATCCAGTGCGTCACCCTCAATCCGGCACGCCATATGCGGCTGACGCCGTGGGTCGGATCGATCGCGCCGGGCCGCTTCGCCGATTTCGTTCTTCTTGGCGACGTCGCCAGCCTGTCGATCGAAAAAGTGTGGGCCGACGGGAGGCCTGTGTCCGAGGGTGCGACATTCATTGGCGTGCGTCCTGAAATCGATTGGCCGCAATGGGCGACGCGGACCGTGAAAATAGACAGGACGGTCACGGCTGACGATTTCCGCATCGAGGCGCCGCCGAACCGGACCACGGTCAACGCAGCACTTTTGCGGCCGTTTCACTGGCACGACGATTTCATCACCATGGAATTGCCGGTGGAAGAGGGCGCCGTGCAGCGGGATCCCGCGTGCAATGTCACCAAATTCTCGATTGTTGACCGGTTTTCCGGAGAGGCCAAGGTCTCCAGGATGTTCTGGCTCGGCACCGGACCGCGCACGCCGGAGACGGCGCTCGCCTCCACGCTCGGGCACGACAAGCACAATATCTGGACGGTCGGCTCATCCGACGAGGCGATGGCGATATCAGTCAATGCCCTGAACGAGCAGCAGGGCGGCTGGGTGCTGGTATCCGCCGGCAAGATTCTCGCCCGCGTCCGCTACGAGGTCGGCGGCCTGATGACGGCGCGTTCGGCCGAAGTGCTCGATGCGGAGATGCAGGCTCTTTATGCCGCCGGCGCCGGGATCGACTGGATCTACGAGCCGACCTTTTCGCCTCGATGGTGGCCGGGCTTTCCCGAGCGTCTGTCGTTTGCGACGCTGACCTGCTCGCCCTGGCGCTGGGTCCTGGTCGCGCCGTCGAGGCTGGCGCCGGAGGGGTTCGTGAACGTGCTCACCGGCAAAACCCATCCGATTGTCTGGTGACATTGCGGCCCGCTAAATTTCCACCTGATTGATCTTCTTACTGCAGCAAATAGAAAGCATTAACCATAGTCCCGTAGACAACGAACAGGATCAAAGGAACCTGTGTTCGATGGCTACTGAAATGACCCGCCGGCCTGCCGGCGCCAATGAAGGCAAGATTATTGCCTTTCCCGCTGGAACCGGAACTGCCAATGTCGAGCGCTGCGCTCGCGAACTCGGCCGGCGGCACGGCGCAGATGCGATAGAATTCTGGAAGGCCGAATGCCGCAGGCTTGCTGATCAGCTTCTGGCGGCAGGGATGCCGGAGAGCGATGTCGGTCAGCGGGTGCTGCAGTTTCAGCAAGATGTCCAGAGCGAACTGGTCTTCAGCCACCAAAACGGACCACTGCCCAAGTCTCAAAACCGATAGCGCCGATCTTCGGGCAGGTCTGCCCGATCTGGCCGAAAACCGCGCTACCGAACTCTTCTTTCCGATCGTGGTCGATCTGTAAGATTTATAGCTTCACTAGAACAGGATGATTTTAGGCCGGGTCGGCCTAAAATCTGAATCCCTTTCTAAATTATATAGTTATAGCATGATGTTGCCCAAAACCGCTCACACTTTTCGGCATCATGCTCTAGGGAGAGTGGTCGTCCTATCCCTCTTCGTAAACCGCCTCCGGCGGCAGCGCCAGCAGCCGGTCCGCCATCTCCTGCTTTAGCCAGGCGAGACGCTCCTCTTCCTGGGATGTTCGGTCGGGCTTGCGAGCGAGCATGATGAATTCCTCGCGGACATGGCCGTCGCGCAGTTGCAAGGTGACGGTGCGGCCGCGATAGCTGAGCTCGAAGACGTAGCGGGCAAGGATGTCGCCGCGCTCCGGCCGGTCGAGCGAGGGATCGACGCTATAGCGCCCTTCCGTCAATGCGCGCGTCACCATTTCGAAAGCGTCACGCCCGCCCGGACCGCGAAAGGCCGTGCGGACCGAGATTTCGCGGCGCTCCGGCGGTCCGTCGGCGCTGAGCAGCGGAAAGGCGCGTTCCATCACCTTGAAGGCATGGGCGACACCGCCGGGAAAACCATAGCCGTGATAATGCATGATGTCGGCGAAGCCGTAGGCAAGCGGCTTGCCGTCTTCGAGCACTTCGATCTTCGTTTCGTTCATTCCGATTTTTCCTTGTCCAATTCTTTGCGCATCCAGGGAAGGAAACCATCCAGGAAGCGCGTCGTCGCTGGCATGAAATGCGATCCGTGGTGGAAGCAGGGGTCGAGACTGGTGATCACCATGCGCCCCGCCGTCGTGACCTCGTCTACATAGAGGATCGGCTTGCCTTCCTCGTTCACTGCCAGAACCTCGGCGCCCTCGGGTGGGTCGAACCAGCCATGAAGGTGCCAGGCCAGGTCGTCCTGCCCGAGATGTTCGAACAGCGAATGGCCGGGTGCTGAGATCCTGACGCCGAGATCGGCGCCCTCGGTCAGCCACCACCACCAGTTTGTCGGTTGCGGTGTGAAATGGATCGCCGGCAGAAACGTTTCCCATACCGTCTCGCCGGTCGCAACGATCGTGCCGCCCTGGTCGAGGTAGCCTCGCAGCTGCGCTGCATGCGGCGCCATCCGATCCGCCGGCGTCCGGCAGGGAATGAACAGCACCTGGTAGTCGCTGAGTTCCACCGAGGGCAAATCCTCCGGGCGCATCAGCCTGTCGAAATAATGCCGGTAACTCGGCGCTTCCAGCGTCTCGATGTGGTAGTAGGCGCCGGGATGGATCGCGAGCACGCTCATCGGTTCAACTTCCCCTCCAGCCAGGCGATAACACGGTCGGCCAACTTCTTCTTGATGTCGGGATCGTCTCCGCAACCCCAGAACTCGTTTCCGGCATGCGACAATACTTCTCCGCCTGCCGGCCGAGCCCAGATCCAGTCGATGGGAACGGCAGCCGGTCCCAACGTATTGATCGCAACGGCGCCCGATGGCATCGGGTTGTGTCCGCGGCCGTAGAAACCGGCGACGCCACGGTTCGTTTCCAGCATCCTCTGGTCGATGCCGGTAAAGACCGGATGATCGAAGCGCCGAGCTTGCACGAAGTCGGCTCTTTTCGGCTGCGGCATGGGAATATAGGTGCCGAGTTCCGGCAGAATCGGCCGAAGCATGTGGCCGTTGAAGATCCACCGGCCGCCTCGGTCGAGGAAGGAAGCCACCGCCGGCGCGTATCTGACGAAGCCGACCTGATCGAGATGGATCGTGGTGATGAGGCCGCTTACCGCGGCGAAATGCGCCGCGGTCAGCTCCATCTCGCGTACGGTGATCAGCTTGCCCTGCATGGTTGCCTCGGCGAAAGCCGGCGGGGTCATGCTGAAAGGGTCTTGATAATGCGACTGGATCAGAAGGATGCTCATGCGGCGCGAATTCCTGCAAAGGCCGGCAGAACCGCCTGATGTCTATCGCCTGTCGGGCCGATAAGCTCGATCACCCGCATCGGGACACCGTAGAGCCGTTCGAGATGTTCCGGCGTGATCGTCTCCGCGACCGGACCGAACAGCGATTGACCATCCGGCATCATCAGCAGCGCATCGTCGGCGGCGGCAAGCGCATGGTTCGGATCATGCGTCGTGAAGGCGATCGCCTTGTCGCGCGGTTCGCGCAGGCTTTTGAGCAGGTTCAGCAGCCGCTCCTGGTTGTGAAGGTCGAGTGCCGCCGCCGGCTCGTCGAGGACGATCGCCTCCGACCCGGTGGCGAGCGCTCGCGCCAGAAGCACGAGCTGCCGTTCACCGCCGGAAAGCCGGTCGAAGAAATGATCGGCAAAGCGGACCGCTCCCGCCCGCTCGAGCGCGGCATGGGCAATCTCGAAATCGGAAGGTCCCGGTTGCCCGAACAGGCCGAGATGCGCTGCCCGCCCCATGACGGCGACATCGATGGCGCGGTAGCGCTGGTTGCTGCTTCCTGTCTGCGGGACATACCCGACGATGGCTGGCGCGACACGGCTGCCCGCGTCCAGCTGCTGAAAGCCGAGCATGGCTTTCAGTGTCGTCGTCTTGCCGCGGCCGTTGGGACCGAGAATGGCGAGCGAACGCCCGACGGGAACCGAGAAACTCAGGCGGTCGAGGATGGTGCGCGCCCCGAACCTGACGACCGCATCCGTCAATCCAATCATGATCCGGTCCTTTCGCGATAGTGATGGCGCAGCAGAGCCGCAAAGATCGGCGCGCCGACAAGGGCGGTGATGACGCCGAGCGGGATTTCCGCCGCCGTCGCGGTGCGGGCGAGGGTGTCGATGCAGACCATGAAGCCTGCGCCGAGCACGGCGGCTGCCGGCAGCAGCGTACGGTGATCATGGCCGACCAGCAGGCGGGCGGCGTGGGGAATGACGATGCCGATCCAGCCGATGATGCCGGAGACCGCGACCTGGCTGCCGACGATGACGGCGATGAGGCAGAAGACCAGCCATCTCTCGCGCGTCGTATTTGCGCCGAGGCTGCGGGCTTCGGCTTCGTCGAGCGACAGGATGTTGAGCCGGAAGCGGAGCATCCACAGGAAGCAGCTTCCGAGGATGAGGCCTGGCGCTGCCACCAGCGTGCGCTCCCAAGTGGCCGTCGCAAAGGATCCCATCAGCCAGTAGACGATGGCGGGAAGGGATGTGTTGGGATCGGCAATGAACTGCAGCAGCGAAACAACAGCCGAGAACATCGAGCTGATAACCAACCCCGATAGGATCACGGTTACCGTTTCCGACCGGCCGTTGATGCGCGAGAGCAGCCCCACTAGGATGACGGCCACCATGCCGCAGAGGAACACCATGGCAATCAGCGGAAATCCCCAAATGCCGAGCATGATCGCCAGCGCGCCGCCGAAGGCGGCACCCTGGGAAATGCCCAGTATGTCGGGCGATACCAGCGGATTTCGAAACACGCCCTGAAGGCCGGCGCCCGAAATGGCAAGCCCGGCGCCGGCGAGTGCGGCAAGCACGACGCGCGGCGCACGCACCAGCAACACGATACGCTCGTCGATCCCGGCAAGCTCCCGTGACGGATCGCTGATCCCCTGCCAGATCAACTCCAACGCGCGTCCTGGCGGCACCGAGAAGCGCCCGACGCAGAGGCTGACGGTGAAGGCGACCACCAGCAACACCAGCAGCAAGGCAAAGACCAGCGTCTGCCTGGCGAGGTGAATCCGGTGGGCGGCGGGCGCCGTCTCGTCCTCAGTTATCGTCGCCATACGTCACTTCGCCTCGAACTGCGCGTAGTCGGCGGCGGCGCCCTGTTCCTTCAGCCAAAGGATATTGTCGATATCGCCATCGGTCAGGTCGTAATTGTAAAGCGTCTTGTAGGCCGTCTTCATTTCCGCGCGCAGATCGTATTTGAAGATCTCAGGATGGAGCAGGTTTGCCGTCCACATCCAGGACAACGGCGATTCCTGGCTCGGCGGATCCCAGCGATAGCCGCCGAGCGGCATCTTGTAGACCCGCTTGGATTTGGCGGCGTTGGTGAGAGAGAGAATCGGATCGTTATAGACCCAGTCGACATTCAGCTTTGCCTCGAATGCATTGAGGAAGATGACGTCGGGGTTCCACGCTGCGATCTGCTCCTTGTTTACCGAGACGGTGCCGTTGAGTTCGGCCGAGGCGTTTCTGCCGCCCGCAAGTTCGATGGACCAGGCATTGTAGTTGCCCTTGGTGCCGGAGGCGCTGATATCGGAGAGCGCACGGCCGAGGTAGAGAACGTTCGGCTTCTTGTCGTCGGGGATAGCAGTCACCTTGGCCCCGATATCCTTCTGAACGCGGTCGCGCCATTCCACCAGTTCGCCGATCCGCTCTGGCTTGCCGATCGCCTTCGAGGCCATGGACATATATTCGCGGGTCCGTTCCTCGGTGCCGTAGAGGATCAGCATCGTGGTGAGGCCGGCATTGGTGATCGGCGCGACGATATCGGCGCCGCGATCGCCCCATTGGATGACGAGGTCGGGATTGGCGGCTGTGAGCGCCTCGACATTCGGCACAAAATTCGGCGCGGTCACATCGGAGGGAATATCCTTGGCTTCGGGGAAGATCTTTCCGAGAATCCCTTCGACCACGGCGCTCTTTGCCGTCGGGTTCATGCCAATGAGCTTCCGGGTGCCGCCATCCAGCGCGATGACGGTGGAAGCCATGGGGATAACGATCGAGACGACACGTTCGGCAGCCTTTGCCAGCCGCACCTCGCGGTTCCCCTGATCCGTGAACACGATCTCTTCGGCAAAAGCTGCCGGTGCAAACAGCACGGCGGCAAGTGCAGCCGTCATGCGGCGGCGCGAAGGAGTTGCGATAAAAAGCGGAACCATGGTGTCTCCCGGTATGACGATGAGCGCCATTCCTATTCCGCGTGTTTATTCTTGTCTACAAATCTCCACTTTAATTAGCAACATGACTACCGCATTAGCCCAGCGGATCGGAGGGCATCTTCAATGACCTTCTGAATGCCGCCACGGTCGCTGCCCGCGCCGAATGGACCTGCGACGTTTTCCGGTTGCGCAGCCGAGGGTTTCGCGTTGCGCCGTTTTTCAAATGAGGGAACCAAACCCCAGGACCTGGCAATTTCGACGGTCGAGGAAATTCCGACGTCAAGCATGAAGGGGGCGCTTGTCCCGTAGCCGGTGCCGACATCGAGAGGCGTGCCGTGATCCATACCGGCAATCGTATAGAGCTCGATCGCCTCGCCACCGTCAGCATCGGTCCACACTCTTCGCTGATGTCGTCCGATATCTTCGACGCGCGCCGGCAATGCGTCGACGCCGTGGACATGTCTCCATTGCTCGACGATCGTATTTGCGTTGGATGGCACGACGGTTCTGTCTGCGCTTCCCTGCCAGATCGATAGTGTCGGCCACGGTCCTTTGTGCTCTGAAGCATTTCTCAACCGCTGTTGAAGCTCTTTGCCGGTCGGGCCGCGGTGGCCGCGCATTCGGTCGAACGCCTCGGGAATGGTAGCGGCACTGGCATATGGCAGGCCCGCGATGATTGCGCCGCCCGCAAAAACGTCGGGATAGGTGGCGAGCATGGCAGCGGCCATGGCGCCGCCCGCCGAAAGCCCGGTCACGAACACGCGCCTGCCGTCGATATCGTGATCCGCAACCACCTTTGCGATCATCTGACGAATGGAAAAGACCTCGCCGTGATCCCGGCGGATGTCCTCCGGGTTAAACCAATTGAAGCAGAGGTTTGGGTTGTTTGCCGGCCGTTGCTCGGGAAACAGCAGCGCGAAGCCATAGTCCTCGGCCATGCGCGACCACCCGGACCCGATATCATAGCCGGCGGCGGTCTGGGTGCAGCCATGCAGGACCACGACCAGGGCCATGTTCTTCCCGCGCCTTGACGGCAGATAGATATAGCCTCCCAAAGCACCCGGGTTTGAGCCAAACGTTTCCAATGCGACAAGATCAGGGTTGCTCTGCGTGGCTTGGGCGCGAAGGGTTCCTCGCAGCGCAGCAAGGCGTGCGAGAGTGTCCGACATAGATCTCATGAAAGCCTCCGCCAATCAGCAGCCGGGATGGCGGTGATGCTGAACTAAACGCGTCAATCTACGAAAAGGTTGCTGCAGTGCACAATGATTTATTTTTTGGAGTAACCGTTTCTGAGCGCGGCTTGGGGCAAACCAGCTAATTTATTCGGATATCTTATTTTCTTTGGCCGGCAGGGAGAACATGTCTGCGGGTACATCGGAGCAGCTTCCATCACCTGCGTTGGATAATAGGGCGGCATACGACATAAAACCCGGGTTTCCGCGGGTTTCGACTAGCCATTCTCGTGCGGACCTGACGGCGAGACGGTCAATTCAATTTGACCGATGGCTCTCGACCCCAGACCCGCAGTTTGCCAAGCGTCTTGATAAAAGCCGGAACATCCTTCGCCGCTCCGAGCGCAATCACGCCCTCATCCAGGGAATCGGCAATTCCAGCCTTCTGCATCAGCGGCAGCGCTGTTTCCACATAGCCGATGAACTTGCAGTGTACGAACGCGTCCGCCACGAAATCGCGGGCCGTCGCCTCCTTTAGCAGGTCGCCGGTTCCCTCGGCGGAGGGGAGGAGTGCGACGGCGTCGTAAAGTACCGAAGGTCCGCCGTCGATCATCTGATGTGCTTCGATCCAATTGCCGTCCGAGAGTGTCACGCCGCCGATCTTTGGCGCGATCACTTCGAATGCGGCCTTCTGCTCGGTGATCTCGGCAAGCAGCGCCTTGAAGATAGCGGCATCGGTGCCATCGCTGACAAGCATGCCGAGCTTGCGTCCTTCGAACCGCTTCGGGCCGCGCTCTATGATGCTGAGCGCCGGCGACGGCTCAAGATCCTGCCGCGTCGGCATGGCCGCATCGGCAGGCTTCGGCATCGATTTGAAGCCGAGTGCGTGGCCGACCTTGCTGGCCAGCGTCTCATCGATATTCATCAGATGCGAGACCATACGCTCGCGAATGACTGGCGTTTCGACCTTGCTCAACTCGAAGATCAGCGCCGCGGCGATATGGCGTTGTTCCGGTGGAGTCTGACTGACGTAGAATTGCCGGGCCTGGCTGTAATGATCGGCAAAGCTTTCCGGCCGCAGCCGAACCTTGGCCCCCTGTTCTTCGGCAGGGAAGTGGCGGTAGCCCTGAACCGGCGATTCCCGCGGCCCCTCATTCCACGAGTTCGGTTGGTAATTGACGCGGCCGACGGGATTGCGCATCGCCATATGGCCATCCTGCTGGAAATTGTGGAAGGGACACTTCGGTGCATTGATCGGCAGATGCGTGAAATTCGGACCGCCCAGACGTTTCAGCTGCGTGTCGAGATAGGAGAAATTCCGTCCCTGCAGCAGTGGATCGTTGCTGAAGTCAATGCCGGGAGGAACATTCTGCGTCATGAAGGCGACCTGCTCGGTCTCTGCAAAAAAGTTGTCGGGCATTCGGTCGAGCACGAGACGGCCGATCGGTTTGACCGGAAGGATCTCCTCGGGAATGATCTTCGTCGGATCGAGGATGTCGAAGTCGAACGTGTCGGCGAAATCCTGATCGAAAAGCTGCACGCAGAGTTCCCATTCCGGAAAATTTCCCGACTGGATCGCCTGCCAGAGGTCGCGGCGGTGGAAATCCGGATCCGCACCATTGATTTTGACCGCCTCGTTCCAGGCGACGGATTGCAGGCCGAGTTTCGGTTTCCAGTGAAATTTGACGAAGGTCGAGTCGTCAGTCGCGTTGACGAAGCGGAAGGTGTGCACGCCGAAACCCTCCATGAAACGAAACGATCGCGGAATGGCGCGGTCCGACATCACCCACATGATCATGTGCATGCTTTCGGGCGTGAGGCTGATGAAGTCCCAGAAATTGTCATGCGCCGACTGCGCCTGCGGAAATTCCTTGTCGGGCTCCGGCTTTACGGAATGGATGACGTCGGGAAACTTGATCGCGTCTTGAATGAAGAAGACCGGGATATTGTTGCCGACGAGGTCCCAATTCCCCTGCTGCGTATAGATCTTGACCGCGAAACCACGCACGTCGCGCGCCAGATCGAAGGAACCCTTGCTACCGGCGACGGTCGAAAACCGAACGAAGGCCGGCGTCTTTTCGCCTGGCCGCTGGAAAAGATCGGCCCGGGTATAGGCGGCCAGCGATTCATATGTTTCGAAATAGCCATGGGCGCCGTAACCGCGCGCATGGACGACCCGCTCTGGGATGCGCTCGTGATCGAAATGAAAGATCTTCTCGCGGAAGTGGAAATCGTCGATGAGAGCCGGGCCGCGGGCGCCGAGACGAAGCGTGTTTTGATCGTCGGAAACGGGGCCACCTTGCGCTGTGGTCAGCATCGGCTTGCCGTCTTCGGCAAACTGATGAAGCTCACCGCCTGCACCCCGGTGCAGTTTCTGATCATGGATCGTTGCGTTGTCCGCGGGCGAGATTTTGGACGTCTTCTTGGCCATCTATTTACTCCGGTAAAGGTTTCGACCTAACCGAAGCTCCACTACGGCCACATGTTCCGCTCGATGCGAAATAAACCGCCACTTGGGAAAGAGGCCGGGGCGGACGATAGTCCAACAAGAGCAGAGCCTCGGAGGGGCGCCAGATAAAATAGGACGCGTGGCCCTTCGGCCCCGCGCCCTGGTTTCCGTCGGTTCTTAAATTCGAGGCGTGACGAGAAGGTCTTCCTCTTCGTCGCGTTGCGATCCGCCGAACGCTGCGGCGGCAGCGGCGATGAAAGCCCCGATCAGAAGCGACAACGCGCCGAGCAATGCCGTGGTGGAGGCCGCCTGGCGTGCCTCATCGGCGGCTTTCTGGGCGGCGACCTTGGCGTCGTCGATCCGCTTCAGCACGGTGTCGACGCGGGTGCGCGCATCGGCTTCGGAAAGACCGGTCCGCGCAGAGACGATGGTGGCAAGATAGGCCTTGTCGTCATCGGGAATTTGGCCCTCAGCGGCGCCGTTGAGGAGGATGCGCGATACTTCCGCCGTTGCCGCGGCGTCATTCGACGTTGCCGCCGCGCGAGCTTGATCAGGACGTAGCAACGCGTCGGTAAAATAGGCAGTGGGCAGATCCATCGGCGACGCTGTCGACGATGCTGCTGCCGTGCCGGCGGCAGTGGCGGTCGAACCCACAGCTTGTGCGGCGGAACCCACCGCCTGTGCGCCTGCGCCGGCAAGCGAGGTCAGCGACGACGCCAGAAACCCGGCGACGAAGATCGTCGCCAGCGCCCAGCTGATGAAGCCATGCGCCGTATCGCGGAAGAACACCTCATCGGTGTGGACGGCCGCCCACTTCGTGCGCAGCCGGCCGGTGATGTAGCCTCCGAGCCCGGAGGACAGCCATTGCACGACAACCAGCCAGATCGCCGCCGTCACCCCGACCGTGCCGAGCGAACTGCTTTGCCCCGACCAGGGTGATACCATCGTCAACCCGACCCCGGATCCAAGGAGCAAAAGAATAAGGGTCACTCCGATAGCCGCAGCGGCGCCCCCGAAAATTGGCCCCCATGTCATGGCGGATTTGGAGGATTCGACCGGGGTAGCAATCTCCCCGGAACCTGTCATTGAAACCGACATGATCTGTTCCTATCGCATAAACAGAGCAAGAAGGATGATGATTGGAAGTGGAACACCAAGCAGCCAAAGCAGAATACCGCGACCCATGAGAGACCTCCTGTCAGAAACTGACGTTACGTGGTTGATGCCACTCAACTTTTATCCACGGCGTTTGTTCCCGAGCGGCTTCTATCTGGGTTGGTGCGCCCAAGATGGGACTGTTTCATCAGCGGGCCGAGCCGCTCGCGGGGGGGGGGGCCGGCTTCTCCCGCGCGGGTCCAGCCGAAACCGACACGATCTGGTGCGCAATCTCCTTCAATCGCGCGGCAGCTTCTGAAGTAACAGCACATTGTCGGACCGGTTGCCGCATCCTCGACATTTGAGGCGCCTGGCGAGCTTGGCGAGAGACAGGTCATGGCCGTAGCGCCGGGCAATTTCCTGCCGGTCGATAGATGTTTCGTGACGGCATCTGCGGCAACGAGCATGGATGATGTACCACCGCGGCAAGGTCGACAGCGTTTCCTTTTCGATTTCGACCGCATGGCTATCAGGTGGTGCGAGTTCAATACTGCGGCGATGTTTCATGCCCGTTCGACAGTCGGTGTCCATCCACGTGTCATGCCGCAGCTCATCCCTCTTTCCGCAAGGGCAAGCTGAAGCCGCAGGTGACGGCAATCCAGCAGCAATGTCGTAATGGCGGCGCGGATGTCCCCATCGTGAAAGGCGACAACTGCGTCGACTTCTCCTCTCGGCGCTTCTTCTGCCAGCTTTTCAGCTATCTGCGGACGCACGAGCTCGATCTCCTTCAGAGTTTCCACCGCAAGTTTTCGGATTTTGGCGGCGCTACGCCGATGTTCCCATTATGTTCCGTTCAGTTCGCGAGTCAAGAGAGGCCGAAGCGGAGTTTCCGTCGCTTTCGAACGGAAACAATCTCGAGAGCCTTGGTTGACGTTGCAGAGCTTACGGAGATCGCAAAGAGAATCTTGCGCGTTCGGAGCTAACCCCGACCGAGGAGCGCGCCTATATGTTGAGGCTCAAGATGATTTGGGAGCAGATGAGTTCCGGAAAATTTCTCCCAGGTTCCGAAAGGGAGAGGCTCTCATCATGTCGTAAACTGGAGAAAAATCGATGCACAGATTTCAGGCATTTGTAGCAGCCGCGGCAATCAGCCTTGCCACCATGACCTCGGCCTGCTCGACACCACCAAATTCATATGGCTCGGCATCAGGATATCAGCCGGGAGATTCAATGAACCCGGCCTGTGCGGATGGATTTCGACCCGGCGACGGCCGTTCATGCAGCTATTAGAGGCGGGCGTCTCATTGTCAGTACAAGCAGGCAGTGGCTGGACGCTTCAGCGCTCAGGTTCCTGGAGCGTAAAACCGGTGTCGCCCGCGAGACACCGGCGAGCTATTTCGCCGGCCGCCGGCCCGCAACATAAGCGCGCCGTCTGGTGATTTTATCGAGCATGCCTGCTCTCGTGGCTTGTTCGGTGCGCGATGGCGGAATCGTCCGTCGTGGACCTTTCCTATTTGTTTGCGCGGCCGCGCTGTTTGGGGTTTATGCCGCCAAATCGGTTGGAATCGTTGGCCACATCGCCTTCTTCAGTGTTCTGCCCGGCAATATCGTCGGCGCCCGTGTCACGATGCAGCCCCTTCGACTGTCCGATACCCGGATCTCGCTCGAGATCTGCGTCGGTAGGGCGAGTTGACTTGGGATGTTTGGAAGTCATGATTTTCCTCCGTTTCGTTGCCTGGATGCAAAACAGCGGCCGGCTGCGAGAGTTCCAGTGAAAGCGGAATTAAGCGGGCATATCGGGTGTTTTAATCAGAACACCTAGGGGCGGCAGATCGCCTCCAGAACAGCCTGCCTAAAGCGGCGCGGTCCCGCATTGTGTGCCGTTTAAGGTGACCTCATCTGGGTCAACGTTCGCGCGCGACTTTGGGAAGAGACCGAGGCCGAGGCACTGCCAGCGCTACCGTTTTTTCCGGAGGTCACCTGGCAAAGCGTCGATTAGTTGATGCACTTTTCCGGTGGCGAATGCGATGTCCTCGCGCGGCAGATGGACTGTTATCTCAATCTCTTCCCACCTGCCGCCATGGTCTTTTGCGAACCTGACGGCGGCTTCCAAAGAGGTGAATTGCACGGCCGGTGCCTTGGCGGTCCAGAACTGCACGCTGCAGTCCGCCGCACTGTAATCTAAAAATGCTTTTTCGGGATCTAGTGCCATGACGTTTGCTGTACACCGCCGGCAGTTTTTTGGCCAGCGGTTGCCTACCCGTCGTAAAAAGCGCGTTGTCCGTCAGCAGAATTTTAACACCGAAGCCACCACAAATGCGCTGTCGGCCAAAAGTCGATTTCAAAGGCGGGGAGGGGAAAGCGCCTGCATTCGGAGTTTTCAACGAAACAGGCGCTTAACTTTGAAAAATGGCTCCCCGGGCCGGATTCGAACCGGCGACCTGTCGATTAACAGTCGAATGCTCTACCGCTGAGCTACCAGGGATCACTGCTTGGCGCGGTGTGAGTGGGCTAATACAAACGCTTTCCCGATTTGCCAAGCGGTTTTTTCAAAAAAATGAAATGAACTTGTATTTGGGATGCCTGCGCCCATCTGTGGGGAATGACAAATGTGAATGATCGTGAGGAGACGAGAGGCGGCGAGAAGCGCAAGGCACGGGCAGTGCGCTTCGGCATCGATCATGCAAGCGGCAGGCTTGTGCTCGGCTCTTTCAGCATCGGCATGCCGCGCTCGCGCATCGCGCGGATGGCACTCGGCATGGCCCTCATTTTCTGCGGCGTGTTGGGTTTCCTGCCCATCCTCGGCTTCTGGATGCTGCCGCTCGGCTTCCTCGTGCTCTCGCACGATCTGCCGTTCGCGCGCCGGCTTCGGCGGCGGCTGGCGGTCTGGTGGCACAGGCGGCGAAAACCGGCTGGCTGATCGTCAAGGAGGGTGTGGAACTGTGGGGCGCTTTTCGCATTCGTGGTTTATAGAATGTAAAACGCAAAATTGCGTCACGATGGTTCAGGTGAGGAAATGAAAGTATCTTTTGTTGTCGTCCTGTCGGCAGCGGCGCTTCTCTCAGGCATTTCCGCCGAGGCCCAAGCCATCGACAGCCGCGGTTTCGACGCTCGCGGCATCTGTCGCCGTCCCGAAGGCTGCGTGGTCGACCACGGTCAGGGCGGCAGCTACAACGGGCCGCGCAACTATCGCAATTTCAACGGCCGGAACGAGCGTGATAGGAACGACCGCGAGCGGGACAATCGGCGCTACCGTTCTCAGAACAGGAGCGACAATTTCGACGCCGGAACCAGCCGCCTTGTCGCAGGCCCTGAGATTGGGCTGGGCGCGCAACTCATCCACTTTCCCGTCTAGTTAGATCTGAGTTCGCTTTCCTCGAAAGTCCCGCCACGGTCCTGGTCGAGACCGGTCGCCATCAACAAGCTACAGGCGGCAAGGAGCAGCACGAGCTTGACTGCGTAGGACGCAACGGAGACCGGTTGTCGATGCGCCTGCGATACGCGACACGGCGCTATATAATATTTGTAGTAGAAATGCGGATCATCCGTTTCCAGCAGGTTCTGGTAGACGTGCGGCGGAATATCCGCATGTTTCACCGGCGCAGAACCGGGAAATTTTACATAAAGATCCCGGGTTTCGGCATCATATGCGGCACGCACGCGCTTCGATTTGAGGGCAGCCCAATCCATCGCAAGCTCCTATACCCTCCCGGCCATAATTGAGGCCCGGACGAGGATCGAAGTCAAGTTAAGAATTTGTTTCAAATGCCATCATTGCCAGGAAATGGGGCATCGTTGCGGCCATGGAAATTCCAGCCTGCGCCCGCGCCGTTCCGGGATGGAAAAATGGCCTTCTCGGCAGCAGCGGAACGGCGTTTTTCCGAAATGCCCTCTTGCGATTTCCTTACGATCATTCTAAACGCTCGCCACAGCTCAGATAACGAGCGCGTGAGGCCTCGTGGCGGAGTGGTGACGCAGAGGACTGCAAATCCTTGTACCCCGGTTCAATTCCGGGCGAGGCCTCCAATATCTTCCCACCACATTGATAACCCATTGCGATACCCCGGTAATTTTCGAGGTGTGGCAGTTTGGACTTGAACCGTTCCGCCACACCAAAGGTGAGGTGTGGCAATGTGTTCCCGGTTTATTCATTCGCCACGTCGCTTTCTTCGGTCAGCGCGAGCAGTTTGGTACCGACGCCATCCCAGTTGATTCGTGCGACCGTTTGTCGCGCCAGGCGGGCGCCGTCGGCATTTCTTGTATAAATTTTTCATGTCTTTGCATCGCGCCAGCCGAACATCGCTTCGAGCATGCTGTCGGTCGCCTCGTTGTGCGCAACGTCTGTCGCCAAGCCTTTTCGGACGGAATGTGCCGTCAGATGACCGAGGCCGGCCTGGCGGAACCAATCCGAGATCCTGTTTCCCAGTCCCTTGATTGAGAACGGTTTGCCGAATTCGGTGACCAAATAGGTCATCGCCGTCACCTTGTGCATGGCGAGCACCGATTCGAGGATCGGATGAATGGCGATCTCGATATCGTAAGGTTTGCGATTGCTGTTCTTGAAAAGCCGCAGATTGAACATGTCCCTTGCGGCGGTGTTGCGGGCCGAGCTGCGAGACATCGGACTCGAAAACCGGTGAACATCAAAATGGCGACACCCAGAACGGCCTTGGAACGAATTCCGTGGTGCTCGATATATTGCGCGAGGGTCCTGGGGCGTCGCCGTCGCATACCCGTCGGTGTGCACTGCAAATGGGTTGACCAGTTTGCCGTCCTTCTTGGTGTCGAAGACCTGGCGGAGCACTTCAGGCGTTCATCGGCGGCGAAGGACGTTTCCTTCTTTCGGTCTCGAAGCACCTCGATATTGTTGTGATCCATGTAGGTGGAAAAGATTAAGGCGCTGGCACCGGAATACTCCGGCCGGCGCAAGGGTGTTGTCTGGATCAAGCCGACGTTGGTTGCTGAGATTGAATACCGGGCATGGACCCACGACGGAAAGCTGCGCCATGCATCCTATAAGGGGCTGCGCGAGGTGCAGGACAATCCTGCGGTTTATGAGATCGGCTAGCATTCAGCGGGTAAAGAGTGCCAGAAGGCGGGCTATGACGCTGAGCTTTACCGGGATGCCGATTGTTTTTTTGCCGAGCTTTGTAAGCCGCCAGCCGGTCACGTAGCTCCATCCGCCACCCGGACTATGAATGGCGACGAGACCGAGGTCGCATGCGCGATTTACAACGGTTTTGTCGTAATCCTCCCACTCCCCGTCAGTCATGAGACAGCAGAGATCCTCTTCCTTCGCCGTCATATAGAGAAGTTGAATAACTTCCTCGTCAGGTGACGCTATGGCAGCCGCAGAGGACATGCCTGCGCTATTTATTATGTTCATGAATTTCCCTCACCCCAAGTAATTAGCTACAGCCCATGCGAGTAATTCGCGCAAGCACTATTTCTGGACTTTTGTAATATTGGTTACCAAGTGCACAGTTGTTCAACAGGTGTCTAAGTGTGGCAGGGTGTGGCAGCCGCCATTGATTTCTAATGAGAAATATTTCAGCGGAGGTGGCGATAAGCTCGGTAACTGTTTGACTTCGCCCGCTTGCGCCCTTCCGGGCGAGGCCTCCAACATCTTCCACAAGACATAATCTGTGTGAAACGCTGCTGGTTCAGCGGTACGGCATTGGTGTTTTCGATGTTACCAGACCCGCTGGCCGGGCGAAAAATCGAACTGTAACGGATTGATTCCCGTGAGGCGGTAGAGCGCTCTCAGGCCGCGTTTGCGGATTTCCGCCTGATATTGCAGATCGCTCAATTCGGGCCTCTCATCGATATCGGGACCGGCGCCGAGCAGCCGCCGCATGCCTTGCGGCGAAATGCGGGTGAAGCTGCGAATGTCGCCGCTGCTGTATTTGATCAGCAGCAGTCAGGCATCGGCATTGTAGCGAAGCGCTTCTATGCCGCGTGATTTGATCATGAAGGTTTGCATGTGCACACCCATAGCGGAAGGTGAGCGCGCCGCAACAAAATGGTTGACGTAACGTTAATACGCGTGCGGCTGTCGAGGGCTGGACTTCAAAGGAAAAGAACGCATGTCAGACCCGTGCTCGCCGACATGCATTGCCGCGATGCGAGGATATCTCCGAGTGCGCTTCGGCGCCCTATCGCTTCCAAGTCGTTTCGCCGTCCAGCAGCCCGCAGCAGAATATGCCGATGAGCGCCGCGACGATGAAGAAATCGAACAGCGTGAAATATTCGAAAATCGCAGACATGGCCTGCTCCTCCTATTTCCTCCGTCGCAGATCATAACATGAAGGGGCAGAAGATTCCACGTTTGAGTTGTGGCGTCCCTCCTGCCCCTGTGGCGTGGAAGAGGCGCCTGCCGGATTCTTTTTGTCGGCGCCTGCCAAGCCTTGAAAGCATCCGTGGCGGGGATTAAGAGACGAGGGACAGGAACCGCTTTTCAAGAGCCAGAGGACATGATGGATTTCGAAGCAGCGCGCGCAAAGATGGTCGATACCCAGGTTCGCACGACGGACGTTACCTCGCATTCCGTGCTGACGGCGTTTCTCACGGTGCCGCGTGAGGCTTTCGTGCCGGAGAAGGCGAAGCTGCTGGCTTATATCGACAACGACGTCGAGATCTCCGCAGCCGCTCCGGGAAAGCCCGCCCGCTTCCTGATGGAAGCGTCGCCGCTCGCCAAGCTGCTGCAGTTGGCAGCGATCACCAAAGACGACTTCGTGCTCGAGATTGGCTGCGGTACGGGTTATACCTCGGCGCTTTTGTCGATCATTGCCGGCTCCGTCATCGCGCTCGAATGCGACGAGGCGCTGGCCACTGAAGCGAAGGCGCAGCTTGCCGGCTACGCCAAGGTCGAGGTCGTGACCGGCCCGCTCGAACAGGGCTACGCTGCCGGCGCTCCCTATGATCTGATCTTCATCAACGGCGCAGTCGAAGAGGTTCCGGCGGCCCTTCTCGGTCAATTGCGCGATGGTGGCCGTCTGATCACCGTCGAAGGTTACGGCAATGCCGCCCGCGCCAAGGTCTTCGTCGCCGAGCGCGGCGCCATTTCGGAAAACGTCTTCTTTAACGCCTCGGTCAAGCCGCTGCCGGGTTTCGCCAAGGCGCGCGAATTCGTTTTCTGATATCGTTCTTGTCGATGACATTCAGCAACGGGCGCCATTGGCGCCCGTTTTTTGTCAGCGCCGCTGCAAAGCCTTCACAAACATCATCTAGGCTGACGCCGCCACGGCGGATCGGACGGATGTTATGCGCTTCAACCTCGGTTTCATGGGATGCTTCCGCCGCAAAATCGCGACAGGTTTTGCGGGTGGCAAACATCCGGTAACAAAACTGTGCATGGCCGCATTCATTTGATTCGCGATGATTTTTTTCACGCTTGGGGTATTCTAAGGTCGTGGTGATTCGGATGAACGCTCCACACCATCCGGTCGTTGTTTTGGGATAACGGGGATAGAAATGGCTCAGCCAAGTGTAGCGCGTGAACCGTCCATGGAAGAAATTCTGGCGTCCATCCGTCAGATTATCGAAAGCAATGAGCCCGGCGCCGGCAAGGCGATTTCCGCGTCCCTGCCGCCGGTCTACGGCGCCGACGAGGATGACAATGGCTCCGAAATTCATCTGACGGTCGACGATACCTATGCCGGCGTGGAATTCCCCGAACCGGTCATGCGCTCCTCCGATCCGCGTTTCGTCGCCGCCAATTCGGCCGGCACCGCCCCCGAAGCAGAAGTTCCGGCCCGCGCTCTGTCGCTTGCCGATGTCGCCGCCCGTGTGCGCGCCGCCTCCGAGCGCAGCGCCGTGCAAGCCGGTCAGGCCCTGCGCGAAATTCCGAGCGGCTTCCGTCAGCCCGAACCGCAGCCTGCCGTGACGCCGGAACCGCCGCGCGCCGCGGCACCGCAGCCGCAGCCGGCACAGCCTGTTTTCCCGGATGCCGCAGCGCCCATCCAGCCTCCTGCGATCCAGCAGCCGGCCGAGCCGGTGTTTACGGAAACGCAAAGGGTTGTCGTCGCCGAGCCTGCGCCTGCCGTCGAAACAGCGCTGCCGGCCATGGAACCTGCCCAGTCGTCGACCGAGCATTTCCTGCCGAGCGTCATAGACGAGGTCCAGCCGACGCTGCTTTCGGAGGATGCCGGCCTGCAGATCAGCCGCTCCTTCGAAGAGCTCGCCGCTGCGATCGACGGTGCCGAGCGCCGCTCGCTGGACGAGATCGCAGAGGACATGCTGCGCCCGATGCTGCGTGAGTGGCTCGATGATAATCTGCCGACACTGGTCGAGCGGTTGGTGCGCGAGGAAATCGAGCGCGTGGCGCGCGGCCCGCGCCGCTGATCGGATTGCTTTTTCCTGAAAAGCCGCTCCGGTCTCCGGGGCGGCTTTTTTATTGACTTGGCCGTGACCATCCTATTTACAAACGCCACCCTCGAACCTCGAAATTGGTCAGAAAATGCTCGACAAGACCTATGATTCCGCTGCCGTCGAACCGAAAATCGCCGCGTTATGGGATGAGGCGGACGCTTTCCGCGCCGGCGCGAACGCCAAAGCCGGGGCCGAGACCTTCACCATCGTGATCCCGCCGCCGAATGTCACCGGTTCGCTGCACATGGGCCACGCGCTGAACAACACGCTGCAGGACATACTGGTGCGCTTCGAGCGCATGCGCGGCAAGGACGTGCTCTGGCAGCCGGGCATGGACCACGCCGGCATCGCCACGCAGATGGTCGTCGAGCGTAAGCTGATGGAACAGCAGCTGCCGGGCCGCCGCGACTTGGGCCGCGAAGCCTTCATCGACAAGATTTGGGAGTGGAAGGCGGAATCGGGCGGCCTGATCTTCAACCAGCTGAAGCGTCTTGGTGCGTCATGCGACTGGTCGCGCGAACGTTTCACCATGGACGAGGGCCTGTCGAAGGCGGTTATCGAGGTTTTCGTCACCCTCTACAAGGAAGGTCTGATTTACAAGGACAAGCGCCTGGTCAATTGGGATCCGAAGCTGCTGACGGCGATTTCCGATATCGAAGTCGAACAGCACGAGGTCAAGGGCAATCTCTGGCACCTGCGCTATCCGCTGGAAAAGGGCGTAACCTACCAATACCCGATTGCATTCGATGAGGAAGGCAAGCCGACCGAATTCGAGACGCGCGATTATGTGGTCGTCGCAACGACACGACCGGAGACCATGCTGGGCGATACCGGTGTTGCCGTCAATCCGAAGGACGAACGCTATCAGGGCATTGTCGGCAAGCATGTCATTCTGCCGATCGTCGGCCGCAGAATTCCGATCGTTGCTGACGATTATGCCGATCCGGCTGCCGGCACCGGCGCGGTGAAGATAACGCCCGCGCACGATTTCAACGACTTCGACGTCGGCAAGCGGGCAGGTCTTCGCGTCATCAACATCATGAACGGCGACGGCACGATCACCATCAAGGACAATGAGGATTTCCTCGAAGGCCTCGACAATCCGGCGGCGCTGCATGGCGCCTGGGATCGCCTGGAAGGCCAGGACCGTTTCTATGCGCGCAAGGTCATCGTCGAGATTTTCGAAGAGGCGGGCCTCGTCGACAAGATCGAGCCGCACAAGCACATGGTCCCGCACGGCGACCGCGGCGGCGTGCCGATCGAACCGCGGCTGACCGAACAGTGGTACGTCGATGCAAAGACGCTCGCCGAACCGGCGATCGCCTCGGTCCGCGAAGGTCGCACCAGGATGGTGCCGAAGAGCTGGGACAAGACCTATTACGAATGGATGGAAAACATCCAGCCCTGGTGTATCTCCCGTCAGCTCTGGTGGGGTCACCAGATCCCCGCCTGGTACGGCCCGGACGGCCAGGTCTTCGTCGAAAAGACCGAGGAAGAGGCGCTGCAGGCGGCGATCCAGCACTACCTTTCGCACGAGGGGCCGATGAAGGCCTATGTCGAGGACCTGCTTGAAAACTTCAAGCCGGGCGAGATACTGACGCGTGACGAGGACGTGCTCGACACGTGGTTCTCCTCAGCACTCTGGCCTTTCTCGACGCTCGGCTGGCCGGACGAGACGCCCGAACTGGCGCGTTATTACCCGACCAACGTTCTCGTCACCGGCTTCGATATCATCTTCTTCTGGGTTGCCCGCATGATGATGATGGGCCTGCACTTCATGAAGGATGAGGACGGCGAACCCGTCGAGCCGTTCCAGACCGTCTATGTCCACGCGCTGGTGCGCGACAAGAATGGGCAGAAGATGTCGAAATCGAAGGGCAACGTCATCGATCCCCTCGAACTGATCGACGAATACGGTGCCGACGCGCTGCGGTTTACCCTGGCGATCATGGCGGCGCAGGGCCGGGACGTGAAGCTCGATCCGGCCCGCATCGCCGGCTACCGCAATTTCGGCACCAAGCTCTGGAACGCCACACGCTTCGCCGAGATGAACGGCGCGAAGAGCGACCCGCATTTCGTGCCCGAAGCCGCCGAGCTCACCATCAATCGCTGGATTCTGACGGAACTTGCCCGTACGGAACGTGACGTTACGGAAGCACTCGAAGCCTTCCGCTTCAACGATGCTGCCGGCGCGCTCTACCGCTTCGTCTGGAACGAGGTCTGCGACTGGTATCTCGAACTGTTGAAGCCGGTCTTCAATGGTGAGGACGAGGGCGCCAAGGCGGAAGCCCAGGCTTGCAGCGCCTATATTCTCGAAGAGATCTACAAGCTGCTGCATCCCTTCATGCCCTTCATGACCGAAGAGCTTTGGGCCCATACCGCAGGCGAAGGCAAAGAGCGCGACACATTGGTCTGCCACGCCGAATGGCCGGCGCCGTCTTATGCCGATGACGGGGCCGCCGACGAAATCAACTGGCTGATCGACCTCGTCTCCGGCATCCGCTCGGTGCGCGCTGAAATGAATGTGCCGCCATCGGCGACAGCCCCGCTTGTCGTCGTCAAGGCCAACAACCTGACGCGTGAACGGCTGTTCCGCCACGATGCCGCCATCAAACGGCTTGCGCGCGTCGAGGCGATATCGCTGGCTGATGATGCGCCCAAGGGTGCCGCTCAGATCGTCATCGCCGAGGCCACCATCTGCCTGCCGCTCGGCAATCTGATCGACCTTTCCGCCGAAAAGGCTCGTCTGGAAAAAGCGATTGCCAAGATGGAAGGCGAGATCTCCCGCATCGACGGCAAGCTCTCCAACGAGAAGTTCGTCGCCAACGCCAATCCCGAAGTGGTCGAGGCCGAGCGCGATCGTCTCGATGAACTGAAGGGTCAGATCGCAAGCCTGAGGATCGCTCTTTCCAGGGTGAGCGAAGCCGGGTAAGTTTCGTCGACCCGTTTTGGTAAGTTATTTCAAAGACGCGCCCTTTGCGGGGGCGCGTCTTTTTGTGTCGTTCTGGGCGTGATTCTGTCGCGAACGCGGCTGGTTTTAGGCGCCGAGCCTGTGGATTGTGGCTTTGTCAGTATCCGTTCGGCGAAAACTGTCACTGTTGTCTGATTGATACAGTTTCTGGAATGCTTGGAACGAAAACCCAAAAACCCATCTCAAAATCAATTGCTCTGGAATAAAATTTTATTAACCAGGTTTTTTGACGTGTCCGTCAATTTGTTTACGTAAGTTCGCCGTTGCAATGCCTGGGAGCGCTGCCGTGGGGCGCGTTGCCATATCGAGCGAACGCTTACTAAAGTGGCGTCACATCAATTGCTGGAGTGGGGGAGACACAATGGCATCGCGTAGGTTTTCCAAGGGCGTAACGTCGCTCGTTCTTTTTTCGTCGCTTGCATCGCCGTCCTTCGCCGGCGGTCTGGAGCGCGGCGGATACAATATCGACCTTCTCTTCGACAATTCGAGGTTCGCTGTCCAGTCCGGCGCGACCTTTGTCATGCCGCAGCGCAAGCTGAAAAATGTCAGGGATACCGATGCCACCGATGGCCTCGGCACGAACGGCATTGGCGGCGGTTCGACCACGGCGGATGATACCGAGGACTACTGGATCCCCTATCTCGGGGTGAAAGTCGGTTTCGGCGATGCCATCGACTGTATGGGCGATTTTTCGACACCCTTCGGCGCACATACCAATCCCGGCGCTGACTGGTTGGGCGTCAACGACAACATCGAAACCAAGATCAGCACCCGCAACTATGGCGCCACCTGCTCCTATCGTTTCGATATGGGGCCTGGCCAGCTCCGCCTGATCGGCGGCGGCTTCTATCAGACGGTCGAAGGTTTCAAGACACGCCTCGTCGCGCCGATCCCAGGGGCGGCCGCGCTGGTCTATGACGGCACCGGTCGTCTGGACCTTGCCGACCAGGCCATGGGATGGCGGGCGGGCATCGCCTACGAAATCGAGGAATATGCCTTCCGCGCCAGCCTGGTCTACAACAGCAAGGTCAAATATGACAATCTTACCGGCACGGTCGACCTGACCGAGGTGCCGGCGAATCCCGCCAATCCCTACCTCGGCGTCGTTACGCCGGTCTACGGTTCGGCCGAAGCGCCCGATTCTGTGGAATTGAAATTGCAGAGCGGCATTGCGCCCGATTGGCTTGCCTTCGGTTCCGTCAAGTGGACGAACTGGAGCGTGCTGCAGTCGATCGCCTTCTGCCCGAAGGCCAACAAGGGCGTCGTCGCCTGCGGCGCCGGCAGCCAACTCACCTCGCTCGATCTCTTCTACCGCGACGGTTGGACGATCAGCGGCGGCGTTGGCCACAAGTTCAACGAACAATGGGCCGGCGCCCTCAGCCTGACCTGGGATCGAGGCACGAGCCAGGGCTACGGCGCCCAGACCGACACATGGACGCTCGGCGCGGGTGTCTCCTATACGCCGGTGGAGAATGTCGAGTGGCGTCTGGCCGGCGCGCTCGGCATCATGACCGGCGGGGAATCCGGCACCTACGTCTATAATGGCCGGACCTACGGCAACGACGTCTCCTATTCCTTTGGCGACGATCTGTTGGCGGCCCTTTCCACCAGCGTAAAGGTCAAGTTCTGATCTTGCAGCCCAAGTAGAAGTCTTAGAGCCCGGCAGTTTGCCGGGCTTTTCTTTGGGCGCCGCAAGACAAATCGACGTTCCAATTTGTGACGATTCAGCAACACATTTTTACGACGTTTGGCGTATGGTGGTGGTGGGGCGAATTTGTCCATTTCCCGCCACAAAGAGGGCGCAGCGATATTTGCGGGTGAGGAAATGGCAGGCGTACGGTGCGTGTAAATAGTAGCATGGGTCGATTTTTTTCCGGGTACATCAGATCGTACGGCGCGATTGGCGACATTCGTTTGATTACGGTTGTTTCGCTTTCCGAACAAGGCTGTTCCGGCCGCCAATCCGGCCTCGCGATGAAGTCGTTGATCCGTTCATTGTCGCTGTTTTCGACCCGCTCGGATGAGCAGCCCGGCTTTGCCGGAAAGGTCGATACCGGTTTCGTCACATTTACTGTTTACGAATGCGATAAAGGCGGGAAGGCGGATGCCGCACCTGCCGAAAGAGTGCCACGGAGATTGCAGTCGAGCCATGCCGGGAGCCGGGTGGTTCTGAAGGATGGGCTGAGAATATCGCCTTTGAGAAAAGGCCAGTGGGCTGGATGCGACGCGGGTAAAGGAGCCATGGAGCTCGCCGCGGGATCGCTCGCCTCGAAGAAATACATCCGCGGGATGCACGGCATGAGCGCCGTTGCCGCCTGCCTGGGATGAGCGAAAGAAATCGGTTGAAATGGTGACGTCCGAGTTCAAACTGTTCAAATTCATGCTGGTGGGCATGTCTATAGCGCTGGCGCTGTCCGGTCCGTGCCGCGCATTCGACATCAAAGGTGGCGTCAGCAAGGAATCCGGACCCTTCGATCTCTTCAAGTTCGGCTTCAAGGCCTATAAGAACGGCCAGAAGGAAGAGGCGGTCGAAGCCTATAAATACGCCGCCGAAAAAGGGCATACCGGCTCGCGCTGGGCGCTCGCCAACATGTATGCCGATGGCGACGGTGTCACGCAGGACGATTTCGAAGCCTTCAAGATCTACAGCGAGATCGCCCAGCAGGGTGTCGAACCCGGCTCCGAAGATACCGGCTTCTTCGTCAACGCGCTGCTCTCGCTCGCCAACTATTACAAGCACGGCATCGCCGGCAGTCCGGTCAGGACCGACCTCAGCCAGGCGCGCCAGCTTTATTTTCAGGTGGCTTCCACCTTTGGCGTGCCCGAGGCGCAGTTCCAGCTGGCGCAGATGATGCTGGCCGGCGAGGGTGGCAATTCCAGCCCGCAGCAGGCGAAGAAATGGCTGAACCAGGCCCGCAAGAGCGGCCATCCCGGCGCCATGGCGGTCTTCGGCAATATTCTGTTCGACGAAGGCCAGACGGCCCGTGGTCTGGCGCTGATGACGGCGGCACTCGACCGCTGCAAGCCCAAGGACTGCGGCTGGATGGAAGCGCTGCAGGAGCAGGCCTTCTCGGTTGCAAACGAGTCCGACCGCCGCACAGCGGTATCGCTGTCGCACACCATCGCGAGCGGTACCGACGACTGAGGCTGGGCGGAAGGCCTCAGCCCGCGAAATCGAAATAGGCGATGACAGGCACGTGGTCGGACGGCTTTTCCCAGGCCCGCACATGTTTTTCGATCGCAGCCGACGTCATCCGGTCGGCAGCTTCCGGCGACAGCAGCAGATGGTCGATGCGGATACCGTTGTTCTTCGGCCAGGCGCCGGCCTGATAATCCCAGAAGGAATAGAACTGCGTCGCATCCGTCGTGGCGCGCACCGCATCCGTCAACCCGAGATTTTCGAGCCGGCGGAAAGCCGCCCGCGTCTGCGGCAGAAATAGCGCGTCGTTTTCCCAGACCTTGGGATCGAAGCAGTCGTGCGGTTCCGGGATGACGTTGTAATCGCCGGCAAGGACCAGCACTTCCTCGTAGGCCAGCCGTTCGGCGGCGAACGTCCGCAGGCGCTCCATCCAGGCGAGCTTGTAGGGATATTTCTCCGTTTCGATGGGATTGCCGTTCGGCAGGTAGATACAGCAGACGCGCAGGATGCGCGTGTCGGACAGAGTGAACGCCGCTTCGAGGAAACGCGCCTGTTCGTCCAGCGGATCGCCGGGCAGGCCGCGGTTCACTTCGAAAGGTGAACTCTTGGAGAGGATCGCCACGCCGTTGAAGCCCTTCTGACCGTGTGTCTCGACGTGATAGCCGAGCGCCTCGATCTCCAGCCGCGGGAAACCCTCGTCGACCGTCTTGATCTCCTGCAGGCAGACGATATGCGGATCGGAATCCTTGAGCCATTGCGTGAGATTGTCGATGCGCGCTTTGACGCCGTTGATGTTCCAAGTCGCGATCTTCATCTCTTCGCCCTGTTCGCTTCGTGCGCTTCTTTTATCTCGGTCTTTGATCACCGGACAAGACGATAAACCGGCCGGAAGAAATTCTTCGGCCGGTTCGTGGGAGAATGTTATGAGTTCAGGCGTTCAGATCGAGAAGCTGGTGCCGCAGCCGCAGCTTGCCACCGCGTTCGGGTTCTTGATCTGGAAGGATTGGCCAAGCAGATTGTCGACGAAGTCGATCTCCGAGCCCGCCATATAGGCGAGCGAAAGGCTGTCGATCAACACTTTGGCATCGTTCTTTTCGACGATGATGTCGTCGTCGCCGGCGCTGTCGGCAAGGTCGAACTTGTAGGAAAAGCCCGAACAGCCGCCGCCTTCGACCGAAACGCGCAAGGCGCTCTTGCCGGCTTCGGCGCCGACGATCGCAGCGATACGCTTTGCCGCGGCATCTGAAAGGGTTACACTCGTATCCGTCATGTTTCCTCCTGCCGGGGTCAAGATCCGGAGAGAATGGGTTTTGGCACTTGAACGTTCAAATGCCTGATATCAAAGAAACTTACCATGATATTCGCGAAAAGGCGATGATGCGCCGAAGCGGTTAAGAAAGCGCCTCTTTGCCGTTTCATCGGGCTATAGGTATGAAGAGCGTCAAGCGGCGTCAATGGGCAGATGCGGCAACATGCAGGATGACGGTGAAGAATGACGATCGATACGCGTGCTTTGGGTTTCGGCAGCAGTGAGAGGGCGGTCTATGCGGCCGACCCCTGGACGACGCGCGGGCGGCTCTATCAGGAGGACGAAAGCCCGACGCGCTCCGATTTCCAGCGCGACCGCGACCGCATCGTCCACACCACCGCCTTCCGCCGGCTGAAGCACAAGACCCAGGTCTTCATCGCCCAGGACGGCGATCATTACCGCACCCGGCTGACGCATACGATCGAGGTGGCCCAGATCGCCCGCGCGCTTGCCCGCGCCCTAAAGCTCGACGAGGATTTGGCCGAAGGCGTGGCGCTCGTGCACGATTTCGGCCATACGCCGTTCGGTCATACCGGCGAGGACGCGCTGCACGAGGTGCTGCTGCCCTATGGCGGCTTCGATCACAATGCCCAATCGCTGCGCATCGTGACCAAACTGGAGAGGCGTTATGCCGAATTCGACGGCATCAACCTGACCTGGGAAAGCCTCGAAGGTCTCGTCAAGCACAATGGTCCGCTTCTGACGGCTGATGGAGTCGGCACCCGCGGTCCGGTTCCGCAGCCGATCCTCGATTATTGCGAGCTGCACGATCTCGAGCTTGCAACCTTTGCCAGCCTTGAAGCCCAGGTCGCGGCGATCGCCGACGACATCGCCTATAATACCCACGATATCGACGACGGCCTGCGCTCCGGTTACCTGACTTTCGACATGCTGGAGGAAATCCCGTTTCTTGCCGGGCTGATGGCCGAGGTGAGGGAGCGATATCCGCATCTGGAGCCGAGCCGTTTCACCCATGAGATCATGCGCCGCCAGATTACCCGCATGGTCGAAGACGTGATCGGCGTGGCGCAGCAGCGCCTGTCGGTCCTCCGCCCTGAGAATGCGGCCGACATCCGCGCTGCCGACCGGGTTATCGCCACCTTTTCCAAGGGAATGGCCGAGACTGACAGGCAGATCAAGGCCATGCTCTTCAAGCACATCTACCGCAATCCCGATATCATGCGCATCCGTGCCGGTGCCGCCCAGATCGTCACCGATCTCTTTGCCGCCTACATGGCCAATCCCAAGGAGATGCAAAGCCATTACTGGGTCGATCATATCGCCGGCCTGTCCGATGCGCCGAAGGCCCGCCATGTCGGCGATTATCTCGCCGGCATGACCGACACATATGCGATCAGCGCCCACAGGCGGTTGTTTGACCACACTCCGGATTTGCGATAGGCAGCGGTCGCCCACGCCGAGGGCCGATTTGAGCCTTTGGCACAGCCTATGCATGGAAGAGTGCGATGAACCTTTTTACCGACTTCGAAGCCAGGATCAAAACTGCCCTTGAACAGATCGATCTGGTCAGGGAAAAGCGATCCGAGCTCGATTTCGGCCGCATTACCGTCGAGCCGCCGCGTGACGCGAGCCATGGCGATGTCGCGACCAATGCCGCAATGGTGCTGGCAAAACCGCTCGGAACCAATCCGCGCGCGCTGGCCGACGTCATCATAGCCAAGCTCAAGGAGGATGCAGACGTCGCCGATGTCTCGGTCGCGGGTCCCGGCTTCATCAACATCCGTCTCGCCGTCGGCTACTGGCAGCGGCTCCTCGCCTCGATGATCGGCGCCGGCACCGATTACGGCCGCTCGACGCTCGGCGAGGGCAAGAAGGTCAATGTCGAATATGTTTCGGCCAATCCGACCGGCCCTATGCATGTCGGCCATTGCCGAGGCGCCGTCGTCGGCGACGCGCTTGCCAACCTGCTCGCTTTTGCCGGTTACGGCGTCGAGAAGGAATATTACATCAACGATGCCGGCTCGCAGATTGACGTGCTCGCCCGTTCCGTCTTCCTGCGCTATCGCGAAGCGCTCGGCGAAAAGATCGGCGAAATCCCCTCGGGTCTCTATCCCGGCGACTATCTCGTGCCCGTCGGCCAGTCGCTTGCCGCCGATTATGGCGTGCGGCTGCACAACATGCCGGAAGACCAATGGATGCCGATCGTCAAGGATCGCACCATCGATGCGATGATGGTGATGATCCGTGAGGATCTGGCGGCTCTGAACGTCCATCACGACGTCTTCTTCTCCGAACGCACCCTGCATGCCAATGTTGCAGCTGCGATCCGCACGGCGATCAACGACCTGACCTTCAAGGGCTATGTCTACAAGGGCACGCTGCCGCCGCCGAAGGGCCAGCTTCCCGAGGACTGGGAAGATCGCGAACAGACATTGTTCCGTTCGACCGAGGTGGGCGACGATATCGACCGGCCGCTGATCAAGTCGGACGGTTCCTACACCTATTTCGCCGCCGACGTCGCTTACTTCAAGAACAAGTTCGACCGCGGTTTCGACGAGATGATCTATGTGCTCGGCGCCGACCACGGCGGCTACGTCAAGCGTCTGGAAGCGGTTGCACGCGGTGTTTCGGATGGTAAGGCGAAGCTGACGGTACTGCTCTGCCAACTCGTCAAGCTCTATCGCAACGGCGAGCCGGTGAAGATGTCGAAACGCTCGGGCGATTTCGTCACGCTTCGGGACGTCGTCGAAGAAGTCGGCCGTGATTCGGTCCGGTTTATGATGCTCTATCGCAAGAATTCCGAGCCGCTCGACTTCGATTTCGCCAAAGTGACGGAACAGTCGAAAGATAATCCTGTTTTTTATGTGCAGTATGCGCATGCTCGCTGCATGTCGGTCTTCCGGCAGGCGAGGGAGGCTTTTCCCGACCTCGATGTCTCCCACGAGAAACTGGCGAAAACCGTTGCAGGCATTGGCGATCCGGCCGAATTGCAGCTTGTCGCCAAGCTCGCTGAATTCCCGCGTATCGTCGAGGCGGCGGCCCAGTCGCAGGAGCCGCATCGTATCGCTTTTTACCTCTACGACCTCGCCAGTTCCTTCCACGCGCACTGGAACAAAGGTAAAGATCAGCCGGAATTACGATTTGTTAATGATAAAAACCGAGAATCAAGTATTGCCAGACTTGGGCTGGTGTACGCCGTCGCGTCGGTTTTGAAGTCGGGACTTGCCATTACAGGCACTGCCGCACCGGACGAAATGCGATAACGTCACCATTTCCCCACAATGCGCTGGCATTTGAGCGTTGGCGTTTGCGAGTGGGAATAGGCATGGCTGATAAACAACTTGCGTATGATACGCGCGGAAAAAACGATCTGTTTGCCGACGATGATCCGTTGGCTGAACTTGCCCGTATCGTCGGCTTCGAGCCGCGTGTTGCGGCGAATACGGTGACGGAGACCGCACGGCGCGAGCCAGCCCTCGATCTCGAGGATGAGCTTGGGCGCGAGTTCGATCGCTACGATTCGCCACGTCCGCTCGCAGAGCTCGACCGGCCCGCCGAACCGATCTCTGATGACCTCACGCCTGAAGATTACGTCGAGCCCGTTCTCGATGCTTCTTCCGCTGCCGAACATGCGGAGGCTCCTGAGCCGGTTTCGGTTTCTGTCGTCGCTGTTGAGGCTGAAGAAGCTTTGCCCGACGCAGGAAGTGGGGACGCATCTGTCGCCGACTGGGCGGAGCAGCTTTCTCCCGAGCCCGACGCGTCGGTGCAATCGGCCTTCGGCGGTGCGCGCGACCTGATCGAGGAGCTTGAACTGTCGATCGGCGCAGCTCCGGTCTCTTCGCTGGCGCAGCCCACTAAGGCGCCGCAATGGTCGGCTGCCAGCATCAGGCTGCCGCTTGCCAATTTCCATGCCCCGAGGCGCGAGGAACCGGTTGTTTTGCCGGAGCCAGTGGTCGAAACGGTCGCCGCACCGGTTGCTGAAGCGCTATCCGCCGATCTTCCTGTGGTCGAGCCTCAACCTGTCATCGAGCCGTCGGCGCTTGTCGCCGCTGTCGAGCCTTCCGAGGAATTCGAATCCGCTTCTCCGTCACTTGGCTTTCCCGCCGAACTCGATCGCCATGATGAGGTGATCGCGCCGGAAGAGACCGCTGAGGCCGAAGAATTCGTCGAAGTCGAGGAAGAGCTGGAGGATTTCGGGCCCGAGGCCGGTTTCGATCTCATCGCCGCCGCCGTCGAAGGCGAGATCCAGGCCGATGCCGCGCTGACCGAGGTCGTGCCTGATGTTCCGCACACCGCCGGCACATTCGATCTCGACGATCTGCTCGCCGACGTCTCGCGTTATCCGGTCCCGCAACGTGCCAATCCGGCGCCCGTCTCGCCGCAACCCGCTTCGATCGAGGCAGCGCCCGTTCCGGCCGCTCCCGCCGCCGCACCTGTTCAGTCCGAGGTGATCGCGCCCGCACCGCTCGCCGTAGCACCCGTCCGGTCTGTCCCAGTCGAGCCGGCTCCGGTCTATGCGGCCGAAGCCGCAAGACCGATCGCGCCGCAGCTTGCCGAGGTCGGTACGCCTCAACCTGCCGCAGCGGCATATTCGCCGACGCCGCAGGCGGCACCGGAAGCCGACGACCCCTTCGCCGGCCATGATTTCGAGCTGGATCTTGCCGGCATCGAGCTGGAACTCACCGATCTCGATTTTTCCGAGCCGTCCGAGCCAGCACCGCAGCCTGAGCCGCCAGCCCCTGCTCCCCAGCAGGCCGCTGCCGTCGCTTCTCGGCCCGCTCCGGTTTTTGCTCCTGAGCGGCCGGCTCCTGCTTTTGAGCAGGCTGCTGCCGCTCCTGCACGGTCCGCTCCGGCCTTCGTTCCCGAGCCGCAGGCTCAAGCTCCGGCTCCGGCTTTCAACTGGACGCCTGTCTCCGAATCGACCGAAGACCTGCCATTCGATCCGGCGATGATCGCCGATCCGGAGGATCGTCCCGAGGCCGTCGACGACATGCACGTGCCGGCGCTGCCGCCGGTCGAGCAGCCCGCGCCGGTCGCGAAATCTGCGGATTTCGATTTCGATCTCGACGCCGAGATCGCCAGCTTCTTTGAACCGGCCAAACCGCGGCAAACGCCGACGCCGGTGCGGGATACGGCCGCCGCTGCTGCAAAGCCGGTCAAGCCCACCATCGCCGATGGCCTCGATGATTTCGAACGGGCGCTGGAGGAAGATTTCCGCCGCAGCGTGCGCGAGCCGGTCGAGCGCCGCGAGACCTCCGAGGTCCGCATTGAATCGGCAAGCCAAGCCGCCGATTTCAGCCGCGCCCGATCGATGCGCCAGTTGCTTGCCGGGGCCGTCGTGCTCGTGGTCTTTGCCGGCGTCGGTTATGGTGTCTATTCCTCCGTCTGGAACGGCGAGGGGCTCGGCATTGTCGCGTCCGGCGAACCGCGCGTGATCACCGCCGACAAAGAACCGGTCAAGGTCGTTCCGGAAAATCCTGGCGGCAAGACCGTGCCGAACCAGGATAAGGCCGTCTACGACCGCGTTGCGGGTTCTGCCGAAGAGCCGAAGCAGAAGGCGCTCGTTTCTTCCGATGAGGCGCCCGTCGATGTGGTCCAGCGCACGCTGACACCGGAAGCGCTGCCCGAGGACGACGAGAACGCCAGCGTCGACGATCAGGTCACGCCGACTGCGGTCGGTGAGACGGAGGATCCGCGTCTGCTGCCAACCCAGGACAACGCCGACAACGCTTCGGCAACCAACACTGACAAAACGCCGTCCGTTTCGCCGCGCAAGGTCCGCACGATGATCGTCAAGCCTGACGGTACGTTGGTCGCCCGCGAGGAACCGGCGCCCGTCGACGAGCCGACACAGTCTGCCCAGGCGACACAGTCTGCCCAGGTGACGCCCGCTGCCCAGCCGATGCCGCCGGCTCATCCGGCGTTGACGGCTCCGTCGACCTCGTCCGCGCAATCGACCCCGGCTGTACCTCCCGTCGGTGGAACGGCCGCAAGCTTCCCGGCAAGCGCCGAGGTTGCTTCCGCCGATGCGCGTTCTGCAGCCCCCGTCGAAACCGCGCCGGTGCAGCCGCCGCTCGCCGGCAGTGCCGACGCGCAGGCCGCAAACCCGGCTCCGGTCGCTCCGCCGGTGCGCCCGGTCAAGACCTCGGGGATTGCCGATACCGCTCCCATTCCGACCGCCCGTCCGGCCGACCAGCCCGTCAACGTCGTCGGCACCGTCACCGAGAAGGGCAATGTCCGCCCGCCTTCTCAGCAGCCGAAGACGACGGAGGTCGCGGCCGCAGCACCAGTCGCCGCAAAGCCGCAGCAGGCCGCATCCGCCGGCGGCTACGGCATCCAGATCGCCTCGCTGCCTTCGGAAGACGAGGCGACCAAATCCTATGCCAACCTGTCCAAGAAATTCGCCAGCGTGCTCGGCGGCCGCAGCCACGAGATCCGCAGGGCCGATATCGCCGGCAAGGGCACTTTCTACCGTGTCCGCATTCCGGCCGGTTCCAAGGATGAGGCCGCAGCACTCTGCGAACAGTATCGCGCGGCGGGTGGAAGCTGCCTGATCTCCAGGTAGGATCGCGTCTTTGAATATCGGAGCGGCGGGCCGGATCGGTTCCGCCGCTCTTTTTTGTGCATCGGGCTCGACCTTGCTCGCATCTGCCCGGGCTCCGCTCTAAGATTCTGACATGACCGAATCAAAAGCGATGATCCTTGGCTGCAGCGGCCTTGCCCTCACATCCGAAGAGAAAGCCTTTTACCGGGGCGAGCGACCCTGGGGCTTCATCCTCTTCGGGCGCAACATCTCCGAAGCACGGCAGATCGCCGATCTCGTCGCCGAACTGCGCGATAGCGTCGGCTGGCATGCGCCGGTGCTGATCGACCAGGAGGGCGGCCGCGTCCAGCGCATCCGCCCACCCATTCTCACGCGCTATCCTTCCGGCCAGGAGCTCGGCGATCTCTATCGCCGCAATCGCGCACTCGGCCTGCGCGCCGCCTGGCTGATGTCGCGGCTGCACGCCTTCGACCTTTCGAGCCTCGGCATCGATGTCGATTGCCTGCCGGTGCTCGACGTGCCGGTCGAGGGCAGCAGCAGCGTCATCGGCGACCGCGCCTATGGCGGCGATCCGGAGACCGTCATCGCGATGGGTAGGGCGGCTGCCGAGGGGCTGAAGGCCGGCGGCCTCTTGCCCGTGATGAAGCATATGCCCGGCCACGGTCGCGGCTTTGCCGATTCACATCTGGAGCTGCCTGTCGTCAGCGTCCCGCGCGATGAGCTGGAGCTCCATGATTTCCCGCCCTTTGTCGCGATGAAGGACGAGTTGATGGCCATGACCTGTCACGTCGTTTTCGCCGCCATCGACCCGGACAGTCCGGCGACGACCTCGCGCAAGGTGATCGACGGCATCATCCGCGAGCACATCGGCTTTAACGGTCTGCTGCTCTCCGACGACAGCTCGATGAACGCTCTTTCCGGTACGATCGGTGAACGTGCGGCGAATATCATTGCAGGCGGATGCGATATCGTGCTGCATTGCAATGGCAATATGGACGAGATGCGGGAGGTTGTGGCAAATGTTCCACCGCTCGCCGGCATATCGCTTGCCCGCGCAAAAGCGGTGGAAGCGGGCTTCGCGGCGCCGGATACCGCCGATGAAGCGGAATTGAGGGCGGAATTCGAGGCAATGTTTGCAACGGTCTGATCGTAAGGGAGCAGCTAGGTGAACACGGTCAAGGGCACGGAACGTCCGCAGGCGGCAACGCCGATGGACAAGCTGTGGCAGGATAACGGTGCCGAGCGCGCCAGCCACGAGCCGGCGCTGGTGATCGACGTCGCCGGCTTCGAAGGTCCGCTCGACCTGTTGCTCTATCTCGCCCGCAACCAGAAGGTCGATCTGTCGCGCATTTCGGTGCTGGCGCTCGCCGAGCAGTATCTGCTCTTCATCGAAAGCGCCCGGCGTATCCGCATCGAGCTTGCCGCCGATTACCTCGTCATGGCAGCCTGGCTTGCCTATCTCAAGTCGAAGCTGCTCATTCCCCAGCAGGCCAAGGATGACGGCCCTTCCGGCGAGGAGCTGGCGGCAACGCTCGCCTTCCGCCTGAAACGCCTCGAAGCCATGCGCCAGGCGGCAGCCGGCCTCGTCAACCGCAACCGCCTCGGCCGCGATATCTTTGTGCGCGGCGCGCCCGAACATATTCCCGACCGGCAGCAATCCGCTTATGCGGCGAGCCTTTACGATCTCCTGACCGCCTATGCGGCGCTGCGCCAGCGCCATGCCGTCACGCAGGTGACGATCGAGCGGCGTACCGTCTGGTCGCTGACCGATGCCCGCGAGCTGCTGACCCAGATGATCGGCGAGGTCGCCGACTGGACGGCGATGGAGCATTATCTGCTGCGTTATCTCGCAGCGCCCGAAGAACGCGTCACGGCAATCGCCAGCGCCTTTGCCGCCTCGCTGGAGCTGGTGCGCGAGGGCAAGCTCGAAATCCGCCAGGACGGCGCCTTTCAGCCGATATATATGCGCCGCGGTCCGAAACATGCCACGCTGCAAGTGGTCGAACAGGAGCGGCCGGTTTGATCGATCTGAAGGGCGAAGAGGATTTCGACGGCAATTTCGAAGACAGGGGCCGCGACCTGCAGGCCGAGATCGAGGCCGAGCGCATCGCCGAGGCGCTGGTCTTCGCCTCCTCGCAGCCGGTCTCCGAAGGCTTCCTCGCCGAGCGCCTGCCTGAGAAGACTGACGTGCATGCGATCATGCTGCGCCTAAAGGAGCAATATGCGCCGCGCGGCGTCAATCTCGTGCAGGTCGAAGGCGCCTGGGCCTTCCGCACTGCCGCCGACCTGTCCTTCGTCATCCGCCGTGATGACAATGAGGTGAAGAAGCTTTCGCGCGCCGCGCTGGAAGTGCTGGCGATCATCGCCTATCACCAGCCGGTGACGCGTGCCGAAATCGAGGATATCCGCGGCGTCCAGACCTCTCGCGGCACGCTTGACGTGCTGATGGAAGCTGGCTGGGTTCGGTTTCGTGGTCGCCGGCGCACGCCGGGCCGGCCGGTGACATTGGGCACGACACGTGATTTCCTCGACCATTTCGGTCTCGAAGAGCTGCGTGACCTGCCCGGTCTCGAAGAGTTGAAGGGAGCGGGCTTGCTGTCGGGCCGCATTCCGGCGAACTTCAATATTCCCTCGCCGTTGATGAACGACGAACTGACCGAGGACGAAGACCCGATCACCCAGATGGACCTCGAGGAACTGGGGTTGCTGGCACCACGCGGCACCTCCGAAGATTGAGGGGCCTGCGTCTTGCTTTTGCCATGCATGGCGAAAACAATGGTGGCCACCACTTTTCGATGGGTCAACGGCTTGTCACAAAGGGCGATACCGTGACATTAAGCTCAATCCAAAGGGCTTGATGTTGGAAACGGTGTGGGAAATCCTTACATCGTAGGAACATGGAAACAGGGAGTTAGCGTAATGGGTTCTTTTAGCATGTGGCACTGGTTGATCGTTCTGGTCATCGTGCTGTTGTTGTTCGGTCGCGGCAAGATCCCGGAACTGATGGGCGACGTTGCCAAGGGCATCAAGAGCTTCAAGAAGGGCATGACGGACGAAGACGCGCCGGATACGGCAAAGACCGTCGATCACAAGGCCGACGAAACGAAGTAACCAAGTCCGGGAAAAAGCGCAGCCCCCGCGCTTCCCGTCCAGGAGCCTTGCATGTTCGATATTGGCTGGACCGAGCTTTTGGTCATCGCGATCGTACTGATCGTGGTCGTCGGTCCCAAGGATTTGCCGCCGATGCTGCGCGCTTTCGGCAAGATGACGCAGCGTGCCCGCAAGGTGGCGGGCGATTTCCGTGCGCAGTTCGATGAAGCGCTGCGCGAAGCCGAGCTTGACGATGTCCGCCAGACGATCGGCGACGCCCAGAAACTGAACCCGGTCAACAGCCTGCGCGAGGCGATGAACCCGCTTCGCCAGATGGGCAACGAGATCAAGGCCGACCTGCAGAAATCGACTACGGTCACGGAAAACAAGACCGAGGTGCCGCCCGATGCTGTCGCAGCCCCGACGCCGTCGATGAGCCTGCCGGAAACGCCCCCGTTGGTGGCGACACCTGCGTCGCCTGAACCCGTCGCAGCAGCGATTGTGCAGGCCGATAGGGTTGCGGCTAAACCGAAAGCCGTGCGCAAGCCGCGCGTCAAGGCTGCTGACCAGGTCGATGCCGCGGCCGCCGTTGCCGTGCCTGTGGAAAAGCCGAAACGCACGACGGCAGTCAGGAAGCCTGCAACGCTGAAGAAGCCTGCGCAGACAAAGAAGGACGAGGCATGAGCGGTGATATTGAAGACAAGCCGCAGCCGTTGATCGAGCACCTGATGGAGCTGCGCACGCGGCTGATGTGGTCGATCGGCGCATTTTTCGTTGCCTTCATCGCATGCTTCTTTTTCGCCAAGGATCTCTTCAATTATCTGGTCATCCCATACAAGACAGCGGTCCAGTGGGCTAATCTCGACGTCGAGAAGGCCCAGCTCATCTACACCGCGCCGCAGGAATTCTTCTTCACCCAGGTCAAGGTGGCGATGTTCGGCGGCCTTGTAGTCGCTTTCCCGATCATCGCCGCCCAGGTCTACAAGTTCGTGGCGCCCGGCCTCTACAAGAACGAGCGTCAGGCTTTCCTGCCGTTCCTGATCGCCTCGCCGGTCCTATTCCTGATGGGCGGCGCGCTCGTCTATTTCTTCTTCACGCCGATGGTCATGTGGTTCTTCCTGTCGATGCAGCAGGCGCCGGGCCATGACGAAATAGCGATCTCGCTGATGCCGAAGGTCTCGGAATATCTGAGCCTGATCATGACGCTGGTCTTTTCCTTCGGCCTCGTCTTCCAGCTGCCTGTCATCACCACGCTGCTCGCCCGTGTCGGTCTTCTGACGTCGCAATGGCTCGCCGAAAAGCGCAAGTTTGCCATCGTCCTCGCCTTCGTCGTCGCAGCCGTGCTGACGCCGCCGGACCCGATGTCCCAGATCGGCCTTGCGATACCGACGATCCTTCTCTACGAGATTTCCATCTATGCGGCGCGACTCGTGGAGCGCCAGCGTACCCGGCAGGCGGTCGAAAAGGAAACCGGATCCGCAGATGTTGCCAAGACGGACAGCGTCTGAGCGGCGATCCCGGAAATCCCTTCATGAACGCCGTCCCATCCGGTCGAAGCCCGGTCAGGCTTTGGCCGGGTCATTTCTGTTGCAACGACCTGGAACGACGATGCTCGATATCAAATGGATCCGTGAGAATCCCGAAGCGCTCGATACCGCCCTAGCCAAGCGCGGCGCGGAGCCTTTGGCTCAAAGTGTCGTTGCTCTCGATGAAAGGCGCCGCTCCGCCGTCCAGAAGGCGCAGGACTTGCTGTCCCGCCGCAACCTCGCCTCCAAGGAGATTGGCGCGGCGATGGCCCAGAAGAACAGCCAGCTGGCCGAGAAGCTCAAGGCGGAGGTCTCCGAACTGAAGACCCTGCTGCCGGCGATCGAGGAAGAGGACCGGCAACTGACGGCCGAACTCAACGACGCGCTCTCGCGCATCCCGAACATCCCTTTCGACGACGTCCCGGTCGGCAAGGACGAGCATGACAATGTCGTCACTCGCACCGTCGGCGAAAAGCCGCGCTGGAACCACGCACCGAAGGAGCACTTCGAAATCGGCGAAGCGCTAGGCTATATGGATTTCGAGCGTGCTGCCAAGCTCTCCGGCTCGCGCTTCACCGTTCTGACCGGGCCGCTCGCCAGGCTCGAGCGCGCGCTCGGCCAGTTCATGGTCGATCTCCACACCAGCGAGCACGGCTATACCGAAGTCAGCTCGCCGCTGATGGTGCGCGACGAGGCCGTTTATGGCACCGCCCAGCTGCCGAAATTCGCCGAGGATCTCTTCAGGACGACGGATGGACGCTGGTTGATTCCGACGGCCGAAGTGACGCTGACCAATCTGGTGCGTGAGGAGATCCTCGATCAGGAAAGGCTGCCGCTCCGCTTTACTGCGCTGACGCCGTCCTTCCGTTCGGAAGCGGGATCCGCCGGCCGCGATACGCGCGGCATGCTGCGCCAGCATCAGTTCTGGAAATGCGAACTCGTCTCGATCACCGATGCCGAGAGCGCCGTTGCCGAGCATGAGCGGATGACCGCCTGCGCCGAGGAAGTGCTGAAGCGCCTCGGCCTGCATTTCCGCACCATGACGCTTTGCACCGGCGACATGGGTTTCGGCTCGCGCAAGACTTACGATCTCGAAGTCTGGCTGCCGGGACAGAATGCCTTCCGTGAAATCTCTTCCTGCTCGGTCTGCGGCGATTTTCAGGGTCGGCGGATGAATGCGCGCTACCGCGGCAAGGACGACAAGAGCAACAGGTTCGTCCACACGCTGAACGGTTCCGGCACGGCGGTCGGCCGCTGCCTGATCGCCGTCCTTGAAAATTATCTGAACGAGGACGGTTCCGTCACGATTCCGGACGTTTTGCTGCCTTATATGGGCGGATTGACCAAAATCGAACGGGCGGCCTGAGGCGATGCGCATCCTGCTTACGAATGACGACGGCATTCACGCCGAAGGTCTTGCCGCGCTGGAGCGGATCGCGCGCACGCTGTCCGACGATGTCTGGATCGTGGCGCCCGAGACCGACCAGAGCGGCTTGGCCCATTCGCTGAGCCTCTCCGAACCTTTGCGGCTGCGCAAGATTTCCGACAAGCATTTCGCCCTGCGCGGCACGCCGACCGATTGCGTCATCATGGGCATCAGGCAGGTGATGGACATCAAGCCGGATCTCGTCCTGTCAGGCGTCAATTCGGGCTCGAACGTTGCCGACGACGTGACCTATTCCGGCACGATCGCCGGCGCCATCGAGGGCACGATGCAGGGCGTGCGCTCCTTCGCGCTGAGCCAGGCCTATCTCTATGAGGACGGCGCGCGCATCGTGCCCTGGGAGGTCTGCGAGACGCATGCGCCGGCTCTTCTGGAAAAGCTGATGGTCCTGGACCTGCCGGAGGGCACGTTCCTCAATCTCAACTTCCCGAACTGCCGACCCGACGAGGTCGACGGCGCCGAGGTGACCATGCAGGGCAAGCTCGCCTTCAATCTGCAGGTCGATGCCCGCTCCGACGGCCGGGGCTTTCCTTACTACTGGCTGAAGTTCGGCGAGCGCGCCGGCGCCTTCGTCGAGGGCACCGATATTCACGCCCTGAAGCATAACAAGATCTCGGTAACGCCTTTGAAACTGGATCTGACCGATTATTCCGTGACGGACCGCGTGGCGCGGGCCTTGGGATACGGAGCACAGGTTTGACGGCAAGACTGGCGGAGAAGGAGGGCTTTGCGGCACTCGTCCTCAGATTGCGTGCCGAAGGCATCTCGGACCTCGATCTGCTGACGGCGGTCGAGCAGACGCAGCGTTCGTTGTTCGTGCCGCCGCAATTCGCCGACGACGCCTATTCGAGCCGGACGATCCCGATCGAATGCGGTTCCTTCCTCGAAGGCATCGATTTTGCCGTCCGCATCCTGCATCACCTGAAGCTCAAGCCCGGCCAGCGCGTCCTGGAGATCGGCACAGGAAGCGGCTTTACCGCCGCCGTGATGGGCCGCCTGGCCGAGCGGGTTCTGTCCATCGACCGCTACAAGACGCTGACATCAGCCGCGCAGCGGCGCATGGAATCGCTTGGTCTGCGCAGCGTCGTCATCCGCCAGGCCGACGGCAGCGCCGGCATGCAGGGTGAGGGCACCTTCGATCGCATCCTGGTGACAGCGGCCTTCAACGCGATGCCGCGCTTTTATACAGACCAGCTCGTTTCCGGTGGCTCGATGATCGCGCCGCTGATGATTTCCGAGAATGAGTGTCGCATGGTGCGGCTGACGAAAACCGGCAGCCGTTTCGAACGCGAGGAATTATTCGAGGCGCCCTATCTGCCGATCGTTCCGCGCCTTGCCTCGCTGCTTTAGGCACTGCGATTTTTCACCTGTAAGCTATGGTTATCAACTTCTCAAAAAAATCGCACTGATTCCAGCATCTTAACTGCGTGGTAATACTAACGCGTTTTAATAGACTCACAAATGGTTGCGTTCTCAGTGGGTCGAGTCATGCGTTTCAGTCTTTCGCCAAAGTTCGGGAAGTCGGCCGGTAATCTTCTGGTTGTGAGCCTGCTGGCAAGTGCCGCAACGGGCTGCAGTTCCGATGTGACACGGTTTGGCGGCTTGTTTTCCTCCTCAGGGCAGGATCAGATCACTACCGGTTCAGTGCCGCGCAGGAATATGAACGGCTCTCAGGGTGATCCGGTGCCGCGAGCCGATCTTAGCAGTTCGGCCGTTGCCGGCCAGCCAGGCTATGGCGGCGGCAATGACGCACTGAACCAGCCTTATCCGGCAAGCCCGGGTTACGATCCGACCCGCACATCGAGCTCGAGCGCACGTCTCGCTTCCGCGCCGGTCTCAGTGCAGCGTTCAGAGTTGGCCGCGCCGACGTCCGCGGCACCCTCCCGGCAGAGGGAAAAGGAAGTCGCGCTCGCCCAGCCTTTCCCGACTGCACCGCAGGCTGAGAAGCCTCGACTGGTAGCGCCGGCCGCGCCGAAGGTTACGCCCGATACGCTGACAACAGGCACGACGCCCAAGGTTTCCGGCTGGTCCTCGACCAACGCTCCGTCGGTGACGCTGCGTCCGGGTGAAAGCATTGCCACGCTCTCGAGGCGCTTTGGCGTGCCTGAAAAAGAAATTCTGCGCGTCAACAACCTGAAGACGGCATCTGCCGCCCAGCCTGGCCAGGCGGTCCTCATCCCAACCCTCAACGGCGGCAATGCCGCCAAGGCCGCGTCGCAGGCGGCTGACCTTTCCAAGCCCGGCAAGATGCCGGCGCCGAAGGCACCTGAGCAGAACGTCGCCGTCATTCCAGGCGCCAATTCCGCTCGCGACAAGACACTGGCGAGTGGCGATGTCACCGGCAAACTTCCCGCCGGCGCCGGCAAGGATCCGAAGGCGCCTGCCGGGACCTATGTCGTCAAGCAAGGCGATTCCCTGGCAAAGATTGCCAAGGCGACCGGTAGCAATGTCGACGACCTCAAGGCCGCCAACAATCTTTCGGCCAGCTCGCTCCGCATCGGTCAGGCTCTGAAGATCCCGACCGGCACCGCCGATAATATCAAGACCGCCTCGATCCCGGCTGAGAAGGTCGATCCGAAGCCGCTCCAGCCGGCGGCTGCCCAGCAGACGGCTTCCGCGCAGCCCGCGCCCTACAAGGCGCCGGCCGCCACCCAGACCGTCGACGATGCCGAGAAGAAGTCTGATGTCAGTTCCGCTGCGCCGGAATCGACCGGCATCGGCAAATATCGCTGGCCGGTGCGCGGCCAGGTCATTGCCTCATACGGCGCCAACGTCAACGGCAACCGCAATGACGGCATCGACATCTCGGTCCCGCAGGGCACGCCGATCAAGGCCGCCGAAAACGGCGTCGTCATCTATGCCGGCAACGGCCTGAAGGAACTCGGCAACACGGTTCTCGTCCGTCACGACGACGGCACCGTCACCGTCTACGGCAACGCCGATACGCTGAGCGTCACCCGCGGCCAGAAGATCCAGCGCGGCCAGACCGTCGCCGTCTCCGGCATGAGCGGCGACGTCAAGCAGCCGCAGGTCCATTTCGAGGTGCGCAAGGATGCGTCCCCGGTCAACCCGATGACTTTCCTGGAATAGGTACAGCGTACCAGGAAACGCAAAAGCCCGGCCGCCAGCCGGGCTTTTGTCATTGATGGATGCCGCCCAAAAGTGGGCAGCGGTTTTGGGAGAACGACGTGCATCAGCGCGTCGCATGAATTCCGATCGGCGCGACGCACTTCAGCCCCGGTCGATGTGAACCCGCATGCGTCCGGCCAGGTCCTGAATATACTGCCATGCGACGCGGCCGGAGCGTGCACCGCGCGTCGTTGCCCATTCCAGCGCTTCGGCATGCATCTTGTCGCGTTCGAGCCCGAGCTTGAAGTGATCGGCATAGCCGTCGATCATGCCGAGATAATCCTCCTGGCTGCATTTGTGGAAGCCGAGCCAGAGGCCGAAGCGGTCGGAAAGCGAAACCTTCTCCTCGACCGCTTCCGACGGATTGATCGCCGTCGACTGCTCGTTTTCCATCATGTGGCGCGGCAGGAGATGGCGCCGGTTGGAGGTGGCGTAGAAGAGCACATTGTCCGGCCGCCCTTCGATGCCGCCGTCCAGTGCCGCCTTCAGCGACTTGTAGGCGGTATCGTCGTGATCGAAGGAGAGATCGTCGCAGAAGACGATCACGCGGTACGGCGTGTCCTTCAGGAGGTCGAGCAGATTGGGAAGGCTGGCGATATCCTCGCGGTGGACTTCGACCAGTTTCAGCGAGGCGCTGTTTTCGCGCCGGACATCCTCGTGCACGGCCTTGACCAGCGAGGATTTGCCCATGCCGCGCGCGCCCCAGAGCAGCACATTGTTGGCGGCATACCCCTCGGCGAAACGCACCGTATTCTCGTGCAGGATGTCGCGCACGTGATCGACGCCGCGGATAAGCGTCAACGCCACCCGGTTCGGCCTCTTGACCGGCTGCAGATGCTGGCGCAGTGGCGCCCAGACGAAACAGTCGGCAGCATCCCAATCGTTGAGGGCGGGTGCCGGTCCGGCAAGACGCTCGACGGCGTCTGCGAGCCGTTTCAGCTCGGCAAGCAGGGCTGTATTGATTTCCTCGGTCATCGGTGGCCTCCTGATGTCTCACTGCGGCAATCCGCTTTGATCTTTCGATGCCGCTAATGCATGTCGCCCGGAAGCGTGGAGCGGTTCCGGGATAACGACATGCTTGAAAACAAAAGAGCTAAAGCGCGTCGCATCGATCAAGTTCGATGCGACGCGCTTTAGCATGGCGTTTTGGTGGCGGAAAGGTTATGAGGCAGCGGAATCGGTACGGTTTCCGGCTGTTTCTGTTGCATTCATCGAAGCCGTAACTATAGTCCGGCAACCTGAAAAGAGAGGCGGAGTTCCGCCGCCCAAGCCTGAGGAGTTTAGCATGTTCATCACCCCGGCATTCGCCCAGAGCGCGACCGATACCGCAACGGGATTCGGCGGTTCCGGTTTCGAAATGATCATCCTGTTCGTGCCGCTGATGGTCGTCTGGTACTTCCTGCTGATCCGTCCGCAGCGCGCGCAGGCAAAAAAGCGTGAGGAAACCCTGAAGGCGATCCGTCGCGGCGACCAGGTCGTCACCGGCGGCGGCCTCGTCGGCAAGGTCACCAAGGTGATCGACGAAAAGGAAGTCGAAGTCGAGATCGCCGACGGCGTGCGCGTGCGCATCGTCCGCAGCGGCATCTCCGAAATTCGCGTCAAGGGTGAACCGGTCAAGGCCGACGCGGCGTAACAAGCGATAACGGCAGGACCGCCGGATCGGAAGATCGTCGAGAGAATGTTGCATTTTTCCCGCTGGAAAACACTTCTGATTTGGCTGGCCGCGTTTGCGGCCATCGTCATCGCTTCGCCCAATCTGCTGACCGAGGCGCAGCGATCCTCCCTGCCGGACTGGTTGCGGCACGACCGCGTCGTGCTTGGTCTCGACCTGCAGGGCGGCTCGCATATCGTTCTCAAGGTCGAGCGTTCCGATATCGTCAGGGACCGCCTGGAAGAGGTGGTCGCCAATGTGCGCAACGCGCTGCGCGGCGCCGGCATCCGCTATACCGGGCTCACCGGCAATGACCAGACCGTCACCGTCCGCATCACCGATGCGGCCCAGACACAGGCGGCAGTCGATCTCCTGAAGCCTTTGACGACGGCTGGTGGACATTCGGGACCTGAGGTCGCCCTGCAGCAGGGTGACCAGGGGCAGCTCTCGCTGCAGATTTCCGACGCCGGCATTACTGCTGATGTCGCTTCCGCCCGGACCCGCTCGCTCGATATCGTTGGCCGCCGCATCGCCGGATTGGGCAATGATAATTTCCTCGTTCGCCCCGATGGCGCCGACCGCATTGTCGTGCAGGTGTTGGGATCGATCGATGCGGAGCGGCTGAAGAACATCCTGAACCAGCCGGCCAAGCTTTCCTTTCACCTGATCGACGAAAGCATGTCGGGGCAAGAGGCGCTGAACGGTCGCTGGCCAGCGACATCGCAGGTGCTCTATTCGCTTGACGATCCGCCGGTGCCTTATCTCGTCGACCGCACGGCTTTCGTCACCGGCAGCAACATGGTCGATATCGAGCCGGTCGTCGATCCACGGACGCAGGATACTTCGATTGCCTACCGTCTCGATGCCGAAGGCAAAGAGCGGCTGGCGCAGGCGACAGGGCAGAATATCGGCAGGCACCTTGCCATCGTCTTCGACGATCAGGTGATGTCGTCACCGGTCATCGATGCGGCGATCACCGGCGGCGAGGGCCGGATTTCGGCAAACTTCTCCGAGGATGGCGTCCGCGACCTTGCGATCATGCTGCGCGCCGGCGCCTTGCCGGCGACGCTGACCAGCGTTGAGGAACGCAGCGTCAGCCCGAAATTCGGCGCCGATTCCATCTTCAACGGTCTCGTTGCCGGTCTCGTCGCCGTCGTATTGGTCGCGGCCCTGATGATCGCACTCTATCGCATCCTCGGCCTCATCGCCGTCGCATCGCTCTTCCTTAACCTGATCCTCATCGTCGCGGTGCTCAGCCTTGCCGGCGCGACGCTGACCTTGCCGGGGATTGCCGGCATCGTGCTGATCGTCGGCATGGCGGTCGACTCGAATGTTCTGATCTATGAGCGAATCCGCGAAGAGGAAAAAACCACCCATTCCTTTGCGGAGGCGGTCGGCCGCGGTTTCTCGCGCGCATTCGCCACGATCGTCGATGCCAATGTGACGATCTTCATCGCCGCCATCATCCTCTTCTTCCTCGGCAGCGAATCCATCCGCGGTTTCGCCGTGACGCTGGCGGTCGGCATCCTGACGACCGTTTTCACGGCCTTCACGCTGACACGCTCGATCGTCGCCGTCTGGTTGAGAAGGCGCCATCCCCGGCATCTGCCGAAGAGCGTGCTGACGCATCTTTTCGAACACGCCAATATCCGCTTCATGGGGATCCGCCGTTATGTCTTTACGGCGTCGGCGGTCATCTCGCTGATCGCCATGGCCGCCTTTGCCACCGTCGGCCTGCATCTCGGCATTGATTTCACCGGCGGCTCGCTCATCGAGGTCACGGCGAAGCAGGGCAATGCCGACATCGCCGATCTCAACGCGCGCCTCAACGATCTCAACCTCGGTGAGGTCAGCGTCGAGCGCACGGGCGGGCCGTCGAACGCGCGCATCCGCATTGCTTCCCAGGGTGGCGGCGAAAATGCCGAGCAGTCGGCGGCGACGCTGGTGCGTGGCGAGCTCCAGGAAGATTATGATTTTCGCCGCGTCGAGGTCGTCGGCCCCGCCATCTCCGGCGGATTGACGATGATGGCGACGCTCGGTGTGCTTGCCGCACTTGCGGCGATCCTGATCTACATCTGGATCCGCTTCGAATGGCAATTCGCGGTCGGCGCCATCGTCGCCACGCTGCACGACGTCATCATCATGCTTGGTCTCTTCGTGCTGACCGGCATCGAGTTCAACCTGACGAGCATCGCCGCCGTGCTGACCATCGTCGGTTATTCCCTGAACGATACGGTCGTGGTCTACGATCGAATGCGCGAGAATCTGAAGCGATACAAGAAGATGCCGCTGCCGATCCTGATCGATGCTTCGATCAATCAGACGCTGTCGCGCACCGTTCTGACCGCGGCGACGACGTTGATCGCCTTGCTGGCGCTCTTTCTCTTCGGTGGTGAAGTCATCCGTTCCTTCACCTTTGCGATGCTCTTCGGCGTCGCTCTCGGCACCTTCTCTTCGATCTATATCGCCGCTCCTGTCTTGATCGTCTTCCGGCTGCGGCCGGAGGCTCCCGACGGGGAAGAGAGCAACAAGACGGATGCTGGTGTAAAATCCGGCACGGTGGTTTGAAAACATGGCAAAAGGCATAGAAATCCGCGCCGCACATTTCCCCGGGCGCGCTCCGATCGATGCTTACGGCAATGGCGGCTTTCGTTTTGCCGACATGTCGCATCGCGGCTCGATCCTTTGCCTACCCTCCGGCATTCACGGCTGGGATATGGACATGTCGAAACCGCTGTCGCCTGAAAATTTTCGCCGGGTGCTGGATGAGGCCGCCGATATCGAGGTTCTGCTCGTCGGTACCGGAACCGAGCTTCGCCGTCTGCCCGAGGAATTGAGGCTGGCGCTGAAGTCGCGCGGCATCTCCTCCGATCCGATGAGCACCGGGGCTGCAGTGCGCACCTTCAATATCATGCTCGCCGAGCAGCGTGCCGTCGCCGCGGCGTTGATTGCGGTCTGACGATGACCGAAGCGCATATTGCGACCAACCAGGAGATCTGCCTGGCGATGCTGCGTGACAGCGATCGCGACCGCTATCTCGCCTGTCTGCTGTCGCCGGAGGCAAAGCGCGGCGCGCTCGCAGCTCTTTATGCCTTCAATGCCGAGCTTGCCCGCATCCGCGATCTCGTGCACGAGCCCTTGCCCGGCGAGGTGCGGCTGCAATATTGGCACGATCTTCTGGAAGGCAGCGCACATGGCTCGACGGCGGCCAATCCCGTCGCCGCAGCCCTTATCACCGCCATCGAAACGCACCGCCTGCCGCGCAAGACGCTGATCGACATGATCGAGGCCCGTACCTTCGATCTCTATGACGATCCGATGGAGACACGTCTTTCGCTTGAAGGCTATGCCGGCGAAACGGCATCGGCGCTGATTCAGCTCGCAAGCCTGGTGCTTTCGCCGGAGGAGGCAGCACGCTCGGCCGACGCCGCCGGCCATGCCGGCGTCGCCCAGGCGGTCGCCGGGCTGTTGCTGCTGATGCCGCTGCATCGCCGCCGCGGCCAGATCTATATTCCGCTGCAGATCCTTTCCGCCACTGGTCTCGACCGCGATGCCTTCCTTGCCGGCGAAGACAGGCCGCGCATCTCTGCCGCCATCGAGGCCTTCGCCGGCCTCGGTCGCGAACATCTGGCAAAGGCAAGGGCGGCGGGGCCGATTGCGCCGGCCGTCTTTCCAGCCTTCCTGCCGGCTACGCTTGCCGAACCGGTGCTCGTCAAGGCGCAGAAACGGGGCGCCTTGCTGTTCGACCGGCCGCTGCAGCCGCCGCAGTGGCGCCGCCAGCTGCGGATGGGGCTGGCTGCCGCACGCCGAAAAATCTGATATCGGTCAAATTCGCGCAAGTCTCGCGCATTACAAGGCTTCCACCGCTACCCTTTGAACGGAGACTCGGCGTGGGCATTATCGTCTGGTGCGTCCTTTTCGCCATCGTCATTTTCTTTGCTTTCGTGGCAACGCGCATGGCCGCGCAGAATAAGGACGATGGCCTGCATGACACGGGCCTTGCCATCATCGAGTTCGGCCGCGCCTTTCCGACCGAGGCGATCCGTCAGCTGCAGGTGACGGAAAACGGCCAGGCCGTCTTTGTGCGCCTGCACGACAACAAGGCCGGCTTCATGCGCAACATGTCGCGCCATTTCTCCTGCCACCTGATCGAGCCGGGCCGGGTGCGCGTCGTCGGCTCGGAAACGGGCAGGGGACTGGTGATCGACTTCCTCGATGCACCCCATCACAACGGTGGTTTCGAATTCGCTTCCGCCAAGGAGGCCTCGGAGGTTTCGCTCTGGCTGCTCGGCAATTATATCGCCGAGCCGGATAAGGACCTGCCGCCCGGCAATATTTCGGCGGCGAACAAGCAGTAGCAAATGTCGCCCAAAAGTATGCAGCGGTTTTGGAAGGACGACATGCGTAAAAGCAAAGACTTCAAGCGGGTCGCATGAGCTAGGCTTGAGGCGACGCGCTTGAAAAGCGCCGATCAGGCGCTTTCGGCAAACGTCGACTGTTGACCGAGCCAGGCCGCGCAGTCGGCAAGCGCACGCCGTGCGATCAGCTGCCGCTTCATGATCGTCTTGTCCTTGCCGCGGAAGCGCTTGACGCCTTCGGGTTTGACGATCGACCCCGGCTGGAGCTCCGGAAACAGCCCGAAATTGATGTTCATCGGCTGGAACGATCGTTTGCCCGGCTCCTCGTCGGTGACGAGGTGCCCACCGGTGATATGACCGAGCAGCGAGCCGAGCGCCGTCGTCGCCGGCGGTAGCGAAATCGCCTCGCCCTTGCGTTCGGCGGCGGCGAAACGCCCGGCCATAAGCCCGACGCTGGCGCTTTCCACATAACCCTCACAGCCGGTGATCTGGCCGGCAAAGCGCAGGCCGGGCCGCGATTTCAGCGTCAGCGACGGATCGAGCAGGGTGGGGGAGTTGATATAGGTGTTGCGGTGCAGACCGCCGAGACGGGCAAATTCCGCATTTTCCAGACCCGGGATCATCCGGAATATATCCGCCTGCGCGCCATATTTCAGCTTCGTCTGAAAGCCGACCATATTGTAGAGCGTGCCGAGCGCATTGTCCTGACGCAGCTGCACGACGGCATAGGCCTTGACCGTCGGATTATGCGCGTTCGTCAGCCCCATCGGCTTCATCGGTCCATGACGCAGCGTCTCGCGGCCGCGTTCGGCCATCACCTCGATCGGCAGGCAGCCGTCGAAATAAGGCGTGCCCTCCCATTCCTTGAAACCGACCGTGTCGCCGGATATCAGCGAGTCGACGAAGGCATTGTACTGCGCCTCGTCCATCGGGCAGTTGATGTAATCCTTGCCGGTGCCGCCGGGGCCGACCTTGTCGTAGCGCGACTGATACCAGCAGATATCCATGTCGATGCTCTCACGATAGACGATCGGCGCGATGGCGTCGAAGAAGGCAAGCGAATCTTCGCCCGTCTCCGCCTGGATCGCACTTGCCAGTGATGGCGCCGTCAATGGTCCGGTGGCGACGATGGCAAGATCCCAATCCTTCGGCGGCAGGCCGGTGACCTCTTCACGCACGACGGTAATCAGCGGGTGGTCATGGACCGCCTTGGTCACCGCCTCTGAGAAGCCATCGCGGTCGACAGCGAGCGCACCACCGGCCGGTACCTGGCATCGATCGGCAGCGGCCATGATCAGCGAACCCGCCATGCGCATCTCGGCATGGATGACGCCGACGGCATTGCTGGTCGCGTCGTCGGACCGGAAGGAATTGGAGCAGACGAGTTCGGCAAGGCCGTCGGTCTTATGCGCATCCGTGCCGCGCACCCCGCGCATTTCATGCAGGATAACGGGAACGCCGGAACTGGCGATCTGCCAGGCGGCTTCCGAACCGGCAAGCCCGCCGCCGACGACGTGGATAGGAGAATAGGAGGAGATCGTGTTCATTCCGGGCTGATATCATGTCGGCAGGTGCGATCCAACACCCCGGAATCAAAAACGGCGCCCTGGGGCGCCGTCTTGGAAGCATCGTACTCGCTATTAGCGGAACGAGCGGGATGCGATATTCCGGATGTCGTAGCGGCTAACGCCGATATCGGACAGGGTCTGGTTCGAAAGGCCGCCGAGTTCATTGAGCGTACGACGGTAGCTGAGCCAGCTTCTTGCAATGCGGATCGGGTTCATTGTCTTCATCCTATGTCCGCGGGACGGCGGGATCGCCTGTCTCTCTGCGGTTGATGTTTATATAGGCGAGAACCGTCCGATTGTGCAGTGCAAATAAAAGGCGTCTGCCATGCAATTGTGCACTATGATGCTCTTCAATTAAGCAGAGGATATTTTTTGAGCGGGCTAACGAGTGGGAAAACCTGCAACCGCCGCGGCCACCACGTGCAGACAAAAGAAAACGCCCGCTGTGGGTACAGCGGGCGTTCGATCGAGAGCAATCGTGCTTGGGAGGAGCAGCGATCGCCTGGAATTAGCGGTGAGAAGCCTCACGGGCAACGCGATGGATGTCCGAACGGTCGATGCCGAGATCGTGCAATTCGCGGTTGGTCATGCGGCCGAGTTCCGTGACGGTCTGACGATACTTGCGCCAGTTATTGAAAGAGCGAGAGAAGTTCATGTTAAGCCCCTTTCCGAGGGTTTCATCCGCCAGCAGCCACCGATCGGCGCTGACCTCTATATGATGACTGGAATATATGTTGCGACGCGAAAGACTAAAATAGACAAGTTTTCAGATCACCTATGCGAGGCATGCAATGCTCAATGGGTATTTGACCCAGACTTACCATTTTTTGGTCAACGAATAGGCAGAATGACTTTTGAGAAAGCAGTTCGGTTTGGAGAGGCAAATAGGGTGCCGTAGCAGAAAATGCTGCTTCCTCCGGTGATTCCGCCCGTCCATCCGCTGCAAAGAGGCGTTTCCGCTTCGGATCGGACGTCGCCATCCCTTCGCGGGGTGGTGGGGCGGCGTCACGACAATGTGGCATGACGGCGCCATGCGACGAAAATCCTCTCACCGCCAAGGCTTCAATGAAGCTTTGGCCAAACAAAAACGCCCGCCGGGGGAGGATCCGGCGGGCGCGTTATGGTGACTGACAACTGGGAGGAGGAGTGTTGCCAGTCTATCGCAGCGCGCTGGGAGGAGGAGTGCGCGGCTGCGAATCTCGTCACGGAAAAAGCATCCGCGGGCGTCCGGCTGATGCCGGGCCGGGGCGCCATCCCCGTGCTTCGATGTGCTGATCAATAGTATGACTAATGAGTATTGTGCAGTGCAATAAATTCATGGGGGATATGCAAGAACCGCATACCTCTCCGTCCATAGGCTTATATTAGCGCTTCTGACGTTAGCGGCCGGTTAACACTGGATACTATTTAGACCAGTGAGGAACTTGTATAATTGTCGCAAGAGCGTTTGCGAACACCCGTGCTGCGTCTATAACGGCGTGAGCTGCAGCGCCGCAGTCGACGTTGCGGAAATCGAGGGGTTGAGCATGTATCGCGGCAGATTGGAGCGGGATCTCTCGCTCTGGGTGGGCAAGGGCCTGCTCGGGCAGGAAACGGCAGGTGCGCTTCTCGCCGAATATGACAGCCGCCCGGCAAGCTTCAGCCTCGGCAGGGTGCTGATGGCGCTGGCGGCGGTGCTGCTTGCCGCTGCCATCCTGCTGGTCGTCGCCTCCAACTGGGAGGCCATCCCGCGCCTGGTGCGCGTGGGCGGCATCCTTGCGCTGATCTGGTTCGTGCATATCGCCGCCGCCCGGATGCTTGCCCGCGGTGCGACAGCCGCCGCAGGCGGCTTGCTGGTCATCGGCGCAATGAGTTTCGGCGGCGCCATTTCGCTGGTCGGCCAGATGTATCACCTCTCGGGCGACCAGCAGACGGTGATGTATCTCTGGTTCGCGATTGCGACGGTCTCCGCGATCCTCTTCCGTTCAGCCGCCGTGACCGTCGTCGCTGGCTTCCTTTCCTGGGCGTCCTTCGCCGTCTATCTTGAGAATTATGACACGCATTGGATCGGTCTCGATCCCTGGATTGCGCCCGTCATGGCAGTAATCGTCATCGGGCTGGTGCGGTATACCGGCGCCGAGCGAGCGCGCCATCTGGCCTATCTGCTGCTGATCGGCTGGCTTGCCTGGCTCTATACTCTTTATGAGGAGATCGCCGTGGCGCTTGCCTTCGCCATCGGCGGCATGGCGGCCTTCGTCCTGACGGCGTTGCCGCTCCGGCCTATTGCCTCCTTGGTCAGAAGCGCCGGTGCGGCTCCTGCCTTCTACAGCTTCCTTGTCGCCGCAATCGGCTTCCTGCTGCTGCATATCGAGATCGAAGACGGCTGGGGTTTGGTGGTGCTCGGAATGGCGACGCTTGCCGCTTCCGTGCTGGCGATCGTCCTGCGTGGCAGGGATAATGGCGCGGTGCGATATCTCGCCTATGCGACCTTTGCCGCGGAGATGCTCTATCTCGCCTCCGTCACCGTCGGCTCGATCCTCGGCACGTCAAGCCTCTTCCTCTTCTCCGGTCTCGTGGTTGCGCTGGTCGCCTGGATGGTCATCCGTCTCGAACGGCGGTTTTCGGCGAATGCACAGGGGGAACGGGCATGAGCTCGTTCATCGCAAGGCTGCAATCCGGTAAGGGCTATTTGCTTTCGGCCATCATCGTCGCTGGTCTGCAGACACTTATCCTCGGCACGATCATCCAGAGCCGGGCGTCGATCCTCAGCGATGGCGCCGAGGTGCTGCTGAAAACGGCGCCCGTCGATCCGCGCGATTTCCTGCGCGGTGATTATGTCGTCTTGAACTACGACATTTCCTCGGTGCCGGTGCAGACGGTTTCCGGCGGCATTCCGGCCGAGGCCGGCGAACGGGTGCTATGGGTCCGGTTGAAGAAGCAGGAGGACGGTTTCTGGACGGTGACCGAATCGTCCTTTCACGAACTGCCTCCGCAGCCGGAGACCGTGATCCTGCGCAGCCAGCCATTTTATAGTGGCGGACTTGCCGCCGGCGACAGCATGCGTGTCGAATACGGCATCGAGCGCTACTACGTTCCAGAAGGCGAGGGCAAGCCGCTCGAGCAGGCCCGCAATGACGGCAACGTCGCCATCGCAGTGCGTGTCTCGCCTGATGGAAGCGCACAGATCCGCAGCCTGCTCGTTGACGGCAAGCCGGTTTACGACGAGCCGCTTTACTGATCTCGTTACACTTCGGGGCAGGGCGGCTCCAGGGCCGCAAATCCCCTGTCATTCACCGTTCATTTTTCCTTTGCCTCGACCAAATCGGGTGATATAGAGACGCCGCGCTCCGGAAGGCCTCATGCGCAGGCATAGGCATGCGGTTTTGTGAACGCGGGTATGGTGAAATTGGTAGACACGCCAGATTTAGGTTCTGGTGCCGCAAGGCGTGGGAGTTCAAGTCTCTCTACCCGCACCAAGCTGTTTGCAGGCGGGAGACTGAAATCGGTTGGCTTAGGGCAGCCGAGAGTTGTCCCGAATACCCGGACGCGAGTGCCGTTCCCCTTTGGGCGGAATGATACGGGAATTGGGAAAAGCCACGCGCGGCAGGATCGCCGGCGTCGTGCTCATCGAAACGAACGGCGTCTGGGCACGGCCGCCACGAAATGAAGGTAGGAAGACATGCAGGTTATCGAAACGCTCGCTGAAGGGCTGAAGCGCGAAATCAAGGTCGTAATCCCGGCCAAGGACATGCAAGACAAGATGAATGAGCGTCTTGCCGATGTGAAGGACAAGGTTCGCATCAACGGCTTCCGTCCGGGCAAGGTACCTGCCGCTCACCTGAAGAAGGTCTACGGCAAGTCGATCATGGCCGACCTCGTCAACGAGATCGTCCGCGAGCAGCCGGCCGCCATTCTGTCCAGCCGCGGCGAGAAGTCGGCCACGCAGCCGGAAATCGCCATGACGGAAGACAAGGACGAAGCCGATAAGATCCTCGCCGCCGAGCAGGATTTCGAATTCACGCTCTCCTATGAAGTTCTGCCGCCGATCGAACTGAAGTCGGTCAAGGGCATCAAGGTCACGCGCGAAGTCATCGACATCTCGGACGACGAAGTCAACGAGCAGGTCCTGAAGGTCGCCGAAAGCGCCCGCGCCTATGAGACCAAGACCGGCAAGGCCGCGAACGGCGACCGCATCACCATGGACTACGTCGGCAAGGTCGACGGTGAAGCCTTCGAGGGCGGCACCGACCAGGGCGCCGAACTGGTGCTCGGCTCCGGCCGCTTCATTCCGGGCTTCGAAGACCAGCTCGTCGGCGCCAAGGCCGGTGACGAGAAGACCATCACCGTGACCTTCCCGGCCGACTATCCGGCCAAGAACCTCGCCGGCAAGGAAGCGACCTTCGACGTGTCAGTCAAGGAAGTCGCCGCACCTGCCGATGTCGAGATCAACGACGAACTCGCCTCCAAGCTCGGCATCGAATCCGCTGATCGTCTCAAGGAGATCGTCCGTGGCCAGATCGAATCGCAGTACGGCTCGCTGACTCGCCAGAAGCTGAAGCGTCAGATCCTCGACCAGCTCGACGAGATGTACAAGTTCGAGACCCCGAACTCGCTCGTAGACGCCGAATATAACGGCATCTGGAGCCAGGTGAACAACGACCTCGCCCAGTCCGGCAAGACCTTCGAGGACGAAGACACGACCGAGGAGAAGGCTCGCGAGGAATACAAGACGCTCGCCGAGCGCCGCGTTCGCCTCGGCCTCGTTCTCTCGGAAATCGGCGAAAAAGCCGGCGTCGAAGTCAGCGAGGACGAGATGCAGCGCGCCATCTACGATCAGCTGCGTCAATATCCGGGCCAGGAAAAGCAGATCCTCGAATTCTTCCGCAGCCAGCCGGGTGCGGCCGCTTCGATCCGCGCACCGATCTTCGAAGAGAAGGTCATCGATCACCTGCTGACCGAAATCGACGTCACCGACAAGAAGGTGACGAAGGAAGAGCTGCTCGCCGAGGAAGAAGGCGAAGCGAAGGCCGAAACCAAGAAGGCCGCACCGAAGAAGAAGGCTGCCGCCAAGGCCGAAGCAGCTGACGCCGGTGAAGGCGAAGAAGCCGCACCGAAGAAGAAGGCTGCTCCGAAGAAGAAGGCGGCTGACGAAAGCGCCGAATAATCGCTTTTCAGTTCAGAAGTTTGGAAGGGCCTCGCCATCGTGCGGGGCCTTTTTCTATTGTCCAGGTCAGTTGATACTCGAACGCCTACTCCATTGTGTTTATTCACTCTGAACAACAAAGAGTTGCATTAAAGTATAACTAGATGCAAGTTTCGCTGATGGTGGAGGGATCTGAAAATGACCGCAAAGCACGACATGAAGAAGCTAGTAGAGGAAATTTATGCTGTGCGTGACCGTGGCGATGTCGAAGCTACGCTTGCGCTGATCGGCGAGAATTGCACCTTTCGCATGGTCGGCAATACCCGGCTGGCGCCTTTTTCGACTGAATCAAGCGGGCATGATTTTCGCCAGGCGATAACGCAGCTTATCACTGTATGGGATCTATCGAATATCAGGACAGCCGGCATCTATGTGGACGAAGATGAGCATATGGTCTTTGCCCACCGCGAAGGCGAGGTCAGGCACATCCCATCGGATGTGAGCTTCCATACGGAATTCGTCGACAACATCCATTTCCGGGATGGGAAACCGGTCAAGATCGTCGAATTCGTCGACACGCTGCAAGTGGCCGAGACCACCAAGATGATCCAAGTCGCTTAAACGGCAAGTCGGAGCTTTCAAAGCGCGTTGTCAAACTTGATTGATGCGACGCACTTTAGCGACATGTATCGGCTTGCCGCCCATGTGTTCGGGCGTCAGCCGCGGTTCGCAAGAATCGGCGCTCAATGCGCGGTCAGTTGCGCGACTTTCCTGACATGGCTGACGGCTGCGGCGCCGCCGGCGGTCTGTGTGAAGAGGTGGAGTGTTTCCTCTTCGTCGTCGGCAACCGGCGTCAGAGCCTGGTCCATATAAGTCTTCGACTTTGCATCCCTTGAAATCAAGAACGCCGAAATCGTCAGGCCAATGATCGTGCCGGCGAGCGAAGCATGTTTGCGGAAGGTTTCCCAGGCAAAGCGCGGCCAGAAGACGAGCGGATTCTCGCGCGGCAGATCCGGGCGCCGCTCCGACGGCGTCTTCAGGCGCAGCAGGCCGCTTTGCAGCGGATGCACGTTTTCCAGCGGCACGGTGGTCGCGAAAGAGACCAGAACCTTGACGAGCCTTGCGAGCGGTACGCCGGTTGCTACGGCGCGGCGCAGCAGCGTCTTCATATGATCGGGCGAATAATAGAGCGACCAGGCCTCGTGGTAGATGTCTTCCCATTCCTGCTTGCTCATCTTCGGATGCGCGGTGCAGACATGCTCGACATCGTAGATGTTCAGATCGGCATCCATGTCGACGCCCTTCTTCCACAGGACCTGATGGTCCTCGGAGCCGGGCAGCGGCGTCAGGATGAAGAATTCGATGACGTCGAGCGGCAGCTCTTCCTGGATGATCGTGATGTCGCGGCGGATCGATTCCGGCGTATCGGCGGGGAAGCCCAGGATATAGCCGGCAAGCGTCATGATCCCCTGCGCCTTCCAGGCGAGCAGCATCTTGCGGTATTCGGTGATCTTGTTCTGGTTCTTCTTGGCGGCGGTCAGATTATCAGGATTGACGTTTTCGAGGCCGATGAAGACGCGGGTGACGCCGGCGCGCCTGGATTTCTCGATGAAATTGGGGATCTTGTGGCAGAGCGTGTCGACCTGGATCATCAGGCCGAGCGGAATGCCGTCCCGTTCCTTGAGTTCGATCAACCGGTCGAAGATCGCTTCCCAATCCTTGTTGCGGGCGAAATTGTCGTCGGTGATGAAGAATTTGTGGATGCCCTGCGCCCAGTTCATCCGCACCAGTTTTTCGACGTCGTCGGCCGAGCGGAAGCGCGACTTGCGTCCCTGCACGTTGATGATGGTGCAGAACGAGCACTGATAGGGACAGCCACGTCCGGCATCGAAGCTGGTGCTGAGCCCGAGCGTGCGCTGGATGTTGTCCTTCGGCAGGAAGGGAACCGGTGTGCCGCCGATGCCGGGAAGGTCGTTCATGAAATTATAGAGTGGCTTCAGCTCGCCGGCTGCGGCATCGCGCAGCACCATGTCGAGCCGGCCCTCGGCCTCGCCGGCAAACATCGAGATGCCCATGTCGCGGCAGGCGTCGAGCCCGACCGCCTTGCCATCCAGCATCGACAGGCAGCCGGAAACATGGAAGCCGCCGATCGAAACCGGCAAGCCGGCATCGCGGAAGGGACGGGCGATATCGAGGGCGCGCGGATATTGGTTGGTCTGGACGCCAACCAGCGCGATCATGCCGAAATTGTCGTGACGCTTGAACTGTGCCAGCAGTCCGGCGATATCGATCCGCGTATTGGTCTCGTCGATCACGGTGATATCGATCGCCGTATCGTCTCCTAGCACCTTGCGCTCGGCGCATTCGGCGGCAATGCCGTAGAGCGCCGCCAGCGAATTGGAAGGGATCATCGCCCGCCACCAGCGGATGACGTAGCCGTCGTCGTCATAATGCGACGGCTTGATCAGGATCAGCTGAAAACGTCTGCGCGCAGCTTCCAAGACATGGGACAAGAGTATCTATCTTTCTTTAGAAGCTTTTGCCCGAAGGCAAAATGGCGTTGAAGGCATATACCGGCACGACATACCAATGCGATTTAGGAGGTCAAACTAAGGCGTAAAAAAACGGTACGGCGCGCAAACGCTTCGCGAAGTGTATCATTCCTCAATATACTACCCGATATCGAGCAGCAATGCGCGATGGTCGGAGACTTCGGGCGCCTCGACCACCTCGAATTTGGCAACCTTCATCCCCGGCGTCACCAGCATGTAGTCGGCAAAGCGGCCCTGCTTCAGATAGTAGGAGGTTCGCGTGTCTACAAGGCCGCTTCCGGTGACGAGGTCGGAAAGCCCGAGTCTGGCGAGAATAGCAAAGGTCGCGCTATCGGGCAGCACGTTGAAATCACCGCAGACGACGAGATTTTCGTCGCCTGGCCAGACACGGTCGATGAGCCTGACCAACGCTATGGCCTGCTCTTCGCGGGCCGTTGTGTCGCCCTTGCCTGCGGGATCGCGCAGGCCATGCATGTGGGCGATGGTCACGGTAGAAGCGCACTCATGGCTGAAGAGACGGATGCAATGGGCGTTTCGCGGCCGAGGATGTTCGCCCCAGCCATCGGCGGAAAAACGGCCATGCACGAAGCCCAGCCCTTGGGCGATGACGGAATGCGTTTTGCGCACGAAGGTCGCTAGCCCGAATTCGGCGACAATGGCGCTATCGCCATCGAAGAGTTCGCCTCTCGATGTCGGGCAGAAGAAGCCGTCATGGCCGGGCAGGGCGGTGCTGATCTCGGTAAAGAGATTGAAGCGCTGCGGCAGCTCGACATCGCCGTCCCGATAGACCGACCAGCCTGAGCGGGTGCCGGGTGCGCGCAAAACCTCCTGCAGGCACAGCACGTCGGGTTCGGCCGCCGTCACATATTCATTCAGCGCCTCATGAAGCCTGCCGCCCCATGCGTTCAGCGAGATGATGCGCAATGTCATTCGGCTCCGTTTTGGTGGCCGGACTTAGACGGCAGTTCCCTCGACGATGCGACGGACTTTAGAGCTCCGACTTGATGTCGCCCATCCGGTTCCAGGCATCGAGGCCGGCGATCTTGTAGGCTTCGGCGAGCGTCGGATAGTTGAAGGTGTTCTCGACGAAATATTCGACGGTCCCTTTGAGATTGAGCACCGCCTGGCCGATATGCACCAGCTCGGTGGCGCCTTCGCCGACGATATGCACGCCGAGCAGGCGGCGTGTCTTCAGCGAGAAGATCAGCTTCAAAAGCCCGGTGTCGAGGCCCATGATATGGCCGCGCGACGTCTCGCGGAAGCGGGCGATGCCGCATTCATAGGGAATACCGCGCTCCTTCATCTCTTCTTCGGTCAGGCCGCAGGTCGAAATCTCCGGCACGGCATAGATGCCGTAGGGGAAATATTTCGGCGGCTCCTTGGCGACCGCGCCGACCGCGACGCGGGCGGCGATGCGGCCCTGTTCCATCGAGGTCGAGGCAAGGCTCGGAAAGCCGACGACGTCGCCGGCGGCGTAGATGTTGGCAACCGATGTCTGGAAGGTTTCCGGATTGACCTTGAGACGGCCGCGGCTGTCGGCTTCGAGGCCTATGGCCTGAAGGTTCAGCGCATCAGTCGCCCCCATGCGGCCGGCGGCGAAAAGCACCATGTCGGTCGTCAGGCGCCGGCCGCTGTCGAGTGTCAGTCCGACCTTGCCGTTTTCGAGCCTCTCCACCTTGTCGGCCTTCTGGCCGAGCAGCAGCTTCATGTTGCGGTCGCGCAGCTGGTAGGTAAAATCCTCGATGATTTCCTTGTCGATGAAGTCGAGCATTGTCGCCTTCGGGTCGATGACGGTGACGGCGGTGTCGAGCGCGCTGAAGATCGTCGCATATTCGATTCCGATGACGCCGGCGCCGATGACCACCATCGATCGCGGCAGGTCCTGGATGTCGAGCAGTTCGTCGCTGTCGAGAACGGTCTTGCCGTCGAAGGGCATGTAATCGGGGCGGAACGGCTTTGTGCCGACGGCGAGCAGCACGCTGGCGGCGGTGACCTGCGTGGTCTCGCCGTCATCCTTGATCACCTGCAGCGTCGACGCATCGATGAAGCTCGCCTTGCCGCGAATATGCTGCACGCGGTTGCGGGCGAACTGGTGTTCCAGCACCTCGACCTCGTGGTTGAGCGTAATCAGCAGGCGGCGGCGCAGGTCATCTGCACTGATCTCTTCCTTGACGCGGTAAGACCGGCCGTAGAAGCCGCGTTCGCGCCAGCCGGAAAGATTAAGCGCAGTCTCGCGCAGCGTTTTGGAAGGGATGGTGCCGGTATGCACGGATACGCCGCCGACGCGTTTTCCCTGCTCGATGACAAGCACTTTCTTGCCGAGTTTTGACGCCTGGATCGCGCCGCGGCGCCCTGCGGGACCGCTGCCCACCACAACGAGATCGTACTGAAGCATCATCAAGCCCCGGATTGGAAAGGAATCATATTGCAACGCAAAATGTCGCCCGTCCATCGTTAGCCGGTCAATGTTACAGATTGTTTTACGACCATCTGATTGGTCCTGACGGGTGCTTTTTCGGGCAAGTGAGCCCTGCGAGAAACAGCTTTACGCCATGGGTCGTAGCCGACGAACACCGGCAGGGGTTCTTGCCATGTTCTGTGGCTCGACGGCATTTCATGCGCGGGTGATGTAGTCCGCCGAAATATCGCCCACCTTGGTGACGCCGAGCAGCGCCATATTGCTATGCAGTTCCGTCTTCAGGATATCGGCCGCCTTGAGCACGCCCGGTAGGCCCGCGACGGCTGCGGCATAAAGGAACGGCCTGCCCACGAACACGAAACAAGCCCCGAGCGCCAGGGCCTTCATGATGTCCGTTCCACGCCTGAACCCGCCATCGACCATGACGGCAACGCGGTCTCCAACACGGGATGCAATCTCCGGAAGGACCTGGAGGGGAGATGCGGTGCCGTCGAGCTGGCGGCCGCCATGGTTGGAGACGATTACGCCATCCGCTCCGGTGTCGACAGCCCGGGCCGCGTCGTCAGGATGCATGATCCCCTTGACCACGAGTTTGCCGGACCATCTGTTGCGTATCCGCTCCAGATGGTTCCAGTTGAGATGGTCGCGCCTGCCGAAATCTCGCGTGACATTCGAGGAGATGATCGGCGCGCCTCTTGTGGCATAGGAATTTTCAAAATGCGGAATACCGTGCCGGACGATCGTGCGCAGGAATGTGCCGGCGGTCCAGCGCGGGTGCGAGATGCCCTGCCATGCCAGGCGGAGACCGGGACGCAGAGGCGTCGAAAACCCGGCCCTTACATTGTTTTCACGGTTTGGCAGCGTGGCTGTGTCCACGGTCAGCAGAAGCGTGCGCAAGCCGGCCGCGCCGACGCGATCGATGAGAGCGTCGATACGGTCGGGTTCGCCGGGGAGATAGGCCTGAAACCATGCTTGCGGCGAAACCGCAGCGATCTCTTCCAAAGGGACAAGCGATGAACCGCTTATGATCATCGGGATTCCCGATTGATCCGCTCCTTGCGCGAGCACGATGTCACCTCGATAGGCCATCAGCGCGCTGATACCCATCGGCGCGATGCCGAATGGTGCGGCATGGGTCTTGCCGAAGAGGCTCGTCTCGGTGCTGCGTTTCGAGACGTCCCGAAGGACACGAGGTCGGAAGGCATAGGCCTGGAAAGCCTCTGCATTATGCCGTAGCGATGCATTGGTCTCGGTCGCGCCTGCAATATAACCGAACAGCGGCTTTGGCAGATGTCGCCGCGCCTTTATTTCAAAGTCATCGAGGCAGAGCACTTCGCGGCAGAGCCGGGTCGATCGATCGGTGTTGCCGCTGCGGATCGTCATGGAGTTTCATCTTCTCGGTATTTCGGGCGGGCATTGTCCAGTGAGTAGCGGTGCAGAACTGCATACAATCCCGCACCGCCGACTGCTGTCAACTCCAGCATTCCTCAGTATTCTCGCGGATGGACCGGGGGCATGGTCGACGCGCCGGGGCTGCATCTCGTCGGCGATCGGTCGTAGTGTTTGTTCAGATCAGCTTCAGCCCCTTCAGGCTGACATGGCCATCCTTGCCGATGATGACGTGGTCGTGGACGGTGATATCGAGCGCCTTGGCGGCATCGATGATCACCTTCGTCATGTCGATGTCGGCGCGCGATGGCGTGGGATCGCCGGAGGGATGATTGTGCACGAGGATCATCGCCGTTGCCGAAAGCTCAAGCGCGCGTTTGACCACCTCGCGCGGATAGACCGGCGTATGGTCGACCGTGCCGCGGCCCTGCACCTCATCGGCGATCAGCACATTGCGCTTGTCGAGGAAAAGGATGCGGAACTGCTCGCGGGTCTCGTGCGCCATGGCGGCATGGCAATACTGGATGACCGAAGACCACGAGGACAGGACCTGTTTGCTCCTGAGTTCGCTCTTCAGCGTCCGGTGGGCGACAGTCGAGATCAGCTTCAGGTCGAGCGCCACGGCCTCGCCGACGCCCTTGACCTCCATCAGCAGCGCCTGAGGCGCACCGAAAACGCCGGCGAGCGAGCCGAACCGTTCGATCAGCGCCTTGGCGATCGGCTTGGTGTCGCGTCGCGGGATCAGGCGGAAAAGCAGCAGTTCGAGGATTTCGTAGTCGGCCAGCGCCGCATCGCCTTGCTCCCGGAAGCGGTCACGCAACCGCTCGCGATGGCCGTGATAATGCTCTTGGCCGGCGAGTGAGGCGGGTAGGGCGGCCCTGGCATTTGGTGCGGACGGTTTCTGCGGCTGGCCTGCAAAGAACGAACGTTCGTCGGCGGCAATCGGCTCTTGCGTCTCGAAAGGCAGCTCGTCGTCGGAAGATGTCGAAACAGGCCCCTTCGCCATCAGACCTTCACCCGTTGTGCGACGGCAGACCGGGGCGGTCGAGCCCACCCGGCGACAGCGTGAAGATCTCGCAGCCATCGGAGGTGACGCCGACCGTATGTTCGTACTGGGCTGAAAGCGAGCGGTCGCGGGTGACCGCGGTCCAGCCGTCGGCCAGCACCTTCACATGCGGCCGGCCGAGGTTGATCATCGGCTCGATGGTGAAGATCATGCCTTCGCGCAGCTCCGGCCCCTCATTGGCGCGGCCGTAATGCAGGATATTCGGCGAATCGTGGAACAACCGGCCGACACCGTGGCCGCAGAAATCGCGCACCACCGAACAGCGCTCGGCCTCTGCATAAGTCTGGATCGCCTCGCCGATCGCGCCGGTGCGGGCGCCGGGCCTGACGGCGGCAATGCCGCGCATCAGCGATTCATAGGTGACGTCGAGCAGCCGCTCGGCAGCACGCTTGACGACGCCGACAGGATACATCCGGCTGGAATCGCCGTGCCAGCCGTCGAGCACGTAGGTGACGTCGATATTGACGATGTCGCCGTCACGCAGCGGCTTATCGTTCGGAATGCCATGGCAGACGACGTGGTTGATCGAGGTGCAGGTCGATTTGGTGTAGCCGCGATAGTTCAGCGTCGCCGGATAGGCGCCGTGATCCATGCCGAAATCGAAGACGAACCTGTCGATCTCATCGGTCAGCAGGCCGGGCTTGACGATGTCGGCAAGCGCATCGAGGCAGCGCGCGGTCAGCTGGCATGCCTTGCGCATGCCCTCGAATGCTTGCGCGTCATAAAGCCGGATGGCGCCCGTATTCTTCGGGGGCGCAGTAGAGGCTTCGATATAGTTCACCATTGCAGGGCCTTAGCGGAGATTGTTAGATTTGTCCATAATGCAGCTATGCCGGGTTCGTCCATCACGATCAACCGCTGGCACGAGATTTCTGAACCGATCCGGGCCGCCCAACGTGCAGCCTTCCACATCCGTTCGACGGACAATCAACGGTCCGGCTCGAATATCCACAATCTTCCCAAAGGGATAGGATTGATTGCATGCAGCTTCCCCGCTACTCACCGATTGGTGACAGCGGGGAAGGGTCGATCATGCTGAATGAAGCCGTAAATCTTGAAAATTCACCCGGGACCGGCGAGGGGCCGGAACGGCGCGCGCGTGATCGCGGTGCCACCGAGCGCGCAATCCTTGCCGCCGCCAAGGGGCTGCTCGCTGAGGAAGGCTTCCAGAATTTCGGCATCAACGCGGTCGCGCGCCGCGCCGGTTGCGACAAGCAGCTGATCTATCGTTACTATGGCGGCCTCGACGGCTTGGTCGAGGCGATCGGCGCCGATCTCGGCACATGGGTGAAGGATCGCATTCCGGAAGACGCGGGCGGCATGTTCCTGCTCACCTATGGTGACCTGATGGAGCGGCTGTCGCTTCTCCTCCTCGACGCCTTGAGAAACGATCCACTGATGCGCCGCATCCTCGCCTGGGAGATATCGGAAAACACCGAGCAGGTGAGGCGGTTGTCCGAGGCGCGTTCGAAGGCGCTTGCTCTTTGGCTGGAGCGCATGCGCGGCTCGCTGGCGCCGCCGAAGGGCGTGGATGCGGCAGCCGTCAACGCCATTGTCATCGCCGCGATCCAGCACCTTGTGCTGTCCGCCGCAGCCGGCGGGCAGTGTGCCGGCCTGTCGCTGAAGACGCCGAAGGATTGGGAGAAGGCGGCGACGGCGCTGAAGCGCATCGTGCGCGGCGTCTACGGCTGATATCTGCTCATCCACAGGGGGCGGGCGTAGCATTAACCTTAACAAATGGTTTACGTTGCGTGGGGCTGGTTAACCCGACAGTGTGGTCTCAGCAGAGATTGTATGAGTAGAAGACCCGAGTTGACGACCATGGGAACCAAGATCGCCAAGGCAGTGTTTTTGGTGGCGGCGATGATGTTTTTCGCAGTCCTGGCGCTGGATATCGCAACTCCGACGCTCGTGCTTTGTATCATGGCTTTGTCGACCTGGTTGGTCTCTCTTGATCTGCCTGTCGCGCGCAAGCATGGAGGAGAGGCCGCATGAAGTGGTTTCTGATCTTCTGGGCCGGCCCCATCGTCTTTCTGGGCGGATGGTACTGGCTCTCCTATTACGACATGAGTTTCGGCATCTTTATGCTGAGCCGGCAGGTCCATGACCTGACCTTCGAGCTTTACGGCAAGGCGCTCGGCATTCCGCCGGAGACCATCCCGCCGCTGGTTGCCCGCGCGATTGCGGTGGACAGCCTCGTCGTCTTCGCCATCCTGGCCTTCCGGAAGCGCAAATCGATCATCGCCTGGTGGAAGACGCGTCAGGCGCTGAATTCATCTCCATCAGACCTTGCCAGCAAGGATAGCCTGTCAAGCGCGCCCTGAAGGATGAAGCTTGCCGCGGCCGAATCGATCCGTTCGGCCCGCTTGGCGCGCGAAACGTCCATTTCGAGCAGCGTCCGTTCGGCGGCAACCGTCGAAAGCCGCTCGTCCCAATAGACGAAGGGCAACGCCGTCTTCTGCTCCATATTGCGCACGAAGGCGCGCGTCGCCTGCACGCGCGGACCCGCCGATCCATCCATGTTCATCGGCAGGCCGATGATGAAGCCTGCGACCTTTTCCGATTGTGCGAAGTCCAAGAGCGCCTGGGCATCGATGGTGAACTTGACGCGGCGGATCACTGTGCGCGGCGTGGCGAAACGCCGCCCGAGATCGGACATCGAAAGCCCGATTGTCTTGGTGCCGAGATCGAGGCCGGCAATCGCCTGTCGCGGGACAAGCGTCTCGGCCATTTCCTCGATCGTCAGCACCGTCATCGCCGTTTCATCCCGTCAAAACAAATTGAAGTCGCCGCCGCTTTTCTTTGCGGCCACGTAAGATATGTCCTTAAAGCATGTCGCGCAAAAGTGTGCCGCGGTTTTGCGATAACGACATGCGCAAAAACAAAGACCTAAAATGCTAGGAGCGAATCTGAAAGATCGCGAAGCGTTTTAGGGCATGACGCCGAAAAGTGTGAGCGGTTTTCGGACGACATCATGCTCTCATTCTTTGATGTGGCATCGAAACCGGCTTTGCATCACGTAATAAAGGAGACATTTCATGAAGATCACCTGGCTCGGCCATTCCGCCTTCCGCATCGAGACATCAAAGGCGAAGATCCTGCTCGATCCATTCCTCAGCTATAACGCCTCCTTTTCCGGCCAGGATATCAAGGATGTCTCCGCCGGCATCACCCACATCCTGTTGACGCATGGCCATGGCGATCATGTCGGCGATACCGTGGCACTCGCCAAGGAAACCGGCGCCGTCGTTCTCGCCAATGCCGATCTTGCAGCCTGGCTTGGCTCCAAGGGCGTCGACAAGATCGAGATGGGCAATACCGGCGGCACGATCGCGCTCGGCAGCTTCTCGGCAACCTTCACCAACGCGCTGCACTCCTCCGCCCAGATCACCGAGGACGGCGTCTCGCATGCGCTCGGTAATGCCAACGGCCTGATGCTGCATTTCGACGACGAAGCCTCGATCCTTGCCATGGGCGATACCGACATCTTTTCCGACATGGCGCTGATCAACGAATTGCACCAGCCTGATATCGGTTTCGTGCCGGTCGGTGACCGCTTCACCATGGGCGGCGCGGTGGCGGCCCTTGCCTGCCGGCGCTATTTCAACTTCAAGACCGCGATCCCCTGCCACTACGGCACCTTTCCGATCATCGACCAGACGGCGGAAAAATTCGTTGCCGGCATGGACGGATCGAAGACGGATGTGAAGGCGATCAGGCCTTCCGAGAGCCTGTCGATCTGACGAAACCCCGTTGCGTCAGGCGGACATGGCCTTTATAGCGGGTAGGAAAAATCCTATCCGGAGAATGCCATGTCCGTCGATCTTGCCACCGTGAAGCGTGTCGCCCACCTTGCCCGTATTGCCGTCTCCGAGGACGAGGCAAATCGCATGGTCGGCGAGCTGAACGGCATCCTTGGCTTCGTCGAGCAACTCTCCGAAGTGAATGTCGAGGGCGTCGAGGCGATGACGTCGGTGACCCCGACGGCGATGAAGAAGCGGCCCGATGAGGTGACCGACGGCAGCAAGGCAGCCGATATCGTCGCCAATGCGCCCGTCACCGACCACAATTTTTTCCTGGTGCCGAAAGTCGTCGAATAAGGCTTCGAAGCCTCTTTCCGACCCTGTTGCCATTTCCAGATCTGAAGCGAAAACACGATGAGCGAACTCACCAGCCTGACCATTGCCGAAGCCCGCCAGAAGCTGCGCGCCAAGGAAATCACCGCGATCGAACTGACCGAAGCCTATATCTCGGCGATCGACGCAGCCAATGACCGGTTGAATGCCTATATCAAGATCACGCCGGATCTCGCCCGCGTCATGGCGAAGAACTCCGACGAGCGCATCGCCGCCGGCAAGGCAGGCGAACTCGAAGGCATTCCGCTCGGCATCAAGGATCTCTTCGCCACCGTCGGCGTTCACACCCAGGCCTGCAGCCACATTCTCGATGGTTTCGAGCCGCGTTATGAATCGACCGTCACGCAGAACCTCTGGGATGACGGCGCCGTCATGCTCGGCAAGCTGAACATGGACGAGTTCGCCATGGGCTCGTCCAACGAGACCTCGCATTACGGCGCTGTGATCAATCCCTGGCGTGCCGCAGGCTCCAACCAGCAGCTCGTGCCCGGCGGCTCATCGGGCGGTTCGGCCTCAGCCGTTGCCGCCCATCTTTGCGCCGGCGCGACCGCGACCGATACCGGCGGCTCGATCCGCCAGCCGGCTGCCTTCACCGGCACCGTCGGCATCAAGCCGACCTATGGCCGTTGCTCGCGCTGGGGCACAGTCGCCTTCGCTTCCTCGCTCGACCAGGCAGGCCCGATCGCCCGCGACGTGCGCGATGCCGCGATCCTTTTGAAGTCGATGGCAAGCGTCGACGCAAAGGACACGACATCGGTCGATCTGCCGGTGCCGGATTACGAAGCAGCTCTCGGCCGATCGCTGAAAGGCATGAAGATCGGCATTCCGAACGAATACCGTGTCGACGGCATGCCGGATGAGATTGAGACCCTTTGGCGCCAGGGCATCGCCTGGCTGAAGGAAGCGGGTGCCGAAATCGTCGACATCTCGCTGCCGCACACCAAATACGCACTTCCGGCCTATTACATCGTCGCTCCCGCCGAGGCATCCTCGAACCTCGCGCGCTACGACGGCGTGCGCTACGGCCTGCGCGTCGACGGCAAGGATATCGTCGACATGTACGAGAAGACGCGTGCCGCGGGCTTCGGCAAGGAAGTCAAGCGCCGCATCATGATCGGCACCTATGTGCTGTCGGCCGGTTATTACGATGCCTATTACATCCGCGCCCAGAAGGTGCGCACGCTGATCAAGCGCGATTTCGAACTCGCCTTCGACGCCGGCGTCGATGCCATCCTGACGCCGGCAACGCCGTCGTCCGCCTTTGGAGTTGCCGATGAGAACCTCGCCGCCGATCCGGTGAAGATGTATCTGAACGACATCTTTACGGTGACGGTCAACATGGCGGGCCTGCCCGGCATCGCCGTACCGGCCGGCCTTGACCATAAGGGACTGCCCCTCGGCCTGCAGCTCATCGGCAAGCCCTTCGACGAGGAAACCCTCTTCAAGACCGCCCATGTCATCGAGCAGGCGGCCGGCCGGTTTACGCCGGCCAAGTGGTGGTAACGGATCTAACGATCCGAAGAATAGCGGCTGCCGACCACGAAACGGTCGGCGCCGTCGGCTTTGCTGCATGGTTGACCGATTGATAGCCGGAACCAGGAGAAGGTTTTATGGCCAGCGATGATCTTGCGCAGTTGATCGAGGCATTCGATCGCCTCTCTGCCGGCGGTTTCACCATGGGCGCGGAGTGGCAGGCGGTCCACGACATCTGCCAGCGCCACGAAGGCGAACAGCCGTTCGACTGGGGGCACGCCCTTTGCCATCGCATCGAGGGCGATGACTGGAACGCCGACTACTGGTATCGCCGCGCCGGCAAGAGGCGCGGCATGGGCTCGATGGCCGACGAGTGGTCGGCGATGCGGGCGGAACTTTCTGCAAAGGCTTGAGGCGATACCGCCGATCGCGCCCGTTCGAGACGCGATCGGAAGTGCCACGATTACCTGTTGTTCAGCTGCGACCTGACCAAACTCAGCCCTCTTTCGGTGATCCGGTAGGGGTGACCTCCTGAGGACTTGATTGCCCTCAGCCGCTTCAGCCTGCGGAAGAGATCGAGGTCGACGCCGGGATAGAGCCAGCCGTCGCGAGTGAAGCAACTGACCGCTTCGATCTTCCTGTCGTCGTCGCGGGTAATTTCAATGCGGCCGCCTTGGGCCATGAGATGCAGGATGCGCTGCTCCGTGCGAGAAATGTCCATGTGTTGAGATCCGGTATCGCGCCCGGCAGGGCGCACAAAAACGATCTGGCGCTCACTCGAACGTCAGGGTTTCGTTTTTTCGGGCCCATGCGCGCAAGCGAACTTGCGGGCAGGGCCTTTACCGGGTCTCAGGCAGGCTCAACATAAAACACCTCGATAAGACCTATTATTCAGCCCGGAAAATACGGTCAAGAGCGTACTTGTCTCTCAAAACCAGTCGACAACCGCAGTTTCGGTCGATCATCCCGTTGGAGCTACTGGTAAAATTCGCGACTCAATGGTCTAGTTGCGGGGTAACGCGGAGGTGTCGTTGATCCACATTCGCAATGCCCGCGACGGTGAAGCGGAGCTATTGAGCGAGATCGGGCTCAGAGCCTGGCAAAAGGCGATGGCGTCGATCGGCGAATCGGACGCGATGGTCGACGCAGCGCGCAGCGCCTTCCGGAATTTCGTGGAAAACGACTGGCTAACTATCACCGTCGTCGAGCAGAACGGCCAGGTCGCAGGCTGGGCAGCACGCGAGGGATTGGACGAAACCATCTCGGATTTCTGGATCGATCCCGCATTCACCCGCCAGGGCCTCGGTTCGGCCCTTCTCGTCCGCATCGAAAAGGAGATCGCCGATCAGGGCTTCGAGAAGGCGGCGATGCAGACCCATTCCGGCAACAGCGAGGCGATTGGCTTCTTCCGGAAGCACGGCTACAGCATCCATTGGCTCTCGGTCGCCTACAATCCGAAGCTTGATCGAGACGTACCCTCCGTTGGATTGACGAAACAGCTCGTTTCGGACGGCCAAGGTGGATATGGGCAGGAATTCTGACGCTTCAGAAATCCTGAGGAAGCAGAAAGCTCCATTGCGGCACGAAGGCCAGCGCAGCAATCAGTGCGCCATGCAGGATCAGGATCGCCGCCAGGATTGACCGGAACGGCTCCTTTCTCGTCTTGTGCCGCAACAGCTGCTGTGCCGCCACCGCGCCAAGGCTGCCGCCGATCAGCGCAAGCAAAAGAAGCGTGCGCTCGCTGATGCGCCGCTTGCCGTGGCGCGACGCCTGCTTGTCGAAGAAATAGATCGAGAATACCAAAAGGTTCAGCGCCAGAAACAGCAAGGCCCATTTGATAATATCGGTCATCGTCATAGGGGAACCCTACCGCGGCTGCGTTAATGGACGGCAAAACCGCAATGCGCGCCATGGCGAAAGCCTTGCACCGGCACGCCATTTCCTTTACCTCACAGTGGAAAAGAACAGCCTGCAAAGAGCATCAGATGACCCTTGTCGACGTCCGCACACCTGATCCGAAACGCTTCATCCCCGGCGCCACCGGCGACTGGGAAGTCATCGTCGGCATGGAAGTCCATGCCCAGGTGCTGTCCAATTCGAAGCTTTTCTCCGGCGCTTCGACGGAATTCGGCAAGCCGCAGAATTCGAATGTCTCGATGGTCGACGCTGCCATGCCCGGCATGCTGCCTGTCATCAATGAGGAATGCGTCAAGCAGGCGGTGCGCACCGGCCTCGGCCTGAAAGCCCAGATCAACAAGCGCTCGCTGTTTGATCGCAAGAACTATTTCTATCCCGACCTGCCGCAGGGCTATCAGATCTCGCAGTTCAAGGATCCGATCGTCGGCGAGGGCAAGATCGTCATTTCGCTCGGGCCGGACCGCCAGGGCCAGTTCGAGGATATCGAGATCGGCATCGAGCGCCTGCATCTGGAGCAGGATGCCGGCAAGTCGATGCATGACCAGCACGCAACCATGTCCTATGTCGACCTCAACCGTTCCGGCGTCGCTCTGATGGAGATCGTCTCCAAGCCCGACATGCGCTCGTCCGACGAGGCCAAGGCCTATATGACCAAGCTGCGCTCGATCGTGCGTTATCTCGGCACCTGCGACGGCAACATGGACGAGGGCTCTATGCGCGCCGACGTCAACGTCTCCGTCCGCCGGCCGGGCGAAGATTTCGGCACGCGTTGCGAAATCAAGAACGTCAACTCCATCCGTTTCATCGGTCAGGCGATCGAATACGAAGCCCGTCGCCAGATTGGCATTCTGGAGGACGGCGGCAAGATCGATCAGGAGACCCGCCTGTTCGACCCGAACAAGGGCGAGACGCGCTCGATGCGCTCCAAGGAGGATGCGCACGATTATCGTTATTTCCCCGATCCGGACCTGCTGCCGCTCGAATTCGACGATGCCTTCATCAAGGCGCTCGAAGCCGATCTGCCGGAACTGCCTGACGACAAGAAGGAGCGCTTCGTGCGCGAGCTCGGGCTGTCGATCTACGACGCCTCGGTGCTCGTTTCCGAAAAAGCGATCGCCGATTATTTCGAAGCGGTCGCCGCAGGCCGTGACGGCAAAACGGCCGCCAACTGGGTGATCAACGATCTGCTCGGCGCCCTGAACCGCACCGGCAAGGACATCGAGCAGACCCCGGTTTCGCCGGCTCAGCTCGGCGCCATCATCGATCTCATCAAGGCCGAAACCATCTCCGGCAAGATCGCCAAGGATCTCTTCGAGATCGTGCTCAACGAGGGCGGCGATCCCGCCGAGATCGTCGAAGCACGCGGCATGAAGCAGGTGACGGATACCGGCGCGATCGAAAAGGCCGTGGACGAGATCATCGCCGCCAATCCCGAACAGGTCGAAAAGGTCAAGGCGAAGCCGACCATGGCGGCATGGTTCGTCGGCCAGGTGATGAAGGCGACCGGCGGCAAGGCCAATCCGCAGGCTGTCCAGGCCCTCGTCAAGGCGAAGCTCGGCATCGAGGAGTAAGCGGGTGTATTTCGTCCGCACCGCCGGCGAGCACGACCTGGAGAAGGTGCGCGCCCTCTTGGTGGAGAGCTTTCATGCCACCTATGACAGCCTGCATGGCAGAGCCAAGGTGGCGGATCTGATCGCCCATCTCTTTTCGCCGGCGGCGCTGAAGACGCGCCTCGTGCGAAAGGATGCCGAATTCCTCGTTGCCGATGACGGCCGCAATATCGGCGGCATGGGTTATGCGGCAATGTCGCAGCAATTGACGAAGACGGTCATGCTGCATCTCCTCTATGTCGGGCCGGCGCTGCAGCGCCAAGGTATCGGCCGCGATATCTTCGCCGAGCTCGAAACTTGCTTTCCCGATGCCGAGATCATGCGCCTCGAAGTCGAACCGCAGAATGCTGCGGCGATCGCCTTCTATCTCACGCACGGCTTCACCGAGATCGGCCGCAATGAGAATAGCGAAGCCGGGCAATCCGGCATTCCGGCATTGGTGTTGGAAAAGCGCTTGGCGGGTTAAACGCCTGTATCGTTGAGTGCCTTGCTGTGGTGGGTGTGGTAGGTCTGGAGCAGTTGCATCAGTCGCTCCTTGCTGACGGTAAGACCACTCGTTTCGATGCGTAGTTGCCGAAGATCATTCGTGGCACGTGCGGTATGGAATAGTGAGAACATCGGTTTGCGACCCTGAATGCCGTCTGGTCGGCACCAGACAGCGATTGTATCTCCGGTGCCTTCTGCGTCCGTTCCCGGCGATGCGGACAACAGGTTGCCCAGAACCAGAAAAATTGTTCGTAGAATCCTTTGCGCCAGGGTGGGTGCCGCAGCCTCGATGCGTGCGACTGCTGGCCACGGAATTAATTCTTGCATTAGCCGAAGATCTTTGAAGCCATTTGGGCCTATCGCAATGATCGTCTTATTGGATGAAAAGATCAGGACATAAAGATTGCGAAATAGGTAGTACGCAATTGGCGGCCCACAGAGCAGGAACAGGAAAAACGAATTCAAAGTCCTATCGAAAATCCAGAAGCCGAAGACAACTATCACCAGTGTTGATAGTGCAATTCTAAGCCGAATATCCCTCGCGGAGTATCTGACCTCACGGATATCGCTCAAGAACATCCGTCTTTTTCCTTCCGCAACAATCATCGTCCGATTTTTACATAGGTAGAAAAGTGTGATGCCACAAGATTTGAATATCCGTGAAGCTCGCAAGGACGATCTGCCGGCGCTGGTGGCTATGTTTGCCGCCGATGCGCTCGGCGGTCACGGCGATACCACGGAAGCTGAAGCTTTCCCGGATTATCTCAGGGCCTTCGCCGTCATCGAGGCTTCGCCCGACCAGACGCTTTACGTCGCAGAGCGTGGCGGCGAGGTCGTCGGCACGTTCCAGACGATGGTGACGACCTCGCTCACCGGTCGTGGCTCCTCGGCGATGATCATCGAGGCGGTGCAGACGCGCGCCGATATGCGCGGGCAGGGGGTCGGCGGACTGATGATCGAATTCGCCATTGCCGAGGCAAAAGGCCGCGGTATCGGGCGGGTAGCGTTGACCTCGAATGCAGTACGCAAGGATGCCCACCGTTTCTATGAAAGGCTGGGCTTCAAGCCCTCGCATCTCGGTTTCAAGATGGCTTTGAAATGACCCATGGCCGTCGTGGAATCGCTGGACAATTCGGCTTGGCGACGGCATAAGCGAGGAAACGAATTCTGGTTTGGCTCGCATCTGGCGGGCACAAGGAAAAGACATGTGGAATCTTCTGGTTCAGACCTTTACCTGGTGGAACGGTCAGACGATGGGCACGCGTTTTGCGACCTGGCGTTTTGGCAAGCGCGTCGGCGAGGATGAATTCGGCAACGTCTACTACGAAGGCGGCATGTCCTCCTACGGTCTGCCGAAGCGTTGGGTGATCTACAAGGGTTATGCCGAAGCCTCCGCCATTCCGCCGGGCTGGCATGGCTGGATGCATCATCGCACCGATGTTCCCCCCTCCAAGGAGACCTACGTCGCCAAGGAGTGGCAGAAGCCGCACCGTCCCAACCATACCGGTTCGCCGCAGGCCTATCGTCCGCCGGGCTCCATCGCCGTTCCGGGCGAGCGGCCGCGTGTCACCGGCGACTACGACGCCTGGACGCCGGGCAACTGAGGCGGCTCGACCGGGCGATCCCAAGACCCGGCTTTTGGCCACAATTGACCTTTACCCGCAGGTTGGCTGCGCTTGACCGCGGCCGTGAACTGAAAATGTCTGGAGACGGGTACATATGAAGCTCTTCACGCGGAACATGGTGCTGCGTGCCGCCGGATCGCTGCTGGCGCTCTCGGCCCTGCTTCCGGCGGTTGCGGCAAATGCCGCACGCATCGAAAATCCGGTTGCCGTCTTCTCCGGCCTCGACAAGATCACCGGCCGGATCACGACCTTCGACGTCTACGTCAACGAGACGGTACAGTTCGGCGCATTGCAGGTGACACCGAAAGCCTGCTATTCGCGCGACCAGTCGGAAGCACAGAAGATCGACGGTTTCGTCGAGGTCGACGAGATCACCCTCGACCGCAAGATCCGCCGCATCTTCACCGGCTGGATGTTCGCCGCCAGCCCCGGCCTCAACGCTGTCGAGCACCCGATCTACGACGTCTGGCTGAAAGACTGCAAGGCAAACTCGGATGTCCCGGCGCCTGACGGCGCCAAGGCGAAGTAACTGCGTCTTCGCTGGTCTGCCGCATCTTCCTCAACCCGGCGTGTGGCAAGGGGCGATGTTGTCTGCCGGATTTTACTCTGAAAACGATCCTCAGAATTCCAGATGCGGCGATTCCATCGCCGCGGCAAGCATCGCGGCATAATCGGCCTTCGGAACGTCGATCGCTCCGAACGTCTTCAGGTGCTCGGTGGTGAACTGGGTGTCGAGCAGGGTGAAGCCCCTTTCCCGCAGCCGGTCGACCAGATGAACGAGGCAGATCTTCGAAGCATCCGTCCGGCGCGAAAACATGCTTTCGCCGAAGAAGGCCGAGCCGAGCGAGACGCCGTAGAGGCCGCCGACCAGTTTATCGCCCTCCCAGGCTTCGACGGTATGGGCATGACCCATGTCGAAGAGCGTCGCGTAAAGCGATCTGATCGTCTTGTTGATCCAGGTGCTCGGGCGCCCGGATGTTTCCTCCGCACAGGCGGCGATGACCTGATCGAAAGCGTGATCGAAACGGATCTCGAAGGGTTTCTTGCGCACTGCCTTGGCAAGGCTTTTCGACACGTGGAAATGGTCGAGCGGCAGCACGCCACGCAGTTCCGGTTCGACCCAAAAGATCTCCGGGTCATCGGCGGATTCGGCCATCGGGAAGAGGCCGATGGAATAGGCGCGCAGGAGAACGTCAGGGGTTATGCCTGGTGACTTCCTGCGCGATCCTGCCATTCCTGTCCTATGCCGCTGGTGTGTTGGCGAGGTAGTCTTCCAGCCAGTGGATGTCATAGTCGCCGTTGGCGATATCCTGGTTGGAGACGAGATCCTGGAACAGCGGCAGCGTCGTATTGATGCCGTCGACGACGAATTCGTCGAGCGCGCGGCGCAGCCGCATCATGCATTCGACGCGGGTACGGCCGTGCACGATCAGCTTGCCGATGAGGCTGTCGTAGTAGGGCGGGATCTTGTAGCCCTGATAGGCACCGGAATCGATGCGCACGCCGAGGCCTCCCGGCGCGTGGAAATGCGTGATCGTGCCGGGCGAGGGCACGAAGGTGCGCGGGTGCTCGGCATTGATACGGCACTCGATGGCGTGACCGGAAAAATGCACCTCGTCCTGCGTCACCGAGAGACCGCCGCCGGAAGCGACGCGGATCTGCTCATGCACCAGGTCGATGCCGGTGATCGCTTCGGTGATCGGATGCTCCACCTGCAGACGGGTGTTCATTTCGATGAAATAGAACTCGCCGTTTTCGTAGAGGAATTCGATCGTGCCGGCGCCGCGATATTTCAGCTTCTTCATGGCGTCGGCGCAGACCTGGCCGATCTTCATGCGCTGCTCGACGTTGAGTGCCGGCGAATTCGCCTCTTCCCAGACCTTCTGATGGCGCCGCTGCAGCGAGCAATCGCGCTCGCCGAGATGGATGGCATTGCCTTCGCCGTCACCGAACACCTGAATTTCGATGTGGCGCGGCTTGCCGAGATATTTTTCCATATAGACGGCATCGTTGCCGAAGGCGGCTGCCGCTTCCGTGCGCGCCGTCGACCAGGCCTCGATCAGGTCAGCCTCGCTCTTGGCGACCTTCATGCCGCGTCCGCCGCCGCCGGCCGTGGCCTTGATCAGCACGGGATAGCCGATTTCGGCGGCCGTCTTCAGCGCATCCTCCTCGGTCTTCACTTCGCCGTCCGAGCCCGGAACGACGGGAATGCCGAGTTCCAGCGCCGTTGTCTTGGCGGTGATCTTGTCGCCCATGATGCGGATATGGTCCGCCGTCGGCCCAATGAAGGTAATGCCGTGGGCTTCGAGGATATCGGCGAACTTGGCATTCTCCGACAGAAAGCCGTAACCCGGATGCACGGCGTCAGCGCCGGTGATCTCGCAGGCGGCGACGATCTGGTGGATGTTGAGATAGCTCTCGCGCGAGGAGGGCGGTCCGATGCACACACTTTCGTCGGCAAGGCGCACATGCATGGCATCGGCGTCGGCGGTGGAATGAACCACGACGCAGGCGATGCCGAGCTCCTTGCAAGCCCGGAGCACGCGAAGGGCGATTTCCCCGCGATTGGCGATGAGGATTTTCGAAATCATGGGCATCGGCCTATTCGATGACGACGAGGGCTTGGCCGTATTCGACGGGATGTCCGTCATCGACGAGGATCTCGGTCACCTTGCCTGACTTCGGCGAGGGGATCTGGTTCATCGTCTTCATCGCTTCGATGATGATCAACGTCTGGCCTTCCTTGACGGTTGCGCCGACTTCGATGAACGGCCGCGCGCCCGGCGCCGGCGCCATGTAGACGGTGCCCACCATCGGTGCATTGACGACATTGGCCGGGTTACGGCTGGGAGCTGCGGCAGGCGCAGCAACGGCCGCCGCAGCGGCGGCTGCGGGCGCGGCATAACCAGGTGCTGCGATCGGCGCCTGGACGTATTGCGGCGTGCCGGCGCGCGAAACGCGGATGCGCAGGTCGTCCTGCTCGACCTCGATCTCCGTCAGATCCGTTTCGTTCAGAATATTGGCGAGATCGCGGATCAGTGCCTGGTCGATACCCGATTTCTTTTCAGCCATGGTGTTGCCCTGTCTTCTTCTTATGCCGTGATGTTCTTCAGCGCGTGGAGCGCCAGGATGTAGCTATGAGGCCCGAAGCCGCAGATCACGCCTTTGCATGCCGGGGCGATCATCGACTTGTGGCGGAATTCTTCCCGTGCATGCACGTTGGATATGTGGAGCTCGACGACGGGAATGGAAATCGCGCGGATCGCATCATGCAGTGCGACCGATGTATGCGTATAGGCGCCCGCATTGATCGCAACGCCCACGGCCTGTTCCTCGGCCTCGTGGAACCAGTCGACCAGCACGCCTTCGTGGTTGCTCTGGCGGAAATCGATATCAAAACCGAGTTCGCGGCCTGCGGCCTTGCAGTCCAGCTCGATGTCCTTGAGCGTCTTGCCGCCATAAATGCCAGGCTCTCGTTTGCCCAGCATGTTCAGGTTGGGGCCGTTCAGGACAAAAATCGTTTGCGTCATCGAATGTTCCGTAAAATGTACGACGGCAACCTATAGACTCCGCGAAGGCTGAATGAAAGCCCTTACGGATTGCCCAGCGGCAATCGTGCCACATTTGTCCACATGGTTGAAACACTTCGATTTTGGCGATTAGATGGGCTGACGGTCGGCGCTTTAATTACTCAGCAGGCGGTCTTGCCGCAGCTGCGCATGTTCTTGACCTTGGCTTCGAGATCGTCAAGCCCGACGGCGCCGGGCACCATTTCGTTGCCGATCACATAGGAGGGCGTGCCGCTGATGCCGAGACTGGAGGCAAGCCGGTAGGTTGCCTGGACTATACCGTCATTCGGGCTCTTTGCGATCTCGGCGCGGATCTTGTCCTCGCTGACGCCGAGCGAGGCAGCGACCGCGACCGCTGTTTCGTCAGAGGCACGGCCTTCGGTGCCGAGAAGGGCGACGTGGAAATCGGCATATTTCTCCGGCGCGAGCTTGCGGAAGGCGTCGGCCACCTTGTGGGCGGCGATCGAATCCGGCCCGAGGATCGGGAATTCCTTGAGGACGAAACGGACGTTCTTGTCCTTCTTCAGCATCGCCTGCATGTCGGGAAGCGCATGGCGGCAGTAGCTGCAATTATAATCGAAGAATTCGACGACGGTGACATCGCCCTTGGGATTGCCGAGCGTGACGTCGTTCTTCGATTCGAAGATGTCGGTGCTGTTCTCTTCGATCGCCATATTGGCCTTCACCGACCGCTGGGCCTCCTGCTTCTTCTGCAGCGCATCCTGGACTTCCAGCATGATCTCGGGGTTCTCGAGCAGGTATTGCTTGATGAATTCGCCGAACTCCTTCTTCTGCTGGTCGTCGAGCGCTGCCGCCGGAAGCGGAAGGGCGATCGATGCGGCAAGCGCCAGTGCGGTGAAGGTCTTCGGGAAGAATGCCATGATATCCTCGTCATCGGCGATATGGTCGTCTCTTCGTCGAGAAGACCCGTCGCCGGGTTAATGGACTTGAATGCGTCGCGTCAAGGTACGGTGCGTTCGGTTCTGCTCAAATCAGAATTTTTCATCCCCACGCGGCCCTCGCGGGATTGTGATGAGCCGATTAATGCGGCAATTGTCGGGCCGTCATTGCAGAAGCTGAGCGAGAAACGATCTTGTTTTCCATATCGAAACGCAGCGAAGTCGAGCCTTTTCACGCCATGGACGTCCTGGCGGAGGCGACGAAGCGGCGTGCGGCCGGCCATCCGGTGATCTCGATGGCGGTTGGCCAGCCCTCGCATCCCGCACCTCTAGCGGCCCTCGAAGCGGCGCGCGCAGCCCTTGCCGAAGGTCGGATCGGTTATACCGATGCGCTGGGGACGGCGCGGCTGAAATCGGCGCTCGCCTGGCACTACAAGGATCGCCACGGCCTGGAGATCGATCCCAGACGCATCGCCATCACCACCGGTTCCTCGGCCGGCTTCAATCTCGCCTTCCTGTCGCTCTTCGATGCCGGCGATGCCGTGGCGATCGCAAGACCCGGTTATCCTGCCTATCGCAATATCCTGGGCGCGCTAGGGCTGAAGGTTCTCGAAGTGCCGGTAACGGCCGAGACCCACTTCACCCTGACGCCGCAAAGCCTCGAAGCGGCGCAGATGGAAAGCGGCATGACGCTGAAAGGCGTACTGCTCGCAAGCCCCGCCAATCCGACTGGCACGGTGACTGGCCGCGATGGGCTGAAGGCGCTTTCGGATTACTGCGCGGCCCATTCCATCGCTTTCATCTCCGATGAAATCTACCACGGGCTGACCTTCGCCGGCGAGGAGGCGAGCGCGCTGGAACTGACCGACGAGGCGATCGTCATCAACTCCTTTTCCAAATATTATTGCATGACCGGCTGGCGAATCGGCTGGATGGTACTGCCGGAACGCCTGGTTCGGCCGATCGAGCGGGTGGCGCAGAGCCTCTATATATCCCCGCCCGAGCTCTCCCAGATCGCGGCCACGGCCGCTCTCAGCGCCGGCGCCGAGCTCGATCATTACAAGGCCAGTTACGCCGGCAACCGCGATTTGCTGATGCGGCGACTGCCGCAGATCGGGTTTTCGATCGCTTCGCCGATGGATGGCGCCTTCTACGCCTATCTCGACGTCACCCGCTTCACCAATGACAGCATGGGCTTTGCCAAACGCATGCTCGCGGAAATCGACGTCGCCGCAACGCCCGGTCTCGATTTCGATCCGCTGGAGGGAAATCGAAGCCTGCGTCTGTCCTATGCGGGCTCGCAGGCGGAGATCGCCGAGGCGGTGGAGCGAATCGCAGCCTGGTTGAAGTAGCGTCCGCTGCCGGGCAGGCGGCAGTGCTCTCCAATCCTCAGCTGCGCCGCGAAAACAGCGAGGCAAGTGTCGAAGACGGTTTGTTGTTCAGCCGCGGCACCACCACGAGCTGCTTGATGTCGCCGCGCTTGTAGGCGGCGAGGAAGCGGCGGTAGTCCTTGAAGGAGACGCAGCCGTTGGAATCGCCGTTCTTGCCGAGCATGTAGGTGTGGGCAAGCAGGCCGACACGGTCATAGATGGCGTCCGAACCCTCGATCGGCGTCAGCCGCAGCGCCTCGACGCCATGGAAAAGGCTCTCGCGCATGGTGAGAACATAGGTGTGCGGCGGCGTCGGTCCGCGCATCTTCTTGTTGGCGAAACGCGGCTTGTCGCGCATCTTGCCGAGCCCGGAATGGGCCTCGAGCCGCTCGCCGTTCGGCAAATAGACGATGCTGTTTTCGATATCGTAGATCGCCACGCCTGCGCGCAGTTTCGGCGAGAAGACCGGCTTGTCGTAGCGCGGCACTGCATCGTCCTCGTCATCCTCGATCGGCGAGTTCGGCTGGGCATAGGCAAGCACAGGCTCGCCAGAGCGCTCAGAGCCCTTGGAGGCCGGTGTCGGTTTGCCGATGAGTCCGTCAGGACGCGCCATCGGCAGCGGCACCGAACCTTCGTCCGGCGCCAACACGAGATCGAAGGGTGGCGCGTCTTCCGCGGCGGCGACAACCACCGGAGCTGGTTCCGATGCGGGAATGGAGGCCGTTTTGAGGGGAGATGCGGTTGGCTCGACCGGAGCCGGCGCGATTTGCCGGGATCCGGCATCGGCAAGAGCCAGCAGGGTCGGGAGTTCGGCTGCGGCGACGGCTTCTTTCGACGGAACGATGATCCGGTCGCCGTCGTCTTCTTCCGTCTCTGCCGAGGCGAGCTCGACCGGCGCCGCCGCAATCACATCATCCTTGCGGAATTTGGCGCTGTCGGAGATCGCCGCCACGACCGACTGTTCGGCAGCCATGGCGAGCCGGTTGTTTTTGGCGAGAACCGCAAGCGCCGTTGCCGCGGCGGCGGTCTTTTCGGCATGGGATTGGATGAGGGTCGCGGTCAGAGGGACCTTCGGCTTCGCATCGAAGGCGGCCAGCCGGTCGGCCTTGCCGACATGGATCAGCCTCTCATGGCTCGGTGAAGGCGCCACCTTCGGCGCGGTCGCCATCTGTGCTAGGCGATCCGGCGGAGAATAGGGAGTGGCAATCGAGTGCATCGTCGCGAAGGTCGCGATCAGCCAGGTGGAGGTCAGAAATCCGGCGCCGACAACACCGTAAAGGAAACCGCGAGATCTGCGCCAACGGAAAGCAGATCCGCCAAGAGGGGTGACGTCATCGAACGTCCCGACCGCACACGCCATACTAAACTCGTCTTTCAAACTCGCTGCGCAGGCCGGCGGCACTGACTGACTACACTTCGCCGGGGGCCGGTACAGGCGCAAATGGGCCGAATTTAGACCACCCACGACGTCCGACTGTCTCGCAAGGATGACGAATTATGGTTTCTAATTTGTTTACGCGGCGTCGCTCTTTCTTTCGACGTCTCAAAAAGAGATGCGTTGGGCCTTCTCAGGCGCGCTCCATCACATAACTTCCCGGCGCTTCCTCGATCGCGTTCAACGCATCGCCGCCGGGTTTGCGCGCCGGCACGCGTCTGCCGTCATGCGTCTCAATCCAGGCCTGCCAATGCGGCCACCATGATCCTGGAGTCTCCGTCGCGTGCTCGAGCCAGGTCTCGTAGTCTCCCTTGGCGGGGCCGCCCGTCCAGAATTGATACTTCTTCCTGTCGGGGGGATTAACGACGCCGGCGATGTGTCCGGAGCCGGTCACGACGAATTCCACCTTGCCGCCGAAGAACCGGCTGCCGAGGAAGACGGACTTGGCAGGGGCGATGTGATCCTCGCGGGTGGCGAGATTATAGATCGGGATCTTCACGTCCTTCAGCGACACGGGCTTGCCGTCGAGGATCATCTCGTTCTGCGTCAGCGCGTTCTTGAGATAGCAATTGCGCAGGTAGAAAGCATGGTTTGCCGCTGCCATGCGGGTCGAATCGGCGTTCCAGAACAACAGGTCGAAGGGCAGGGGATCCTGGCCCTTGAGGTAGTTGTTGACGAAATAAGGCCATATCAGCTCGGAGGCGCGCAACATGTTGAAGGCCATGGACATCTTCGTGCCGTCGAGATAGCCGGCCGCCTGCATATGCTCTTCGAGCGATTCAAGCTGCTCCTCGTCGACGAAGACCTTGAGGTCGCCGGCATGGGTGAAGTCGACCTGGGTGGTGAAGAGTGTGGCGGTCTTGATGCGCTTGTTCTTCTCCTTGGCATGCAGTGCCAGTGTTGCCGCAAGCAGCGTGCCGCCGACGCAGTAGCCGACGGCGTTGACGTCCTTTTCGCCTGTCGCCTTCTCGACCGTTGCCAGCGCGAAATCGATGCCCTCGCGGGCATAGGCCGCCCAGTCCTTGTCGGCGTGGCGCGCATCCGGGTTGACCCAGGAAATGACGAAGACCGTCTGACCCTGGTCGACGCACCATTTGATGAAGGATTTTTGCGGGTTGAGGTCGAGAATATAGAATTTGTTGATCCAGGGCGGGCAGATCAGCAGCGGCCGCTTCAGCACGGTTTCGGTCGAAGCCTCGTACTGGATGATTTGGCAGATGTCGTTCTGGGCGATCACCTTGCCTGGCGTCAGCGCCATGTCGCGGCCAACGGCAAATTTCGTCATGTCGGTCTGGCGAAGACGAAGGTCGCCATGTCCAGCAGCGATATCCTCGGCCAGCATCTTCATCCCGCGCACCAGATTGGCGCCGCTGGTCGCGATCGTCTCGCGGTAGAGCTGCGGATTGGTGGCGATGAAGTTGGTCGGCGAAAGCGCTGCCGTGATCTGCTTCACGTAGAAGCCGGCCTTGTGTTTGGTGTGCTCGTCGAGACCATCGGTTTCCGACACAAGCTTTTCTACCCAGTCGGTCGTGACGAAATAGACCTGGCGAAGAAAATCGAAGAACGGATTCTTCTCCCAATCCTCGTCCGAGAAACGCTTGTCCTTGCGGGTGTCCGGCTCGGGAGGCGTGGGATCGCCCTGCATGCCGCGCGTGCCTTGCATGCGCTGCATCGAGCGCATCCAGATGCCGAAGAACGAGGACATCAGCTGCGTTTGCGCCTCGAAGGTGCGGCGCGGATCAGAAATCCAGTATTCGGTGACCTTGGAAAGCGTCTTGACCATGTCGGTCATCGGATCGACGGTGCTTTCGGTGATCTCGCCGCGTTCGCGCGGCGCAAGCCAGGCTGACGCTGCTTGTCCGAGATTTTCGAGCGCCCGGGCGAAATTCATCGCCATGGCCTCAGGATCCTTCAACAGATAGGGATCGAGATCGGTCGCGTCGAAGCCGGCCTTTTCGCCATTCTTTTGGCCGCCATTCTCCTGCTTGCTGTCGGTCACCATTTCCTCCGGCGGCAGCACCACTCTTTTTATCCATTCGTTGTACATCGTGATCGAACGAGAAAACAAGTTCCACCCGCATCGGCTCATGCTATTGCTTTGTGGCTGCGACAAATTTAACAGTCGAAGCAGTCAAAACTGGATTTTTGAGGCATGACGAAGAACGGCATTCGGCGCATCGCAACCTTCAACCGCACCGCACTGATCTGCGCCGCGGCGGCGATGGCCCTTGCCGGATGCAATCTGACGGCGGAACAAAAGGCCGCAGCCGCCGCCAAGCGAGCGGCACCGACCGCCGTCGTCATGCCGGCCACCAAGGGCGAGGCGGCCGAGGGCGGCCTTGCAAAATACCCGGACGGCTATCCGAATTTCGGCGCGCCGCTGACCGCCGCCAATGTGCAGATGAGCGACGAGCAGGCGGCCGACCTGCAGCATCAGCTGACGGCACTTGCCGCCCGGCGCAAGGCAGGCGCAATCTCGGAAGCCGAATATCAGGCCAAGGTCGCCGAAATGCGGCGTCTCGCCGCCGAGCACGGCACCGATACGCTGTCTGAAATCTCCAAATAGACCTTGCCTTTCAGGCAATTTGGACGCAAAGCCTTCGGCAAGGATCGGAAGATACAATTTTCCCGATAAAGCGCGTTACGCGGCCTTTCCGTCAAAGAATCGCCGCGTCGCTTGGGTCTGATGAAATACGGCGTTGCGATTCTGAAGTTCGTGTCGCAGCCGCCGGGAGACGGAACGAACTTCGACTGCGGCCCGAAATGCCGCCTTTCCATGGGGAATGAGATGGAAGAGTTTCACAAAGTCCGGCGTTTGCCGCCTTATGTTTTCGAACAGGTCAACCGTTTGAAGGCAAGCGCGCGAGCGGGCGGCGCCGATATCATCGATCTCGGCATGGGAAACCCCGACCTTCCCACTCCCCAGTCGATCGTCGACAAGCTTTGTGAGGTCGTGCAGGATCCGCGCACGCACCGCTATTCCTCTTCCAAGGGCATTCCGGGCCTGCGCCGCGCCCAGGCCGCCTATTATGCCCGCCGTTTCGGCGTCAAGCTCAACCCGGATACCCAGGTGGTCGCCACCTTGGGCTCCAAGGAAGGCTTCGCCAACATGGCGCAGGCAATCACCGCGCCTGGCGACGTGATCCTCTGCCCGAACCCGACCTATCCGATCCACGCCTTTGGCTTCCTGATGGCGGGCGGCGTGATCCGCTCCATGTCGGTCGAGCCGGATGAGAGCTTCTTCGAACCGTTGGAACGCGCCGTCCGGCATTCGATCCCGAAGCCGCTGGCGCTGGTTCTCAATTATCCCTCGAACCCGACGGCCTATGTCGCGACGCTCGATTTCTACAAGGACGTCATCGCCTTTGCGAAAAAGCACGACATCATCGTGCTTTCCGACCTTGCCTATTCGGAAATCTACTTCGACGGCGCCCCGCCGCCGTCGGTTCTCGAAGTGCCGGGCGCAATGGACGTGACCGTCGAGTTCACCTCGATGTCGAAGACCTTCTCCATGCCCGGCTGGCGCATGGGCTTTGCGGTCGGCAATGAGCGGCTGATCGCGGCGCTCACCCGCGTCAAATCCTATCTCGACTACGGCGCCTTCACGCCGATCCAGGTGGCGGCGACGCATGCGCTGAACGGCGATGGTTCCGACATTGCGGAAGTCCGTAACGTCTACAAGCGCCGTCGCGACGTCATGGTCGAAAGCTTCGGCAAGGCCGGGTTCGACGTGCCGCCGCCGGCTGCGACGATGTTCGCCTGGGCGAAGATCCCGGAAAAGTTCCGTCATCTCGGTTCGCTGGAATTCTCCAAGCTGCTGGTCGAGAAGGCCGACGTCGCCGTTGCCCCGGGCATCGGCTTCGGCGAAATGGGCGACGACTACGTCCGTCTGGCACTTGTCGAAAACGAACACCGCATCCGCCAGGCTGCGCGCAACATCAAGAAGTTCATGTCGACGGCAGACGAGACGATGCACAACGTCATCTCGCTGAACGCACACCGCTAATCCAACTCTCGGGCAGCCGCGTCCGGCGGCTGCCGCCACACAGATATTTCAGGATCGATCTATGGCAGATGCCCTCAAAATCGGCATTGCGGGCTTGGGCACCGTTGGCGCCTCGCTTGTCCGCATCATTCAGCAGAAGAGCAACGAGCTTGCCGTTACCTGCGGGCGTCCGATCACCATCACGGCGGTCTCAGCACGTGACAAGGCGAGGGACCGCGGCATCGATCTTTCCACTGTTAGCTGGTTCGACCGGCCGGAGGAGCTTGCCGAAAAGGGCGATATCGACGTCTTCGTCGAGCTGATGGGCGGCGCCGAAGGCGCGGCCAACATCTCCGTGCGCGCTGCACTCCAACGTGGTCTCCATGTAGTGACAGCCAACAAGGCGCTGCTTGCCTATCACGGCGTCGAGCTTGCGACGATCGCCGAGGAGAAGGGGTCGTTGCTGAACTTCGAGGCGGCGGTCGCCGGTGGCATCCCGGTCATCAAGGCGCTGCGTGAATCGCTGACGGGCAATTCCGTCTCGCGCATCTACGGCATCATGAACGGCACCTGCAATTATATCCTGACCAAGATGGAGAAGGAGGGGCTTTCCTTCGCCGAATGCCTCAAGGAAGCGCAGCGGCTGGGTTATGCCGAGGCCGATCCGGCCTTCGATATCGAGGGCAACGACACGGCCCACAAGCTTTCCATTCTGACGACGCTCGCCTTCGGCAATCAGATCGCGGCCGACGACATCTATCTCGAAGGCATCACCAACATCTCGATCGAGGATATCCACGCCGCTGCCGAGCTCGGTTATCGCATCAAGCTCTTGGGCGTTGCCCAGCGCACCGATACCGGCATCGAGCAGCGCGTCCATCCCACAATGGTGCCGGTCGATTCGGTCATCGCCCAGGTCGACGGCGTCACCAATGCGGTGGCGATCGAATCCGACGTGCTCGGCGAACTGCTGATGGTCGGCCCCGGCGCCGGCGGCAACGCCACGGCCTCGTCGGTGCTTGGCGATATCGCCGATATTGCCAAGAGCCAGCCAGGCGCCCAGCGCGTTCCGGTGCTCGGCCATCCGGCAACGACGCTGGAGCCCTACCGCAAGGCGCAGATGCAGAGCCACGAGGGCGGCTATTTCATCCGCCTGACCGTGCTCGACCGCACCGGCGTCTTTGCCAGCGTCGCAACCCGCATGGCCGAAAACAACATCTCGCTGGAATCGATCGTCCAGCGCTCCAAGCAGCATCTGGCGCCATCGCACCACCAGACGATCATTCTCGTCACCCATGCGACGACGGAAGAATCTGTGCGCAGGGCAGTCGTCTCGATCAAGTCGGAAGGTTATCTCTTCGGTGAGCCGCAGGTGATTCGCATCGAGCGGCCGAAAGAGGAAGGCTGACCTCTTTTTTTGCCATAATCCCGGATGGCTGACCCGCTCTGTGCACGCAGGGCGGGTTTTTGTATTGCCTGTTTAGCCGCTCTCACGAAAACTTATATTAACAGATACCGAAACATTGATATAAATAAGCCGGGAGAGGGAGTCGCCGGCTTTGGAGAATTTCGTGAACAAGGACAGCCATGCCGGGAAGGGGTATGGTCGCCCGGAAGAGGAACCTCCCGATCATCCGGGTGTGTTTAAAGAAGTCCCCGAGACGAACCGTAACAAGGTTCGTGACCACCCGTCCGACGAGGCCTCGAATGAGGCCCATGACGACGACGAAAGCCCGGAAGGTCGTAACTGGGCCATTCTTCTCACCCTCTTCTCCGTCATCCTGGTGCAACTAGGCGGCATCGCCCTGATCGTCTGGGCAGTATTCTGGTAAAAATCCGTGTCTGCAAATCCATCGCTATGTTATCTCCGCTGCTCCTGTAGAAAGAGCAGATGAAGTCAGCGGAGTATGGCATGGCAGATCTCGTCGACCCGGTACAGCGCGCGTTTCTCGGTGTGGAGAAATCCGCGCTCGACAATCGCTGGGTCGCACGGCTCGACCAGGCCGGGCAGAACCGCGCGCTGGCCATGTCGCAGATCCATGGATTGCCGGATCTCATCGCCCGGGTGCTCGCCGGGCGCGGCGTGACGGTAGACGAGGCGATCGAATTCCTCGACCCGACGATCCGCAGCCTGATGCCCGATCCTCATAAGCTGACCGACTGCGAAAAGGCCGCGACCCGCCTCCTGCGCGCGATCGAGCGCGGCGAGAGCGTGGCCATCTTCGGTGACTACGACGTCGACGGCGCAGCCTCCTCGGCGCTGATGTTTCGCTTTCTCAGCCATTTCGGCGTCAGGGCGAGCATCTATATCCCCGACCGCGTCTTCGAAGGTTACGGTCCCAATCCGGCGGCGATCAACCAGTTGATCGACAACGGTGCTGAGCTGATCGTCACCGTCGATTGCGGCTCCACCAGCCACGAGGCGCTGGCCGCCGCTGCGGCGCGTGCTATCGATATCGTCGTCATCGATCACCACCAGGTGACACATGAGCTGCCGCCCTGCCATGCGCTGGTCAACCCGAACCGCGAGGACGATCTCTCGGGGCAGGGCCATCTTTGCGCGGCCGGCGTCGTCTTCATGGTGCTAGTCGCGACGCTCCGGCTGCTGCGTGCGGCCGGCAACAAGCGCATCCTGGCGCTCGACCTGCTGCAATGGCTGGATATCGTGGCTCTTGCGACGGTCTGCGATGTCGTGCCGCTGAAGGGCCTCAACCGCGCCTATGTCGTGAAGGGTCTGGTCGCTGCCCGCCACCAGAGCAATGCCGGACTGGCAGCACTGTTCCGCAAGGCGGGGCTCGCCGGCCCGGTGACGCCCTATCATTTCGGCTTCCTGATCGGCCCGCGCATCAATGCCGGTGGGCGGATCGGCGACGCGGCACTCGGAAGCCGGCTGCTGACGCTCGACGATGCTGGCGAGGCTGATGTGATCGCGCAGCGCCTGGACGAGCTCAACCGCGAACGCCAGGCGATGGAGGCGATCATGCTGCAGGAGGCCGAAGCCGAGGCGCTTGCCGAATATGGCGATGGCGAGGGCGCCTCCGTCATCGTTACCGCCCATGAGAAATGGCATCCCGGTATCGTCGGGCTGATTGCGGCGCGGCTGAAGGAGAAATTCAAACGGCCCGCTTTCGCGATCGCCTTCGATCCCTCCGGCCGCGGCACCGGCTCGGGCCGCTCGATCAACGGCTTCGATATGGGCAGGATGGTCCGGGCTGCGGTTGACGAGGGGCTGCTCGTCAAGGGCGGCGGCCACGCCATGGCCGCGGGTCTGACGGTCGAGCGCGCCGATCTTGGCAGGCTAAGGACCTTCTTCACGGAGAAGGCCGCAAGAACGGTTGCCGGCCTCGTCGCCAACGAAACGCTGAAGATCGACGGCGCGATCGGCGCAAGCGGCGCTACCCTCGAACTCATCGATCGCCTGGAGGCCGCCGGCCCCTACGGCTCCGGCCACGCACAGCCGCTTTTTGCCGTGCCGGCGCATAGGGTGCGAGACGCCCGCCTGGTCGGTGAGAAACATGTGAAGGTGACGCTGGAGGCCATGGACGGATCGCGGCTCGACGGCATCGCCTTCCGCGCCGCCGATACGGCGCTCGGCAATCTTCTCGTCAATTCACGCGGCGCCAGCCTGCATGTCGCCGGTTCGCTCGGTGCCGACCATTACCAGGGCGCACGCCGCATCCAGCTCCGCGTCTGCGATGCTGCGCCGGCGAAATAGAGCAGTCGCGCAAGAGTGCTGACGATGGGAAGTCTCAAAGGAGAGAAAGTGGTACGCCCTAGGGGAGTCGAACCCCTCTTCCCAGAATGAAAATCTGGTGTCCTAACCGATAGACGAAGGGCGCTTCCTTCGTGGTGGCGCCCTTATAGTCAGCACCTTCGAAGGCCGCAAGCGCCAAGGCGCGAAAAAATCATCGTTTTCGCCGATTTATTTGCCGCTGTGGAAAATCGAGGCGCAGGCTACGGCGGAGCGGAGAAAAATCAAACCGGCGGGCTAGAATGGGCGACGTCGCGCGAACCAGAAGGGTTCTCCTCGACGGGACTGATAGCGCCGGCCGACGTCGATCGAATGACGACGGCCTATCATCGGGATGGTACGCCCTAGGGGAGTCGAACCCCTCTTTACAGAATGAGAATCTGTCGTCCTAACCGATAGACGAAGGGCGCAGGCAGCCTCGTTAAAATAGGAGTGCGCGCTGGCTTCTGCAAGCGGAAGTGTTGGCTTCTATATGGAGAGAAAGTGGTACGCCCTAGGGGAGTCGAACCCCTCTTCCCAGAATGAAAATCTGGTGTCCTAACCGATAGACGAAGGGCGCTTCCTTCGTGGTGGCGCCCTTATAGTCAGGCGTTTTGAATCCCGCAAGCGGAATTGCGGTTTTCTTTCAAAAAAATGACAGGAAATCCGAGTGTGTTCGAGAAGCCGATTATTGAAACCGAATCAATAGGCTGCCGGTTGTTTCTTTAACGAGACGAGGTGCAGCTGCCGTAACGTAATGCTGAAATCGCGCGGGTGTCAGATCGCTCTTGCCGTCGTTATCGGTGTGCGCTTGCCGCCGCAGCCCCAGTTCCAGTCACGGGTTTTGCCGGTATCGAGGTGAACCGAATCCGTGTGGCAGTAGGTGCCGACGCCGCCGCGGTCCGGAAGCGAGCGGATATAGGCGGCGATATCCCATTTCGTCACGCCGTCGATCTGGATGTCGGCGGCCTCGCAGCTCTTGTGCATCGATTCGTCAGCGCCGCCGACGAGGCGGTTGTGCTCTTCGTCGCGATAGCCGGAGGTGACGATAACAGGCCGGCCGAAATAACTTTCGACCATCTTGATCACTTTCAGCAGGTCGGGCTTGAAGCAGCCGACCTCGACCTTTTCGTTCTGGAGATGCAGCCCGTTCGGCGCGATACGCGTCATGCCGGGCAGGGCCGCCTTGTGCAGCAGGCCGGAGAGGCTGCCGAGCAGGTTCTGCTTCGGCGCGCTGTAGAGCGCGTTCATCGTCGAGGTCGGAATGCTGGCCGTCGCCAACGATGCCGTCTGCACGGGCGCAAGCTGCGTGCTGCTATTCTGCGAGGATTGCTGCGGCAGCACTGGCTCCACCGGCTGTGTGGGCACGGGCGGTTGGCTGTAGACGCTGCTTCGCGCAGGTGCTGCACCTTCCACCGGCACATAGGCCTGCGGCTGAATGACGGTGGACGTGCTGTTGTTCTGCGGCGCCGGCTGATGATCGGAAAAGATGCTCATCGCCTGCGCGTTGATCCGGGTCGACTGCAGGACGAGCCCGCCAATATTGGCAGGCGCCGCCATTGCCGAGCCGGCGGGCGGGGCGGCTGCATTCGGATCTTGTGCCACGACCTGAGGCGCGCCCTGGACGCCGGAGACGTTGACGAGCCGGGGGTCGGTATAGACCGAACGTGGGGCAGGGCTTGCAGGCGCTGCCGTGGCCAGCTGCGGTGCTGCTGCCGGCACAGCCTGAACCACCGCCGCCGAATCGAGCGCCTTCTTGTCCGACGCACAGCCGGACAGTGCCAGCACCGAGGTGGCGATCAGCAAAGCGCCCGTCACGGGCATCCGCATCTGCATGTTACGCAAGCGACAGTCTCCAGTTGATGCGGAAAATAGGCGACAAACGCTTCTCTTCCGCTTCGAGTCGCCAGGAGATTGCCTGCGGCGTGGGATGGCGGCAAGCGCCGAGGCGCCGGCCGGACCCGAAATCGAAAAAACCACAAGCCTCGCAAAAGCCTTGCGGCAAAAACCCTTACCAGGCGCCGGTATTGCCCATCGAGGCCCAGGGCTCAGTGGTCGGAAGCGGGCTGCCCTTCTGCAGGATTTCGATCGAGATGCCATCGGGCGAGCGAACGAAGGCCATGTTGCCGTCGCGCGGCGGCCGGTTGATGGTGATGCCGTTGTCCATCAGATTCTGGCAGGTCGCGTAAATATCGTCGACCTCATAAGCGAGGTGGCCGAAATTGCGTCCTCCGCTATAATCTTCCGTGTCCCAATTGTAGGTCAGCTCGAGGCAGGGCGCTTTTTCGCTGCGCGCACGGTCGAGATCGTCGCGAGCAGCCAGGAAAACCAGAGTGAAGCGGCCCTTCTCGTTTTCGTGGCGGCGAATCTCCTCCAGCCCGAACAGCGTGGTGTAAAAGGTGAGCGAGGCGTCCAGGTCTTTGACGCGAACCATTGTATGAAGATAACGCATTCTATTTACTCCTTTATTGGGGCTAGCTTTTTTCGGCGAGCCGAGGTCAGCTTCGGGCAAGTCATCTTTATAAAATGTGCACCTGGGAATAACCGAAAACTAGGACTTGCGCTTATCCGTTACCAAGATGTTAATCTTGATTTCAAGAATCAGTTAACCGTAACAGTGTGACGCGTATTCGAGGGGCTGGCGACAATGGCTGACAGGATTTCATCGAACGAATACTCCGACCTCGACGAGCTATCAGGAGAGGCGGTCGATCTTGTTGAAATCACCGGCGTCGTCAAGTGGTTCGACGTCGCCAAGGGTTTTGGCTTCATCGTGCCCGACAACGGCATGCAGGATGTTCTCCTGCACGTGACCTGCCTGCGCCGCGACGGTTACCAGACGATCCTCGAGGGGACGCGCATCGTCGCCCTCATCCAGCGCCGCGAGCGCGGCTATCAGGCCTTCAAGATCCTCTCGATGGACCAGTCGACCGCGGTTCATCCCTCGCAGCTGCCGCCGGTGCGCACCCATGTGCAGGTCACCGCGACGAGCGGGCTCGAGCGTGCGCTGGTCAAGTGGTTCAACCGCACCAAGGGCTTCGGCTTCCTGACGCGCGGCGAGGGCACCGAAGATATCTTCGTGCATATGGAGACGCTGCGCCGCTTCGGCCTGACGGAGCTGCGCCCCGGCCAGGTGGTTCTCGTCCGCTTCGGCGACGGCGAAAAGGGCCTGATGGCCGCAGAGATCCATCCCGACGTTCCGAGCCCGGCAAGCCGGTCGCACTGACATGCGCGGCCTAATCCTATTTGATGCTATCAGAAGCGCCATATTGGCGCTTTTTTTCATGGTGGCGCTGCCGGCGTTGGCTCAAGAGGAGATGCGGTTCGACAAGGAGCCGCTGCTCATCCAGACCGCTGCGGGCAAGGTATTGCATTTCACTGTCGAAATCGCCGCGACCCCGGATCAGCGCGCCCGCGGATTGATGTTTCGCAAGGTGATGGCCGATGATGCCGGCATGATCTTCGATTTCGACCAGCCGCGGCGCGTCACCATGTGGATGGAAAACACCATCCTGTCGCTTGATATGCTTTTTGCCGACGACACCGGCACGATCCGCCACATCAAGGAAAAGGCAGTGCCCTATTCGCGCGACATCATCGATTCGATGGTTCCGGTGAAATACGTCGTCGAACTCAACGCCGGCATCGTCGCCAAACTGGGAATCAAGCCCGGCGACAGGATCGTCAGCGCCACGACAACGAAGAAGGCGAAGTGACGGCGCGCGACCACGAGCAGGGGTGCGGCTGTCAAGGAATTCAACAATATCGGGATATTTGAATGGTCGGAGTGGAGAGATTCGAACTCCCGACCCTCTGGTCCCAAACCAGATGCGCTACCAGGCTGCGCTACACTCCGTGCCGTGAATGGCAGGGGAGATACACGGTTCACTTCGCCGTCGCAACCCATAAATCCAGCTCTGGCCGAAGATTCCTCGCCGGACCTGTGGATGCAAGACAGAAAAATCTTGATAGGCCGCCAGCCTGCTTGCCGGGCGCACGAGTTCGGTCCGCCTGGCGCAATTGTACGTCAGCACAAGGCTACCTTAGCCGTGGGCGATCAGGCCGATATATTGGGCGTAGCTGATGACAACGTAGAAGAACGCCGTGATGCTAGCGCCTATGACAATGGCATTGAACTCCGCCGAACGTCTCATCATGAGCTGCAAATCCACTGAAATCGATTGAGCCGTAAACTAGTGCCGAGGGAAGGCAGCGGCAATCAGGTTGTGATCACAAGGTGAGACAAGCGGAAATATTGCGAAATCCGGCCGGCAATCACCGGATTTGAAAGGGAGGCGGTGTCGGCCGTCATGCGAACGGAGTCGGCAGCCGTGTCGCACTCCGCCTTTTTTCTTGAAAAAGCGGGGATTCGCGGCTAAGCAAAATTCATCTCTTGGCATTATCCTCAGCGATGATGCCAAGGCCCGAGAACGGGCCGGCAACGGGATTGAGACCATGAAAGGCGGGCGCTGCCCGCATAGTCGGAGACGCTGCAGTCATGTCTGCCAAGATCTATCGTCCAGCCAAGACCGCCATGCAGTCCGGCAAGGCCAAGACCCATCTCTGGGTGCTTGAATACGATCAGGAGTCGGCGCGCAAGATCGATCCGATCATGGGCTACACTTCCTCGGGCGATATGCGCCAGCAGGTGAAGCTCACCTTCGAAACGCAGGAACTCGCCGAAGCCTACGCCCAGCGCAACGGCATCGAATACCGCGTCATCGCGCCGAAGGATCCGGTCCGCCAGGTCGTCGCCTATCCGGACAATTTCCGCTATACCCGCACGCAGCCCTGGACGCATTGAGATTTCTGGTCCAGATATGCCGCATCCGGTCGCGCTCCCTGAACGCGACCGCCGGACGGCCCCTTAGCTCAGCTGGATAGAGCACCTGCCTTCTAAGCAGGTTGTCGCAGGTTCGATTCCTGCAGGGGTCGCCACCATCTTACGCAGCGCCAGATACGTCTGGACAGCCTTCAAGATTACCGGACTCTACGCCCACATACGTCTGGCCTCTCGGTCCGCCGGAAGATCCGGCGTCGCTTCTGGCAGATCGACAGCTTTATCCGCGCGACGGCCTGCGTTACAGCCGCCTGTGTTCACGCGCGCCGTCCGCTGGGAGCACCCGCTGAACATTGTCGATATTACATCCACAATGAGCACAGGAAAGGTTAGATCTTGCCGAGGCTTTATGGGCAATAACACGGCATTTCGATATGCTCAGTTTGCCGTCCCGAACATTGCTTGCACAAACTTGTCCTTCTCGGCCGATTGCGCGGGTGAATTACCCCTTGCGAACATCAGTGTCCTCCATGCGTCACGGCCGGCAACGACAATGGTCACCTCGACGTTGGCGTCATTGAAGTTTACGGACTTTCCTGTGGCTCGCAGAGCGGGTATCCCCTGAACAGTGACTGGCTTCCATTCAGTGGTGATGCTGATGTCTGAGGCGATCGCCCTCTTGATCGCATCCGCATAGGCGGCGGGCTCGATTCCTTCGGACGGAAACTGCTCGTAACCGAGTATAGCCTCGGCGAGTAGGTCGTTGGAGGCGAAGTAGAAAGCTCGGCCGCTATTGGTGGTCATTTCCTTCGCCTGCCAGGTCTTTCCGATGATTGCTGGTTTCTTCGTCACAGGGTTGACCCATGTCTGGGTGCCGACGAGGTTTCTGGAGGCCTCTTGATCCTCGACCCGCAGGACGATGTTGCCCGTGAACAGGGCCATGACGACCACGATCGCCGTTCCAAGCCGCATTTTCGACGGATTGGCGACGACCGGAGGATTGCCTTCGTCGTAGCTTGCGGTCTTACCTTCCGCGAGGCGGCGGTATTGGTGGATTTGCGTGAAGAGGGCGACGAAGGGTATGCCGAGACCCAGGCCGGCGACCCACACCTTGAACTCTCTACCGAGGAAGAAGCCGATGCGGTTGCGGTCAACGGGAACAGGTACGCGCACACCTACGATAGCCTTGCCGGGCGTATAACCCGTTGTGATCATGCACAGGGCGAGGAATAGGGTGACGAGCGGTAGCAGAAGGAGACCGAATAGGCCGGTGTTCATCGTGACAATCTGTAAGTAGACGTCCGGCGCATACAAGACCGCCAGGAGGACGGTACAGAACCCGAGTAGCGGCACAAATATGAGATTGTCGATGAACCTCGCCCAGAAACGAGGCCATGGTCGAGACGTGATGACCACGCCTTCTCCGCCTACACGCGGTTCGAAAGCGGGCGGTGGTCGCTTAGAAAGCTGGACGACAGGCAAAGGTGGCGGCGCAACGAAGGCTGACGCAAACTCTGGATGTTCGGAGGCTCGTTGCCATGCGTCCATTCCCTCATGCCACAGGTAGATTTCGCTTGTGATCTGCCCGCTTTCGATGAGTTCTCGAAGTTCGTCTTCGCCAACAGGACCCTTTTGATTCTGTCCGACCGCATAATACCAATCTGCCATGCTCTAGCCCCCATGCCCTTGACGGCAACAATTAGCAAGAGCGTAGAGCATCGTAAAGTTGCAGCAAGACGATAAGGTAAACGCCGATCGCAATGCCGGTACACCAAGATCGGCTCGTTGCTACTTAAACGACTTTGGGCGGACGGCTTGCGAGCCTGACAGCGCAAGCCGGCGGCGCATCCTGTTTAGCGACCTTGAAAAATTTTGATCAGCTTCGGAGTGGGCCGGTGGCGTTTGATGTCAACGACGTCGTCATAGGTGGCGCGACCGGAAGCGAGCGCTGCGACAAATCGATTGCAGCCAACGCGCGCAGCGTCTTTATCCGACGTGTTTGTCAAAAGGCCGAAGTTGCGAGTGGTCCTTCCATCGAAGCCCCTCACGCATTCTTTGACGGCTTCATTTCTCGCTCTCGCGCTGCCCTGCAGCAATGTGACGAGAGCATCATAGTCCTGACGCGTCGGCGTGCAGGCAGTAAGCAATCCCATGGCAATCAATACTGTTAGGATACCAGCGCGCATTATTATATTATTCCCTTAATTACCCATTGATCGGCGTTCGATGTTTATTTCGATTCGTGTGACGCGGGAAAGACCGTATGCGAAATTGCGAAGGTCGATCGGAAGGCAGAAATGCCTTGCTTCAAACGCGCTTGAAATGGCGAAGCCAGGAAGATGCGCGCGGCTCGAATTCGGCAATCGTTTCGTTATTCGCCAAAGCTCGGGAACGCGGTGCCCACATCTGTTCGAGCGGCGGATTTGCACTGCTCGAGCGTTTCCGCAAATTCTTCCCTGGAATCTGCTCGAGCGATCTCAGTGAACGACGGAGAGGTAGCGGATGCCGGCTTCATCCGCCGCTCTCATCAGCGCTTCCCGCGCGGCGCCCGGGGGCGTCGTTCCGCGGATGGCGTCGAGGCATGTCCTCACCGCCACGACATACTCCTCGCCATCATCGCCCGGCCATTCGGAAATGAGCATGGTGGCTGCATCGCCGAGTGTCCTGACGACGCTGTATTTTTCCTGGCCGCTCATGAGGATCCTCAGCGCGGGAAACTGATGCGATGTGTACCGATTCATGACATTTGGTCCTTGCATCATAAACATATTAGTAACTCTGCAAGAAGCGTTCCAACCGGCGCTGCAGGATGATTATCCTCTATGAATCGACAAAAGCAGTCGGCAACGCCTCTCCAGGCAGGAAGCCGGCAACTTGTTTTAAACACATTGCCGTCATATTGATTCATCTATCGAAATTGCTTGTCGAGCTTGGTTTGCGCCCTTGGCGTCCCAGCTGATCTTTCCTTTCAAAATCGATTTCTGCGCCGTCCGGCAGCCGCCGGAGGGTGATTGTCATGCCGGTTGAGGGGGATCGTCGTGAACGCAGGCAAGCCTTTGATCGACGCAAGCCTCCGCCATCGCCGCTGCCTGATATGCCTTCGGTCTTTGACCGCGGATGTCAGTGTCGGCATTCCGGCTGGGTTTTCCAGCCATTGAGGAGAATTTCATGAGCAAGACCAATGCAGAGGCACTGTTGCGCAAAGCGCAGCGCCAGGTTGCCAATACCAGCGGCGGTGGCCATCTCGGCGGCACCAACTTCGGTCAGGGCAATGACGCCAAGACTGCGTCCGGAAGCGGCAATCGCCCGGCGGGCAAGGGCCGGCCACCAGCTGGCGGCAAACGCTGACGACAGCGCCGCGCATCTTTTGAGACAGGCAAAGGATGGCTGCATCATTTTGTCCTTAAATCGGATCCGATTTAAGAAATTATGCAGGAGAAGCAGCATCGCGATTGAGGACAGCCCCGCCAAAATGGCGGGGTTTCTGTTTGACAGGCCTCTGAAGGGCGCGGCTCTTCTCAGCGATCCAGGAAATGATCGAAGTAGACCTGGGGGATAGGATAGGCGTGGACGCCCCTGTCGACGAAGCTGCGCCTATAAAGGCAATTTCTGAGAGCCGCGTTGTAGTGCAGGCTTCGCGGGTCCGGCGAGCCTCGTCGCCATGAGCTTGCTTCCGGCACGCAGCGTTGGAGTGCCTTGTCGTATCGAGCCAGGAGGACCGGGTCAGTATCGACCCGAATGCCGCTGTAGGATTGATAATTTGACGGAGATTCTGCGGCCGATATACAGCCCAGGCTAACTGCAACACCAACGACTGCCATCAATCTCATCGGATTTAATTCTCCCCTGATCGATTATCGAAGTATCGAGCCGAACGTTATTGGTTCCAGCGCCTGCGGGCAAGGGACGCCTTGTTCCGGCGTCCGCATCTGCCGGAGACGGTATCCACATCGCTGCCGCCACAGAATAGCGGCAGCGATGCGTCATCGATCAATCCAGGAGGTCGGCCGGTACCTTGCCGCCGTTTTCCGAAAGCCGCTTCATCAGTGCCTTGTGCAGCCACATGTTCATTTTTGCGGAATCGTTGGTGTCGCCGGTATAGCCGAGTTCAGCGGCAAGTTCCTTGCGCTCGGTCAGGCTCGCATCCATCCCGACGGCTTTCATCAGGTCTACGATCGAGCGGCGCCAATCGAGTTTCTGACCGCTCTTCTTTGCCGCCGCGTCAAGGATCGGGACGATATCGACTGTAGCTGTGCCTGGTGCAGTGGCCGTGGGGACCGGCTTGCTCTGCGGGGCAGGGGCCGCAGGCGCCGGACTGGGGGCTGCCGACGGTGAGGCAGGCGCTGGCGCCGGCTCTGTCTTCGGCGCGCCGGCAGCAACGGGTTCGGCTGCTTTCGCCTCTCCGAAGATTGCATTTTTGATCTTGTCGAAAATACCCATTCTAAACCTCCAGTTCCATCAGATGAGAACATGCTGAAACATGGACTTCCCGCTTGATATATCCAGGCGGAAAGGGAGATATTTTTAGCATGTTCAATCGTTGGTGGAAAAGCCTAGGACAGCTGTGGTCCATCAAAAGGAACAGCTGCCATCGGATTGATCGCCGCCGGCTGAAGATTGCTGGCGCAAGCGGAGGGAATACTTCAGCAGCCTTCCGACTGTCATCAGACATGCCCGCTTTTGGCACAGTCGGTCCGTCGATTCGGAATTCAATAACCGCGAAACATCATTATACGCCGCCGAACCGACTTGCCGCGCCCTGTCGTGAAACATTCGTCATCTCTTCACGTTGCCTTGCCATGGACGTCCTGTAGTTGCAGGCGATCCGATCGATCGAAGGTACGCGCGTTCCTCGATTTTCGACTGCCGGGCAGATCGTTCGGCGGAATGGAAACGGAGGAAAACATGACCCATCACCACAATAGACTCTCCTTTGCAGTCTTCGCATCCACCTGCGCCCTCCTTGCCATGCCGGCAAGCGATGCGCGTGCGATCGATGTCGGTGTGTCGGTGAATGCAGGCAATGCCGTCAGCGCCGATGTCGGGGCTTCGATTGGCGGTGGGAGCGGCATCAGCGCCGATGCCAATGCTTCCGTTGGCGGCTCGAATGGCGTCAATGCCGATGCGACCGCCAATGCCGGCGGTGGCCGGGGCATAGATGCCGATGTCAATGCCAGTGTCGGCGGCGGCCGCGGTCTCGACGCAGACGCCAAAGCCAGGATCGGTGGCGGGCGCGGCGTCAATGCCGATCTCAATGCACGCACCGGCGGTTCCGATGGAATTGATGGCAACGCCACGGCCTCGGTCGGCAGCGGCAATGGCATCTCCAATCTCGCCATTGGCGGGGTAGACGAAGCTGGCGGCGATGCCACGGCTACGCGTGGTAACACCCTCAGCCCCTCACAGGCCCGCACTCTGGAGGCCTTCCGGGCGAGGCCTGTCAATGAGCAGCGCAAGATGCTCGTCCGTTGCGCCGATATCTCCGGTTCAGGCGGCTCCGATTCGGGTCTTGCCGGTCTCTGCAGTCTGCTGCAGGCGACAGCCTCCCGCTGAACGTGAAAGACCCGCCGAACCGGAAGGTGCGGCGGGTCTTTTCAAAGGACGCTTCGCTCTAGTGCAGGATCTGGCTGAGGAACAGCTTGGTGCGTTCGTGCTGCGGGTTATCGAAGAAGGCGGCGGGTTCGTTCTGTTCGACGATCTGGCCCTGGTCCATGAAGATGACCCGGTTGGCCACCTGGCGGGCAAAGCCCATTTCATGGGTGACGCAGAGCATGGTCATGCCTTCCTCGGCAAGACCCACCATGGTGTCGAGCACCTCCTTGATCATTTCGGGATCGAGCGCCGAGGTCGGCTCGTCGAACAGCATGATCTTCGGGTTCATGCACAGCGACCGGGCGATCGCCACGCGCTGCTGCTGGCCGCCGGAGAGCTGGCCCGGATATTTGTTGGCCTGCTCCGGGATCTTGACCCGCTTCAGGAAGTGCATGGCCACTTCTTCGGCCTGCTTCTTCGGCATCTTGCGGACCCAAATTGGCGCCAGCGTGCAGTTTTCGAGGATCGTCAGATGCGGGAAGAGGTTGAAGTGCTGGAACACCATGCCGACTTCGCGCCGCACCTCGTCGATCTTTTTGAGATCGTTGGTGAGCTCGGTGCCGTCGACGACGATTTTGCCTTTCTGATGCTCTTCCAGGCGGTTGATGCAGCGGATCATCGTCGACTTGCCCGAGCCCGACGGGCCGGCAATGACGATGCGCTCGCCGCGCATGACCTTCAGGTTGATGTCGCGCAGCACGTGGAAATCGCCGTACCACTTGTTCATGTTGACGATCTCGACCGCCACTTCCGTTGCGGAAACGGTGAGCTTTTTCGCTGGAGCTTCAGCCATGACTATTTTCCCTCATTCTTATCGTTGTAGCGTTCTTATCGTTTGTGGCCGGTATCGAGATGGCGTTCCATGAAACCTGAATAGCGCGACATGCCGAAGCAGAACAGCCAGAAGATGAAGCCCGCGAAGATCAGGCCCGTGATCGGCGTGACGGCGCTTGCCCAGTTGGAATCGGAGAAGTTCAACTTGACGATGCCAAGCAGATCGAACATGCCGATAATGGTGACCAGCGACGTGTCCTTGAACGTCCCGATGAAGGTGTTCACGATGCTCGGGATGACCAGCTTGATGGCCTGCGGCATGATGATCAGCCGGGTCTTCTGCCAATAGCCGAGGCCGAGTGAATCGGCGCCTTCGAACTGTCCCTTCGGGATCGCCTGAAGGCCGCCGCGGATCACTTCAGCCATATAGGCCGACGTGAAGATCGACACACCGATCAGCGCCCGAAGCAGTTTGTCCACGTTCCAGCCTGTGGGAAGGAAAAGCGGCAGCATGACACTTGCCATGAACAGAACGGTGATCAGCGGAACGCCTCGAATGACCTCGATGAAGGTAACGCAAAGCATCCGGATGACGGGCATATTCGAGCGGCGTCCCAGCGCAAGCAGAATGCCGACGGGTAGGGAGACGGCAATACCGACAAAGGACAGGACGAGCGTCACCATCAACCCGCCCCAGAGCGGAGTCTCCACCACTTCGAGGCCGAAGCCGCCGTGAAGAAGCCAGAAGGCGATGACCGGCAGGACGGCGAACAGAAGAATGGCGTTCAGACCCTTGCGCGGCGCCGACGGGATCAGCATCGGAACCAGCAGCAGAATGAACAGGATCCCGACGATCGCCGGCCGCCAACGCTCACCGAGCGGGTAGCGGCCGAAGATAAACTGATCGTACTTGGCGCTGATGAAGGCCCAGCATGCACCGCTCCAGCCGTCAGGCTGGATGCCGCCCTGGATCGTCGTCGCGCAGAATGTGCGGTCCGGCCCGGACCACACGGCCTGGATGAACAGCCAGTTGACGAGCTGCGGCACGGCCCATGCGATGAGCGCAAGAGCCAGGATCGTCAGGATCACGTCCTTCGGAGTTGCCAGGAGATTGCGACGTATCCAGGCGACGGCTCCCCTCTCGCCGGGCGGCGGCGGTTCGGCGGCAAGGATGGACGTTCTGACGAAGGGTTTATCGGCAACCGACATCTTATCTCTCCACCAGTGCCATCTTGGCATTGAACCAATTCATGAACAGCGACGTGAGAATGCTCAAGCTGAGATAGACGATACCCCAGATGCAGACGATCTCGATCGCTTGACCGCTCTGATTGAGGATCGTGCCACCGACGGCAACGAGATCCGAGAAACCGATCGCGATGGCGAGTGAGGAGTTCTTGGTCAGGTTGAGGTACTGGCTCGTCAGCGGCGGGATGATGATGCGCAGCGCCTGCGGCACCACGACAAGTCTCGTTACGCTTGACGGATGCAGCCCCAGCGCGCCGGCTGCTTCGGATTGTCCCTTTGGAACGCCGCGAATGCCGCCGCGAACGATCTCGGCGATGAACGAGGCGGTATAGAAGGACAGAGCGAGAAACAGCGACATGAATTCGGGGCCGACGACGGAGCCGCCCGTGAGGTTGAATTTTCCGGCAACCGGAACGTCGAAAGTGAGCGGAAAGCCTGAGACAACGAAGACCAGCAATGGCAAGCCGACGATCAGTCCGATCGCCGTCCATACGGTATGGAACGGCTGGCCCGTTGCGGCTTGGCGTTTGTGGGCCCAGCGCACGATGACGATGGTGGCGACAATCGCAATCAGCAGGGCGATGCCGACCGCTATCATGCCCGTCTCGAAGATCGGCTTCGGGAAGGCTAGTCCTCTGTTGTTGAGGTACATGCTGAACGGCAGACCCACCGACTCGCGCGGCTGCGGCAAGACGGAGAGAACGCCGAGATACCAGAAAAAGATGACGAGCAGCGGCGGAATGTTGCGGAAAACCTCGACATAGACCGTGCAGAGCTTGGCAATCAGCCAATTGCGCGACAGCCGGCCGATCCCGATCAGGAAGCCGATGATGGTCGCCGTGAAGATACCGGTCACCGCCACCAGCAAGGTATTCAGAATGCCGACGAGAAGTGCGCGCGCATAAGTCGAGTCACTCGAAAAGCCGATCAGCGACTGGCCGATTTCGAAACCGGCGCGACCGCTAAGAAAGCCGAAACCCGATGCCGTATTGCTGCGCGCAAGGTTCACGGCCGTGTTATGGGCTACCCACCACACAAATCCCACGAGAACAACGATTGTTAGAACCTGGTAAAATATGCTCCGGTATTTCGGGTCGTACATTGCCGACCGGAAACTCCAGCCGGTGCCATGCAAAGGTGTCCTATCCACAGCCTCATGCGTCATACCGCGCCAATCCCCTTGTGCCCGTTTTCGGGCTTTCTTTTTAACTTTTTGGAAGCGGGAAGGCGGCTCGGCCGCCCTCCCGGTATTTCATGCCAGTGCTCGATTAACGAACCGGCGGTGCGTACTGGATGCCGCCCTTGTTCCACAGAGCATTCAAGCCGCGTTCGATCTTGAGCGGGCTGCCCTGACCGATGTTGCGCTCGAAGATTTCGCCATAATTGCCGACGCCCTTGATGACGTTGGCGGCCCAATCATTGGTCAGGCCGAGATCGGTGCCGATCTTGGTGTCGGTCTCGCTGCCGAGGAAGCGCTTGATATCAGGGTTCGGCGAGTTCTTCATCTCGTCGACATTTGCCTGGGTGATGCCGAACTCTTCGGCATTGATCAGCGCATAAGCCGTCCAGGAAACGATGTCGAACCACTGATCATCACCCTGACGGACGGCCGGGCCAAGCGGCTCCTTGGAGATGATCTCAGGAAGGATGACGTGTTCGTCGGGATTCTTCAGCGTCAGACGCAACGAATAGAGACCGGATTGGTCGGTCGTGTAAACGTCGCAACGACCGGCGTCGTAGGCCGCGTTGACCTCAGGAAGATTTTCGAAGACGACCGGATTGTACTGCAGATTGTTCGTCTTGAAATAATCGGCGAGGTTCAGTTCCGTGGTCGTGCCCGACTGCACGCAGATTGCGGCGCCGGAGAGTTCGAGAGCCGACTTCACGTTCAGGCCCTTGCGCACCATGAAGCCCTGGCCATCATAATAGGTGACGGGACGGAAATTGAAGCCGAGTGCGGTGTCGCGGTTGATCGTCCAGGTCGTGTTGCGCGAGAGGACGTCGATTTCACCGGACTGCAGAGCGGTGAAGCGTTCCTTCGCATTTGTCGGCGTGTACTTGACCTTGGTGGGGTCGCCGAACACGGCCGAAGCGACGGCCTTACAGAAGTCGACGTCGAAGCCGGCCCAATTGCCGGAAGCGTCAGGTGCGGCAAAGCCGGTAAGGCCGGTATTGACGCCGCACTGAACGAAACCCTTTGCCTTGACGTCTGACAGAGTGGTGGCGGAGGCGGCCGAGGCGCCAACTGCCAAAACTGCTGCGCCGATGGCGGCGGACAGGAGCTTATTTTTCATTTTCCCAACCTTTTCCGTTGTCTTATCTTTTCTTGTGGGGAGTGCGTGCCGACAATCCGTGCCGCCTCCCCATTGTCTCGACACCCTCCCGGCGCGAGTGGGTCTATCACAGTCGCAAATGTCACTATGGTCAAGTGTCGCGCTCAATAATTGCGGCGAAATTCAACATTTTGGCAGATAGCGCTGCATTCATGGGCGGTTGATTAGGAAATAGGCGTCCGGTTGCGGAAAAATAACGCGAAAATCGAAATTTCCATGATTTCGGATCGTCACCTCAACCGATCTTCAAGGGGTTGACCGGAAACGGCGGGGCGTCCAAAAGTCTGGTTTCGCGACCTTCGCAAAGGCTATCCCCGACATGAAAGACAAAGACAGCTTGCTGCAGAATGCCGGCATCAACACTCGCCTGACCCATATCGGCAACGACCCCTTCGACTATCACGGCTTCATCAATCCGCCCGTCGTGCATGCCTCGACGGTGCTGTTTCCGAATGCGCGGGCGATGGAGACGCGCACGCAGAAATACACTTACGGAACGCGGGGCACACCGACGACGGATGCGCTCTGCGAGGCGATCGACGCACTCGAAGGCTCGGCCGGCACGATCCTCGTGCCCTCGGGCCTTGCCGCCGTCACTATACCATTCCTGGGTTTCGTCGCTGCCGGCGATCATGCGCTGGTGGTCGATTCGGTTTATGGCCCGACGCGCCATTTCTGCGACACGATGCTGAAGCGCCTCGGCGTCGAGGTGGAATATTACGACCCGGAGATCGGTGCCGGCATCGAGACGCTGTTCCGGCCGAATACGAAGCTCGTCCACACCGAGGCTCCGGGCTCCAACACTTTTGAAATGCAGGATATTCCGGCGATCTCCGCAGTTGCGCACCGCCATGGCGCCGTCGTCATGATGGACAATACCTGGGCGACGCCGGTCTATTTCAGGCCGCTCGATCACGGCGTCGACATCTCGATCCACGCATCGACGAAGTATCCGTCCGGTCATTCGGATATCCTGCTCGGAACGGTTTCGGCCAATGCCGAGCACTGGGAGCGGCTGAAGGAAGCAAACGGTGTGCTCGGCATCTGCGGCGCACCCGATGATGCATACCAGATCCTGCGCGGATTACGCACCATGGGCCTGCGCCTCGAGCGCCACTATGAAAGCGCGCTTGATATCGCGAAATGGCTGGAGGGCAGGGACGACGTCGCCCGCGTGCTGCATCCGGCCCTGCCGAGTTTCCCCTCTCACCATCTCTGGAAGCGCGATTTCAAAGGCGCCAGCGGCATCTTTTCCTTCGTGCTTGCCGCCGACGGTCCCGAAAAGTCCAGAGCAAAGGCGCATGCCTTCCTCGACGCGCTCAGGATTTTTGGTCTCGGCTATTCCTGGGGTGGCTTTGAAAGCCTCGCCTTGCATGCCTATCTCAACGATCGCAAGGTCGCCAAGGCGCCGACGGACGGTCCGGTCATCCGCCTGCAGATCGGCATCGAGGACGTGGCCGACCTGAAGGCCGATATCGAACGGGGTTTTGCGGCGGCAAGCGCGGTCTGATCAGGCACGCTCATCGTCGCTTGCGGCGCCTCAAGGCAGATCGACAGCCCGATAGCCGTAGATCCAATCGAGATCTGCCGCGAGGCTTAGCGGCGGCTTGAGGCCGAGCACGAGATCGCGGCCGATCCGGATCGGCCCTTTCGCATGATAGGCGAACCGGTTGAAGGCGCCACGCTGGCGAAGCTTCGCAATGCGCGGCGCCCGATGTCTTTCGAACCGCGCCAGCGCTTCCGCCACGGGACGGTTCGAAAGAAACGCGGCCAGTTCGTAGGCATCTTCGATCGCCATCGCCGCTCCCTGTCCGGCAAAAGGCATCATTGCATGCGCGGCGTCGCCGATCAGAACCGTCTTTCGGCCGTCCTGCCAGGAACCCGCGGTGGTTTCGAACAGCGGCCAGAACGTCAGCTTCCTATGTCTGTCGAGCAGCGAGACGATCGCGGTGTTCCAGCCGGAAAGGCGCGCCCGCAACTGCGCCCGTTGCTCGGCCGTCGGCTCGCTTTGCCAGGCCTGCGGCGCGATATTGCCGGCGGTGATCGCCACCATGTTGAAGCTGCCGGTCTCCCTCAGCGGATAGCAGACGAGATGGGCCGAACCGCCGAGAAAAGCCGAAACGCTTGCCCGGTCGAGGAATCCGGGCGCCTCCGTTTCGGCAATCGTAAAACGGTAGGCGATATTACCGGAAAAGCGCGGCGAGGGGCTGCCCGGAATGGATTGCCGGAGCTTCGACCAGACGCCGTCGGCGCCGATCACAACATCGGCCGCCCGCTCGAAAGGCGGTAGGGTCAAGTCCATCCGCACGCCGAGGTGAAGCCGGCAGAGCGGATCGGCCGCAACCGCAGCCAAAAGGGCTTTCTGCAATGTGGTGCGGTGCAGGACGCCATAGGGAGCGCCCCAGCGTTCCCGCGCGAATTTGCCGGCCGGCACCGCTGCGAGCTGGCGCAGCGATCCGCCCGATATCAGGCGGATCGCGTCCGGCTCGAGCCAGACCTTTGTCAGTCCTTCAAGGATACCGAGTTCGGCAAGGATGCGGGAAGCGTTTGGCGAAACCTGCAATCCGGCGCCGATGTCGGTGAGTTCGCCCGCCTGCTCGAAGATCTCCGAACTGATGCCCCGGCGCGAAAGCGCAAGGGCAGCTGTCAGCCCTGATATCCCGGCGCCGATGATGGCGGCATGTTCGACCGGCATTGTCCGCCCGATCCGGATCTGGACGGGTTACGCCGCCTTCACGTGGAAAACGCAACCGGCCGGATTGGTCTGGCTGGGCTTGAGCGCGGAATTGAAGCGATAGAGCGTCGAGCAGTAGGAACAGACCTTCTCGTTGTCGTCGCCCATGTCGATGAAGATATGCGGATGATCGAAGGGAGCCGAAGCGCCGGTGCACATGAATTCCTTGACGCCGACTTCGATAACGCGGTGACCGCCGTCGTTCTGGAAGTGGGGAATGTTGTGGCCGGCCATGTCGCTCTCCGAATGCTTTGAAATGTGCGCGAACCTTATAAGCCTTCGCCGCAAATGTGTAGAGCCAAACCGCCGCGCCGGGCACAGTTTTTAGCCACAGTTTTTGGCTTCACGATGAAAGGCCGCTCGATTATGGTCGCGCCAAAAAGGAAGGCCCGATGAACCTGAATATGCCTACATTTTCGAGCTTCACCCATGATGGATTGCAGCTTGCCTTCTTCGATGAGGGCGATCCGGCCGGCGTCCCCGTCTTGTTGATCCATGGTTTTGCCTCGACCGCAAACGTCAACTGGGTGCACCCGGGCTGGCTGAAGACGCTCGGCGATGCCGGCTACCGGGTGATCGCCATCGACAATCGCGGCCACGGGGCAAGCGACAAGCCGCACGATGCCGAAGCCTATCGTCCCTGGGTCATGGCCGGCGATGCGATCGCCTTGCTGGATCATCTCGGCATCCCCGAAGCCAATGTCATGGGCTATTCGATGGGCGCCCGCATCTCCGTCTTTGCCGCGCTTGCCAATCCGCATCGCGTCCGTTCGCTGGTGCTCGGCGGCCTCGGCATCGGCATGACCGACGGCGTCGGTGACTGGGACCCGATTGCCGATGCGCTGCTGGCTCCCTCGCTGGAGGCGGTGACGCATGCCCGCGGCCGCATGTTCCGCGCCTTCGCCGAGCAGACGAAGAGCGACCGCGTCGCCCTTGCCGATTGTATACGCGGCTCGCGCGATCTCGTCGCCCGCTCCGATATGGCCAAGCTGGACATGCCGACGCTGATCGGCGTCGGCACCAAGGATGATATCGCCGGCTCGCCGCAGGAATTGGCGGCGCTGATGCAAAATGCCGAAGCGCTCGATATTCCCGGCCGCGATCATATGCTCGCTGTCGGCGATAGGGTTTTCAAGCGGGCGGTTCTGGCCTTCTACGCAAAGGTCGCCCATCGCTGACAACATCGTGATGCCGAAAAGCCATACTAAAAAACCACGGCGACGGCACCCATTTATGTTATTGGCGTTTTCCTCTATATATTGGCATTCCGAAACGGCATTCCTTCCGGCAACGAGGAGAGCGGCGATGGTCGCAAAGACTGACATTCGTGCTTTTGACACAGGCCATCCGGTGAAGGTGATGGATCCCATCTGGGACAGCTTGCGCGAGGAAGCCCGGCTCGCCGCCGAACGGGACCCGGTTCTCGCCGCCTTCCTTTATTCGACCGTGATCAACTACCGTTCGCTCGAGGAATGCGTCATCCACCGCATCTGCGAACGTCTCGATCACCCCGACATGCAGGCGAACCTGCTTCGCCAGACCTTCGAGGAAATGCTCCTCGACTGGCCGGACTGGAGCTCCATCCTGCGCGTCGATATCCAGGCGATCTATGACCGCGATCCCGCCTGCCTGCGCTTCATGGAGGCGGTGCTTTATTTCAAAGGCTTCCACGCGCTGCAGACACATCGTCTCGCTCATTGGCTGCTGAACCGCGGCCGGCGTGATTTCGCGCTCTATCTGCAGAGCCGCTCCTCCAGCGTCTTCCAGACCGACATCAACCCGGCCGCCCGTATCGGCAAGGGCATATTCCTCGATCACGCCACCGGCCTCGTCGTCGGCGAGACGGCCGTCATCGGCGACAACGTCTCGATCCTGCACGGCGTCACACTCGGCGGCACCGGCAAGGAAGGCGCCGACCGCCATCCGAAGATCGGCTCCGGCGTCATGATCGGCGCCGGTGCGAAGATCCTCGGCAATATCGAGATCGGCTACTGCTCACGCGTCGCCGCCGGCTCCGTCGTGTTGAAGGCGGTGCCACCCAAAAAGACGGTGGCGGGCGTGCCGGCCAAGGTCGTCGGTGAGGCCGGTTGTTCCGAGCCGTCGCGCAACATGGACCAGGTGATCGGCGCCGATATCTGAGCGCCCATTGGAAACAAGGATAGGAAAAGTCGGCGGGATCCGAGCGGGGAGGGCCATGAGTAAACGGCAACCTTGCCTTTACACCGCTGCATTTCCTGTGCAAGAAGCGGCCAATCAAGACCGCTTACGGAGATGACAGAGTGAAGCCAGAAGAAATCAAGAAGCTCGACGCCTATTTCAAGCGCATGTTCAACCCACAGATGATCGTCAAGGCGCGTCCGCGCAAGGATGATTCTGCGGAAGTCTATCTCGGCGAAGAATTTCTGGGTGTCGTCTATATCGATGACGAGGACGGCGACCGCTCCTACAACTTTTCGATGGCGATCCTCGACGTCGATCTCTGATCGCGCTCGAAAGCTTCAAAAGGACCGAATGGCGCGATCCGTTCGGTCCTTTTTTCGTTTTTTCGTTTCGGAACGAGAATTTATTCAAAACTTCCGGTTGCGGCATTCTGATATATTTTAGCAAAATCAATTAAAGACGTACGTGCCCCGGCGCGCGGGCTTTGTTATATAATTGTAATGCAACTACGGGATGTTTTGCAATGCACAAGACTACTTGACTATTTGTGCATTGCAGCTACCCTGCCGCCACCAACAGCCCAACGGAGGATGGCTCATGTTCAACTTTGACGATGCTAACAAGAAGAGCAAGGAAGCCGTCGACACGGCCCTGAAAACCTATTCCGACACGACCAAAGGTTTTCAGGCGATCGCCTCTGAAGCCACGGAATATTCGAAGAAATCCTTTCAGGACGCGGTGACGCATTTCGAAACGCTGGCCGGCGTCAAGAGCTTCGAGGCCGCTTTCGAGCTGCAGACAAACTACGTCAAGGCGTATTTTGAAGGCTTTGTCTCCGAGACGACGAAGCTCAGTGAGATGTATGCCGATCTCGCCAAATCAGCCTACAAGCCCTATGAAGCGCCGATCGCCGCTGCCGTCGGCAAAACCCCCAAGTCGGTCGCTTCGGCGACGCCTGCTGCCGCATGACCTGATTTTGACGGCGCAACCTGCGCTACATATTGAAAAACGAGGACCGGCTACGCATCTGTGGCCGGTCTTTTTGTTTCCGCTTTCGCTGCAGCGCCCGCATGGGATCGGCCAGGGACTTTTTTGGTCTTTCCCGTGCATGCCGGCCATTTCTTGATTGCAGTGTCTGACAGGGGGCTTAAAATCAGCCTATTATGAACTAAGTTAGTGTTTCAGATATTCGGCGGGAAAAGCACCCTCCCATGCTCCGCCGGATTGCTTGAGGAATGAATGACAATGATCGCAAAGCCGATCCGGATGCAGAACGACAGCGAAAGGAACGGGGACAACGCAAATCGAACCTCGGTCATCACACGCACCAAGCCGAAGACCAAGAAGCCCAATCTTTATCGTGTGCTGCTTTTGAATGACGACTACACTCCCATGGAATTCGTCATCCATATTCTGGAGCGTTTTTTTCAGAAGGATCGTGAAAGTGCCACCCGCATCATGCTCCATGTCCATAACCACGGCGTCGGCGAATGCGGAATATTCACATACGAGGTAGCGGAAACGAAGGTCAGCCAGGTGATGGACTTCGCCCGGCAACACCAGCATCCGCTGCAATGCGTCATGGAAAAGAAGTGAGGATCTGAACGTGCCAACATTTTCGCCTAGTTTAGAGAAGGCGCTCCATCAGGCACTGACCTTTGCCAACGAGCGGCACCACGAATATGCGACGCTCGAGCATCTGCTGCTCGCCCTGATCGACGATGCCGATGCGGCCGCGGTCATGGGTGCCTGCAATGTCGATCTCGACGCGTTGCGCAAGACGCTCGTCGAATATGTCGATAACGAACTTTCCAACCTGATTACCGGTTATGACGAGGATTCGAAGCCGACCTCCGGCTTCCAGCGTGTCATCCAGCGTGCCGTCATCCACGTGCAATCGTCCGGCCGCGAGGAGGTGACCGGCGCCAACGTGCTCGTCGCCATCTTCGCCGAGCGCGAAAGCCATGCCGCCTATTTCCTGCAGGAGCAGGAGATGACCCGCTACGATGCCGTCAACTATATCTCCCACGGCATCGGCAAGCGGCCGGGCGCTTCGGATGTGCGTCCCCCGCGCGGCGCCGAGGACGAAGCCGAAAGCAGCAAGCCGACGGCGCGCGGCGGCGAGGAAGAGGGCGGCCCCAAGAAGCAGCAGGATGCGCTCAAGGCCTATTGCGTCAATCTCAACGAGAAGGCCAAGGGCGGCAAGATCGATCCGCTGATCGGCCGTCACGCCGAGGTCAGCCGCACGATCCAGATCCTGTGCCGCCGTTCGAAGAACAATCCGCTCTATGTCGGTGATCCCGGCGTCGGCAAGACGGCGATCGCCGAAGGCCTTGCCAAGCGCATCGTCGAAGGCAAGGTTCCCGAAGCGCTCGCAGATGCGACGATCTTCTCGCTCGACATGGGCACGCTGCTCGCCGGCACGCGCTACCGTGGCGATTTCGAGGAGCGCCTGAAGCAGGTCGTCAAGGAACTGGAAGAATATCCGGGCGCCGTGCTCTTCATCGACGAGATCCACACGGTGATCGGCGCCGGCGCCACCTCGGGCGGCGCGATGGATGCATCGAACCTGCTGAAGCCGGCCCTGTCATCGGGCGCGATTCGCTGCATCGGTTCGACCACCTATAAGGAATACCGCCAGTTCTTCGAGAAGGACCGTGCGCTGGTTCGTCGTTTCCAGAAGATCGACGTCAGCGAACCGTCGATCGATGATGCAATCGAGATCATGAAGGGCCTGAAGCCCTATTTCGAAGAATATCATCACCTGCGTTATTCGAACGACGCCATCAAGTCGGCCGTCGAATTGTCGGCCCGCTACATCTCCGACCGCAAGCTGCCCGACAAGGCGATCGACGTGATCGACGAAACCGGTGCGGCCCAGATGCTGTTGCCGCCGTCTAAGCGCCGCAAGCTGATCACCGAAAAGGAGATCGAGGCAACGGTCGCCACGATGGCGCGCATTCCGCCGAAGACCGTGTCGAAGGACGACGAAGCGGTGCTCGCCAATCTCGAGCAGGAATTGCGTTCGGTGGTCTACGGCCAGGATATCGCGATCGAAGCCCTTTCGACCTCGATCAAGCTGGCGCGTGCCGGTCTTCGCGAGCCGAACAAGCCGATCGGCGCCTATGTCTTCTCCGGTCCGACCGGCGTCGGCAAGACCGAGGTGGCAAAGCAGCTGGCATCGTCGCTCGGCGTCGAACTCCTGCGCTTCGACATGTCGGAATATATGGAGCGGCACACGGTTTCGCGTCTGCTCGGCGCACCTCCCGGCTATGTCGGCTTCGACCAGGGCGGTCTTCTGACTGATGGCGTCGACCAGCACCCGCATTGCGTGGTCCTGCTCGACGAAATCGAAAAGGCGCATCCCGACATCTACAATATCCTCTTGCAGGTCATGGACCACGGCACGCTGACCGACCACAACGGCAAGAAGATCGACTTCCGCAACGTCATCCTGATCATGACGACCAATGCGGGTGCTTCGGAGATGGCCAAGGCGGCGATCGGCTTCGGCTCGTCCAAGCGCACCGGCGAGGACGAAGAGGCGCTGACCCGTCTGTTCACGCCGGAGTTCCGCAACCGTCTCGACGCGATCATTCCTTTCGCGGCGTTGCCGACGGCCGTCATCCACAAGGTCGTACAGAAGTTCATCATGCAGCTGGAGGCCCAGCTTTCCGAAAGGAACGTCACCTTCGACCTGCACGAGGATGCGATCGCCTGGCTGGCGGAAAAGGGTTACGACGAGAAGATGGGCGCCCGCCCGCTTGCTCGCGTCATTCAGGATACGATCAAGAAGCCGCTTGCCAACGAGATCCTCTTCGGCAAGCTGAAGAAGGGCGGCGTCGTCAATGTCACCGTCGGCCCGAAGGAAGACGGCAAGCCCGGCATCGTGCTCGAAGCCATCTCGGAAACGGCGCCGATCAAGCCGAAGCCCGAAGCCGAGGTCGTGCATCCCGAAGCCGAGGATGGGGATGACGGCGAGCTGAAGACGAAGGCGGCCCGCAAGACCCGCGCCAAGGCGGTGCCGCAGGCCGAGCCTGAGGTCCGCGACGCCCCGAAGAAGGGAAGCGCGGTTCCGAAGGTTCCACGCAAGAAGTAAGATACCGTCATCGAATTGGAAAAGGCCGCGTCACCCGCGGCCTTTTTCGTTTCCGGATCAGAGCCTGGTGTAGTCGATCTCGAGAAAGTCGGCGACCTCGGGCACCCAGCGGTCGCGCACGAAGGCGACATGCAGGGGATGGAGGTTGTACGTGTCGTAGCCAGCCTGATCGTCGAATTCCATCGAAAAGCCGAAGGTAAAATCGTTTTTTGGACTCGTCTGCCGAAGCTGCTCGAAGCTCCGCACGCTCGGGATCTTGGCAAGCACCAGCGCGTCGGCGAGAAACGACGTTTCTTCAGCCGAGCCGGCTTCGTGCTTCAGGCGGAACGCGACAGTATGGCGGATCATGATCTTGTTCCAAATAATTGTCTGGATGAATTCCCTCAAATCGAGAGGTGTTGACCTTACGTCAGCGCTGCCCTGATCTTTTCGGCATTGGCGGCAAGCACGGCGCCATCCTCCATCTTGCCGGAATGCGGCTTGAGGGCGACGCCCTCGTGGCGCGGGATGACGTGGAAATGCAGATGGAATACCGTTTGCCCGGCCGCCGGTTCGTTGAACTGGGCAATGAACACGCCGTCGGCGTCAAAAACCTCCTTGAGTGCCTTGGCGACCTTCTGGACGACTGATATCGCATGGGTGAGGGTGGCTGGATCGGCATCGAGAATATTGCGCGACGCCGCCTTCGGAAGGACGAGCACGTGGCCCGGCGCCTGCGGCATCACGTCCATGAAGGCAATGGTATGCTCGTCCTCGTAAACCCGGTGCGAGGGGATTTCGCCGCGGAGGATCTTGGCGAAGATGTTGTTGTCGTCGTAAGCGGCCGGGCTGGTCATCGCGAAATCTCCTCGTTTTCACAGGGCGTGCGTCGTTTTCAAACGCGCAAGGGACGCTGAAGCACTTTGAATTACTGCATAATTTTAAGCCTAAATCGATTCCGATTTAGGGAATTATGCGTTGACCGGGTAACGCGGCCGGTGCGGCGGCGTCAATCCTCCTGCTGACGCTCGCCCTTGCGGAAAGGACTGTGCTCGCTCAGCAACTCGCTCATCTGTTCGACATCGGCGCGCTCGCGGGCGAGATAGTCGCCGATCGCCCGGCGAAGGCCGGCATGCGCGACATAATGGGCGGAGTGCGTCGTCACCGGCAGGTAACCGCGGGCAAGCTTATGTTCGCCCTGCGCTCCGGCCTCGACCCTTTTAAGCCCTTTCGAAAGGGCGAAGTCGATCGCCTGGTGATAGCAGACCTCGAAATGCAGGAAGGGATGATCCTCGATGCAGCCCCAGTGACGGCCGTAGAGCGTATCACCGCCGATGAAATTGATCGCGCCGGCGATATAGCGCCCGTCGCGCTTGGCCATGACGAGCAGGATATCATCTGCCATGCGCTCGCCGATCAGCGAATAGAACTTACGAGTGAGGTAGGGCCGGCCCCACTTACGCCCGCCGGTATCCATGTAAAACTTGAAGAACTGGTCCCAGATGCGTTCCGTCAGGTCGCGGCCGGTCAGCCAGTCGATGCTGATACCGTTTTCAAGTGCGGCGCGGCGCTCTTTGCGCAACGCCTTGCGTTTGCGCGAGGCAAGCGTTTCGAGAAAATCCTCGTGATTGGCATAGCCGTCATTGATGAAATGGAATTGCTGGTCGGTGCGGTGCAGATAGCCGTCCATCTCGAAGACGCCGATCTCTTCGTCCGGCACGAAGGTGATATGGGCCGAGGAGATGCCGAGCCGGCGCACCACCTCCTTCAGGCTTTCGGCGATCGCGCTCTGGATCGGCAGCCGCTGCAGCCCCTCGGCGACAAGAAGCCGCGGGCCTGTCGCCGGGGTGAACGGGATCGAGCACTGAAGTTTGGGATAATAGCGCCCGCCGGCCCGCTCGAATGCGTCGGCCCAGCCATGGTCGAAGACATATTCGCCCTGGCTGTGGTTCTTGAGATAGCCGGGCAGAGCGCCGATCAGTTCGCCGCGATCGGTCTCGAGCAGCAGATGGTGGCCGAGCCATCCCGTCTCTGCGTCGGCCGAGCCGGATTCTTCCAGCGACGATAAAAAGGCGTGCGAAACGAAAGGGTTGTAGGAAATCGCAGCGCAGGTCTTCGACGCCCCGGAAAGCCTGGACCAACTCTCCGGGGAAATCGCGGTGAAGGAGCGTTCGACGCGAATGGATAATTCATCAGTCATGGGACAAATGCGAAGCCTGTGGGAGGATGGTCTCGGCTCTGCCTTACAGCGCCGCGCGTCTTTTCAGACGCGCAACGGACGCTGTAACACTTTGAGTTGCTGCATAATTTTATCCTCAAATCGATCCGATTTAAGGAGCTATGCAGCAGTCTGCGCATGATCTTGGCCAAAAAGCGAGCGTCAGGCAGTCATACGCGGATCGAAGCCTTCGAAGGTCATCTGGTCTGCATTGGCGAATGTGCGTCGGCGCGCCTGTTCGTCACGCACCGTCCAGGTGATGACGGGAATGCCCTTTTCGCGTTCGCCGGTGATGAAGGCATTCGGCAGGTCGTCATAATAATAGGAGATGAAATCGAGACCGATCTCCATCGCCTTCGCATGCGTCTTGAACTCTTCCGGCGTGTTGCCGTTGGCGGTCAGCCCGAGCGGGTAGGGTGAGCCAAGCGCCTTCAGGTCGCGCAGCAGCCAGTGGTCGAAGCTCATCAGCGCCACCTTGCCCTCATAGCCTTCGAGGACCTCGAGCACAGCTTCGGCGAAACCTTCGTCATCGGCCTCGCGCCCCTTGAGTTCCAGCACCAACGGCACCTTGCCTTCGACGAGATCGAGGAGCTGGCGCAGCGTCGGCACCTTGTCGCTCGTGCCGCCAACGGCGATCAGTCCGAGTTCCCTGGAGGTGCGCTCGCGGATGTCGCCGTTGAGATTGCACAGGCGCTGCATATCCTCGTCGTGAAAGATGACCGGTACGGCGTCGGAGGCATAATGCAGGTCGCATTCGATCGCAAAGCCCGCTTCGACGGCGCGCGAGAAGGCCGAAAGCGTGTTTTCCCAGACATGCGTGTTGAGGTCGTGATAGCCGCGATGGGCGACCGGCAGTTCCCTGATCCAGGCAACATTGGTCATTCTGCGATTTCCATGATAGCGTCTATCTCGACGGCGGCATTCAGCGGCAGGGCCGCCATGCCGACGGCGGCACGCGCATGTTTGCCGGCTTCGCCAAGCACGCCGGCAATCAGGTTCGAAGCGCCGTTGATGACCAGATGCTGCTCGACGAAGTCAGGCGCCGAGGCGACGAAGCCGTTCAGCTTGATGACGCGCCGGATACGGCCGAGATCGCCGCCAAGTGCGGCCTTTGCCTGGGCAAGGATGTTGATGGCGCAGAGTTCGGCGCCGCGCTGACCCGTTGCAACGTCGACTGTCGTGCCGAGATGGCCCGAGACAGCGACCTTGCCGCCTTCGAGCGGCAGCTGGCCGGAGATGTAGAGAAGATTGCCGCTGATGACATAGGGAACGTAATTTGCAGCAGGTGCTGCGGCTTCGGGAAGGGTTATCCCCATCTCAATCAGGCGAGCCGCAATTTCATCGGGCATTTTCGTCTCCGCTTTTGTTGTCAATTCTTCAAAAATTATGCATCAAGACTAGATTCTTCAATATGACAGTTTCGAGCCTCGATTTGGCCGAAAGCCTTCTTATAACATGGCGACCGAGTCCAACAGGAGTTAATAGATGTTCCGATCGAGTCTTGTCGCTCTGCTTCTCGCCAGCGTTTCCGCCAATGCATGGGCGGCTGCGCCCGCGGTGAGCGCTGCGATCGCGACCGGCCTCGTCGCCCATCGCGCGGTCTACGATCTGGAACTGAAGGACGCCTCGGACCGCTCCGGCATCGCCGGCATGTACGGTCGCATGGTCTATGAGTTCGACGGCAGCTATTGCCAGGGCTTCACCACCAATTTCCGTTTCGTGACGCAGATCGACACCGGCGACAGCGTGCGTGTCAGCGACCAGCAGACGAAGACCTTCGAGAATTTGAAGGACGGCAAGTTCACCTTCGACACCAAATCCTTCACCGACGAGCAGCTCGATAAAGAGGTCAACGGTGCGGCTCAGGACCAGCCGGATGGCGTCAAGGTCGATCTCAAGCAGCCGGCGAGCCGCGAGCTACAGCTCGCTGAAAGCCGCTTTCCCACGGAACATATGCTCGATGTGATCCAGCACGCCAAGGACGGCAAGCGCTTCTTCGAAGCGCGCGTCTTCGACGGTTCGGACGACGGCGACAAGTCGCTGGCGACGACGACGATCGTCGGCAAGCAGGAGACGCCGATCGCCGAGGAAGCCGATGCCGGCAACGCCGGCGCCTTTTCCAAGACCGCCTTCTGGCCGGTGACGATCGCCTATTTCAACGAGAGTGCGAAATCGGATGCGTTGCCGGTCTACCGCATGTCCTTCAAGCTCTATGAGAACGGCATTACCCGCGACCTGACGATGGATTACGGTGATTTCGTCCTGACCGGCAAGCTTGCCAAGCTGGAGCTGCTCGACCGCAAAGCCGAGGTTTGCAAGTAGGCGACGGGCTCTCGCCTGTCATAAAACTGTATCATAAAATTCACTATGGTTCGGCGATCAGCGATGACTGAGTCGCCGTCTGTCGTCCTGCTTTTCGGGTCGGTGCGATCCTGGTGGCCAAGCCATTGCGACGACGTCTATCTGCTGGACTGCGTAGACCATTACGCATCGCAAGCTTGAAAGCCCGAACCATGGCCGACACCGATCTCGCGACTGTTCAGAATGCCGCCCTGCCGGTTGTTGTCGCCGATCCGGCGGAAATTGCCCGCATTTCCGATAGCATCAACATCACCGACCGTGCCGGCATCTCGGTCTATGGCGACCGCGCCCAGCAGGCGGTCAGCGATTATGCCGACAGGATCCTGCGCGAAGTCCGCAACAAGGACCTCGGCGATGTCGGCCGCCTGCTGACCGACATCATCCTCAAATCGAAAAGCCTCGATCCGGCATCGCTGAAGGATAAGGGTTTCCTCAGTCGCATGTTTCTCTCGGCCAAGGCCAGGCTCGAACGCTTCAAGGCGGAGTTCGAAGACGTGGCCGGTCAGATCGACCGGATCGGCCTGGAGCTCGACCGCCATAAGGATACGCTGAGGCGCGACATTGCGCTGCTCGACGACCTGCATGAGGAAACCAGGCAATCGATCATGCGGCTCGAGGCCTATGTTCAGGCCGGCAAGACTTTCGCCGAGCGTTTCCGCAGCGTCGATCTGCCGAGGCTGAAGGCGCAAGCCGAGGCGGCGGCGACCGGCCCCGGCGGCGGCATGCTGGAGGCGCAGACCTATCAGGACAGCCTGCAGGCGCTCGACCGGCTGGAAAAGCGGGTCTTCTACCTGCAGCAGGCCCGTCAACTCGGCATCCAGCAATTGCCGCAGATCCGCATCGTTCAGGCGGGCGATGAGACGCTGATCGAGAATCTGCAGGCGACTTCGGCGCTGACGGTGCCGGCCTGGAAGCAGAAGATGGTGATCCTGCTCGGCTTGACGCGGCAGAAATCGGCGCTCGACCTGCAGAAGGCGGTGACCGACGCCACCAACGACATGATCCGCCAGGCGTCCGAGATGATGAAGGACCAGGCGATATCAATCGAGCAGCAGTCGCAGCGCGGCATCGTCGATATCGACACGCTCGCCAAGGCGAACAGGGATCTGATCGATACGATATCAGGCGTGCTGCAGGTTCAGGAGGAGGGACGCCGCAAGCGGGCGCTCGCCGAACAGCAGATGGAGCAGATGACGATCGAACTCAAGAAGGCGATGACCCAAGCGTGATCGGCAAGATGACGATGCGAGCACTGCTTTCAGGCCTGGCACTTCTTGCCGCTCTGCCCCTTGCCGGCTGCAATCCCTTTGGCCAGGGGCCGGATTTCTCGATCGTATCGGGATCGGAGAACACCGTTCTGCAGCCGATCGTCGAAGAATTCTGCAAGCAGAAGAACGCCACCTGCACCTTCAAATATGAAGGCACGCTCGATATCGGTCTGGCTCTGCAGAGTGACCAGGGCGTCGCGCAGGATGCGGTCTGGCCGGCCTCCAGCGTCTGGGTCGACATGTTCGACACCAAGCGCCGCGTCAAGAGCCTGACCTCGATCGCCCAGACGCCGGTGGTCTTGGGCGTGCGCAGGTCGAAGGCTGAGCAGCTCGGCTGGATCGGCAAGGACGTCTTCATGAAGGACATTCTCGCTGCGGTCGAGAGCGGGTCGCTGAAGTTCCTGATGACCTCGGCGACGCAATCCAATTCGGGCGCCAGCGCCTATCTTGCCATGCTGTCGAGCGCGCTCGGCAACAAGCCGGTGATCGAGCCCGGCGATCTCGACGACAAACACGTCCAGGAGAGCGTCCGGTCGCTGCTGTCAGGTGTCGTGCGCTCTTCCGGCTCTTCCGGCTGGCTTGCCGATCTCTATGTCGAATCCGCCGGCAAGGGCACGATCTATGATGCGATGTGGAATTACGAGGCGGTGCTGAAGGAAACCAACGACAAGCTCGCCGCCCTGTCGCAGGAACCGCTTTACGCGATCTATCCGGCCGATGGTGTGGCCATGGCGGATTCGCCTATCGGTTTCGTCGATCATGGCCGCGGGCCGGAAGTCCAGACCTTCTTCAACGATCTGCTCGCCTATCTGAGCTCGGCCCCCGTGCAGCAGCGCATTGCCGATACCGGCCGGCGCATTCCCTTGACCGGCGTTGCCGCAAAGCCGGAGCCGAGCTGGAACTTCGATCCCGCCCGGCTGGTGACGGCGATCCGCATGCCGGAGGCGGGCGTCATCCGCCAGGCGCTCAACCTTTATCAGGCCGTGCTGCGCAAACCGTCCCTGACCGCGCTCTGCCTCGATTTTTCCGGCTCGATGCAGGGGGACGGCGAGGACCAGCTGCAGAAGGCGATGCGTTTCCTGTTGACGCCAGACGAAGCGAGCAAGGTGCTGGTGCAATGGTCGCCCGCTGATCAGATCATCGTCATTCCCTTCGACGGCAGCGTGCGCAACACCTTCATGGCGAGTGGAAACCCGCTGGAGCAGGAAGGGCTGCTGAACGAGATTTCCCGGCAGAAGGCGAATGGCGGCACGAACATGTATGCCTGCGCCGAACGGGCTCTGCAGCAGATTGCCCGAACCGACAAGCTCTCGACTTATCTGCCTGCCATCGTCATCATGACCGACGGCAAGTCCGATGATCAAAGCCAGGCCTTCACCAGAGAATGGAACGCGATGGAGCCGCATGTGCCGATTTTCGGCATCACATTCGGCGATGCCGACAAGACCCAGCTCGACAGTCTCGCCAAGCTGACCTCGGCGCGCGTGTTCGACGGTGGTTCGGATCTCGCCACCGCCTTCCGCACCGCGCGAGGCTACAATTAGGACAGGCATGCGCAACTGGCTCGGCAATGACGGCAACTGGATCGTGGCGGGACTGGCGGCGGCAATCACCGTGCCGCTCTTGAGCTTTGCCGCCGGCATGCCCTTCTGGATCGCCGCCATCATCGCCCTTCTGGTCTTTGCCGGCCTCGTCATTCTGCTCGCGCCGCGCCGGCTGTTCGAAGGCCTCGATATCAAGAGCATCGGCAGCGGGCGCGTCGCCTTTGCCCGCGACCTGCTGGAGGCCGCCGTTCCCTTTGCGCAGAGGCTGGAGACCGCCGCCGACACGATAAGCGATCGTCAGATGGCAGCCGCAGTCCGCCATCTCGCCGAAATTGCCGCTGATGTCTTTCACAAGGTCGAGGCCAAGCCCGAGAGCGCCAATGCGGTACGGCGGTTCCTCTCCTATTATCTGCCGCGTTCTGCCGAGGTGGCGGAAGGTTTTGCCGTCATCGAGGCCAAGCGCGTTCCCGACCCCAAGCAACTGGAGGAAGTGCGCGGCGTGCTGGTCAAGCTCGAAGAGGCCTTCGTCCATTATGCCGACAGCTTGGTTGATGAGGAGCTCGGCACGCTCGACACCGATCTGCGCCTCATCCAGGCATCGCTCAAAGAGGATATTGGACGCTGATGGCCCTTTCTCGTCGCGCCTTTGGAGTGGGACTGCTCGGAGCCGGCGTCGTCGGCACCGGCGGTTATTTCGCCGTCCGGGATCGGCCGGAACTGCAGGGCCTGCTCGGCAGCCGCACGACGCTGTTCGGCTTCGTCGGCGGCGAGAAGGAGGCCTTCCTGGCCGACCCCGACGTCATCAGCGCGCTCGGCGGATACGGATTGACGGTGAACGGCCGCGTCGCCGGCTCCGTCGAGATGGTTCGCGAACAGGCGCTGCTGTCGCAGCATCCGCAATTCCTCTGGCCGTCCTCGTCGATCATGGTCGATATCGCCAGGCAGAACGGCATTTCTATCCGCAACGACCGCGTCGTGCTGAACACGCCGATCGTCGTCTATTCCTGGCAGCCCGTTGTCGACGGACTGATGAAAGCGGGATTGGTGACGGTGACGAACGAAGGCCATCATCAGCTCGACCTCAAGGCGCTGCTTGATGCGATCCTTGCCGGATCCGACTGGTCGAAGCTCGGCGTCAATTCGCTCTACGGCCGCGCCCGCATCGTCTCGACCGATCCCAACCGCTCCAATTCCGGCTTCATGTTCGCAGGCCTGGTGCTCAGCCTGTTCAGCGGCAATGTCGCGACTTCAGGCGACCTTGCTACGTTTGGCGGCAAGGTGCAGGCGATCTTCCGCAATATGGGCTTCAAGTCGCCGTCCTCAGGCAAACTTTTCGACCAGTATCTCGCAGGCGGCCTCGGTGGCGAGCCGATGATCGTCGGTTATGAGAACCAGCTGGTCGAATGGATCCTCGCCGATCCCGCACGCTGGGAGCGCATCAAGGCGAGTGCCGGCGCAAAGCCGGTGGTGCTCTATCCGCGCCCGACCGTCTATTCGGCGCATCCGCTGATCGTCGTCGACGAGAATGCCAACCGGTTGATCGAAGCGCTGGTGAGCCCGAATCTTCAGGAGCTTGCCTGGACGAGGCACGGCTTCCGCGGTCCGCTGGGGACCGCCACCGGCAACGCCGACAGCGCGATCGGCACCCTGCTGCCGGCCGAGGTCGATGCCATCCTGCCGATGCCCGACGCAGGCGTCATGCTGTCGCTGCTGCCGACGCTGGCAAGCTGAGCCGCCAGGTTTTTTCGGCATAAGCCTTGCTTTTGCACCAAATCGAATGTATGGGCACCGGCATTCCACACGTAAGGCATGGGATCGTCCGGGAGAAATCCGGGCTGTTCCGCCCGGTGGCACCCTCGAAGAGAGTGCTGTTCGCCTTGCGGAGGTTCAACCGGAAAAGGAGTAACAAGGCATGGCATTGCCTGATTTTTCTATGCGTCAGCTTCTTGAGGCAGGCGTCCACTTCGGCCACCAGACGCATCGCTGGAACCCGAAGATGAAGCCGTACATCTTCGGCGATCGCAACAACATTCACATCATCGATCTGGCCCAGACCGTTCCGATGCTGTCGCGCGCCCTTCAGGTCGTCAGCGACACCGTTGCCCGCGGCGGCCGCGTTCTCTTCGTCGGCACCAAGCGCCAGGCGTCTGAGATCATTGCCGACAGCGCCAAGCGCTCGGCCCAGTACTACGTCAACTCGCGCTGGCTCGGCGGCATGATGACGAACTGGAAGACGATCTCCAACTCGATCCAGCGTCTGCGCAAGCTCGACGAGATCCTGAACGGCGAAGCCCAGGGCTTCACCAAGAAGGAACGCCTGAACCTCGAGCGCGAACGCGAAAAGCTGGACAAGGCTCTTGGCGGTATCCGCGATATGGGCGGCACGCCCGACCTGATGTTCATCATCGACACCAACAAGGAAAAGATCGCGATCGACGAAGCCAAGCGCCTCGGCATCCCGGTTGTCGCCATCATCGATTCGAACTGCGATCCGGACCTGATCGACTATCCGATCCCGGGTAACGACGACGCATCGCGCGCGATCGCTCTTTACTGCGAGCTGATCTCCCGCGCCGCCATCGACGGCATCGCGCGTCAGCAGGGCTCTTCCGGCCGCGATCTTGGCGCATCCTCCGAAGTTCCGGTCGAGCCGGCTCTCGAGGAAGCAGCCGAAGGCTGATGAAGGCGGGCGGATCGAAAAGGTCCGCCAATGCTTGCAGAGACTGGGAAAGGCCGCTCGCGACTCATCGAAGTTCGGCGGCCTTGCCTGTTTCAAGGGGAGGGCGTCAGGCTCTCCGTCCGATAAGTTTCATATGACGCGTCTTCATCACGCTGTCATACATACAGGTACATTTCGTGCCTCAATCCGGTGCCGAGCCGCGCTTTGCGGCCCACCGTATGAACCGACAAGAGGAAGCTAATGAGCGAGATTACGGCTGCAATGGTGAAGGAACTGCGCGAAAAGACCGGCGCAGGCATGATGGACTGCAAGAAGGCTCTTGCTGAAACCGCTGGCGACATGGAAGCGGCGATCGACTGGCTGCGTGCCAAGGGCATCGCCAAGGCCGACAAGAAGTCCGGCCGCACCGCTGCCGAAGGCCTCATTGGCGTTTCGAGCCAGGGCACCAAGGCTGTCGTCGTCGAAGTCAATTCCGAAACCGACTTCGTCGCCCGTAACGATGCCTTCCAGGAACTCGTTCGCGGCATCGCCAAGGTCGCCGTCTCGACCGACGGCACTGTCGATGCCGTTGCCGCTGCGATCTACCCGGCATCCGGCAAGTCCGTGTCCGACACGATCAAGGATGCGATCGCAACGATCGGCGAGAACATGAACCTGCGCCGTTCGGTTGCTCTCTCGCTCGAGGACGGCGTCGTCGCCACCTATATCCACAATGCCGTTTCCGACGGCCTCGGCAAGCTCGGCGTTCTCGTTGCGCTGAAGTCGACCGGCGACAAGGAAGCCCTGAATGCCATCGGCCGTCAGGTTGCCATGCACATCGCCGCCACTGCGCCGCTGGCGATCCGCCCGGAAGAAGTCGATGCCGCCGTCGCCGAGCGCGAGCGCAACGTCTTCATCGAGCAGTCGCGCGCTTCCGGCAAGCCGGACAATATCATCGAGAAGATGGTCGACGGCCGTATGCGCAAGTTCTTCGAGGAAGTCGCTCTTCTCTCGCAGGCTTTCGTCATCAATCCGGATCTGACCGTTGCAGCCGCCATCAAGGAAGCTGAAAAGGCCGTCGGCGCGCCGATCGAGGTTGCCGGCATGGCCCGTCTGCTGCTCGGCGAAGGCGTCGAGAAGGAAGAAACCGACTTCGCGGCCGAAGTTGCTGCTGCCGTCAAGGGTTGATCTTCCAGCCATAATTGGGAAAACACGAAGGGCATCGCGTGACAACGCGGTGCCCTTCGTGTATCGGGCATTCACGGCAATTTACGAGGAGCCAAGATGTCTTTAGAGCCTGTCTATAAACGTGTTCTACTCAAGGCTTCCGGCGAAGCGCTCATGGGTGGCCAGGGTTTCGGGATCGATGTGACGGTGGCGGACCGCATTGCATCTGACATCGCCGAGGCACGGCATATGGGCGTGGAAGTCGGCGTCGTCGTCGGTGGCGGCAATATCTTCCGCGGTGTCGCGGTAGCGTCCAAGGGCGGCGACCGGGTGACCGGCGACCATATGGGCATGCTCGGCACCATCATCAATGCGCTGGCGCTGGCGACCTCGCTGCGCAAGCTGAACATCGATACGGTGGTGCTTTCGGCCATCTCCATGCCCGAGATCTGCGAGAGCTTTTCGCAGCGCGCAACCCTTTACCATCTGTCGATGGGACGCGTGGTGATTTTTGCCGGCGGCACCGGCAACCCTTTTTTCACCACCGATTCCGCCGCAGCACTCCGCGCCGCCGAAATGGGTGCGGAAGCGATCTTCAAGGGCACCCAGGTGGACGGCATCTATACCGCCGACCCGAAGAAATATCCCGATGCGACCCGGCTCGACCGGCTGACGCATCAGGAAGTGCTGGACAGGGGGCTTGCGGTGATGGACGTTGCCGCCGTAGCGCTCGCCAGGGAGAATTCCATTCCGATCATCGTCTTCTCGATCCACGAGAAGGGTGGTTTTGCTGAAATCTTGACGGGCGGTGGTCTCAAGACCATCGTCTCCGACAACTGATGTAAGCTGCGCCGCGGTTTCGGCGCAGCCCTCGCTAGAACATGATGATTTTAGGCCCGGTGGGGCCTAAAATCTGAATCATGTTCTACATTAAATAGTTAGAGCATGATGTCGCCCGAAAACCGCTGACACTTTTCGGCATCATGCTCTGGACGGGAGCATCCATATGAGTGAAGGTATCGACATTAAGGAACTGAAGCGCCGCATGGACGGTGCGATTTCCGCATTCAAGAGCGACATCGCATCGCTGCGCACCGGCCGTGCTTCGGCCAACATCCTCGACCCGGTGACGATCGAGGCCTATGGTTCGCGCATGCCGCTGAACCAGGTCGCCAACATCACTGTGCCCGAGCCGCGCATGCTGTCGGTTTCCGTCTGGGACAAGTCGATGGTTAGCGCGGTCGAGCGCGGCATTCGCGAATCCAATCTCGGCCTCAACCCGATCGTCGATGGCCAGAACCTGCGCATCCCGCTGCCGGAGCTGAACGAGGAGCGCCGCAAGTCGCTCGTCAAGGTGGCGCACGACTATGCCGAAAAGAGCAAGGTGGCGATTCGCCATGTCCGCCGCGACGGCATGGACGGCCTTAAGAAAGCCGAAAAAGACGGCGTAATCGGCCAGGACGAGAGCCGGGCGCAGTCGGAACGTGTCCAGAAGATGACGGACGAGACGATTTCCGAAATCGACCGCTTGCTTGGCGAGAAGGAAAAGGAAATCATGCAGGTCTAGTGGATCTGTGCCTTTGCCTGGAAAGACCGGACGGGAAATGTCGGAATCTGTATTTGTGACTGTGCCAGAGCATGTTGCCATCATCATGGATGGCAATGGCCGTTGGGCCAAGCAGCGTGGCCTGCCGCGCACAATGGGCCATCGCAAGGGCGTCGAGGCGGTGCGCGAGACAGTCCGCGCCGCCGGTGCGGCCGGCATAAAATATCTGACCCTCTTTGCCTTCTCCTCGGAGAACTGGCGCCGGCCCGAAGCCGAGGTTTCCGATCTGCTCGGCTTGCTCAAGGCTTTCATACGACGCGACCTCGCCGAACTCCATCGCCAGAACGTGCGCATCAAGGTGATCGGCGACCGCCACAGCCTGCGTAGCGACATTCTCGGCCTGTTGCTGGAGGCGGAGGAGACGACCAAGGACAACACGTCACTGACGCTCGTCATCGCCTTCAACTACGGTTCGCGCGACGAGATCGCCCGCGCCGTCGTCAGCCTCGCCCGCGATGTCGAGGCCGGCCGCCTGAGAGCACAGGATATTACACCGGCACTGATCAACGCCCGTCTCGACACGGCCGGCATTCCCGATCCGGATCTCATCATCCGCACCAGCGGCGAAGAGCGGCTTTCCAATTTCCTTCTCTGGCAGGCCGCCTATTCGGAATTCATCTTTCTTCCGGAATATTGGCCGGATTTCAGCCCCGAGATCTTCCGCTCGGCGCTCGAGACATTCGCCTCTCGTGACCGGCGCTTCGGCGGCCTGTCGTCGCAGGCGGCCGCGGTCGGCACCTGATGCAGAGGGAATTGAAGCTCCGCATCGTTTCAGGACTGATTCTTGCTGCCATCGTTCTTGCCGCCACCTGGTATGGCGGCATTGCCTTCCGTATCCTGGCGGTCGTGATCGGCCTGCTGATCTATTATGAATGGTCGAAAATGACAGGCATCGCGCGGGATTGGGTCGCCAATGCCGTCGGCTGGATCGGCGAGGCGGCAATTGCCTTCCTGGTGCTTGTCGGCAATTTCGAATTCGCCGCCGGCATGCTGGCCGGCGTCACCGCCGTCGGCATCGCCCTGATCATGCTGCAGGGCACGAGCCGCTGGTTGCCAGTGGGCCTGTTTTATGCCGGCGCCACCGGCCTGTCGCTTGCCGCGATCAGAGGCGATGACCGGCTTGGCCTTTACGCCATGCTCTTCATCTTTGCCGTCGTCTGGGCAACCGATATCCTTGCCTATTTCGTCGGCAGGGCGCTTGGCGGGCCGAAGCTTGCCCCTTCGATCTCGCCCGGAAAGACCTGGTCGGGTGCAATCGGCGGCGCCGTTTCGGCGGTCGCAGCCGGCGTCGTCCTCGTCCATTTTCTGCTTCCGGGCGCTGAAATCATCGCCGCCGGCGTGGCGTTCGTTCTCTCGGTTTGCAGCCAGTCGGGCGATCTTTTCGAATCGTTCATCAAGCGAAAATTCGGCGTCAAGGATTCGAGCCGTCTCATTCCGGGCCATGGCGGCGTCATGGACCGTGTCGACGGACTGATTTTCGCCTGTTTTTCGGCGTTCTTGCTTGCTGGGCTTTTTTCCCTGATAAAGGGGGCCGAAATGACGTCGCTTGGCGCGGCATTGTTCGGACTCTGACAAACGCGGCAGTCTGACGGAAAGGACTCATGGAAACGATGAGCGGCATATACGCATTTCTGATGGGGAACATCGTCACCTTCATCCTCGTGCTGTCCCTGCTCGTCTTCGTGCATGAGATGGGTCATTACCTCGTCGGGCGCTGGAGCGGCATTCGCATCCTTGCCTTTTCCGTCGGCTTCGGTCCGGAGATATTCGGCTTCACCGACCGCCACGGAACGCGCTGGAAGATTTCGGTGATCCCGCTTGGCGGTTACGTCCGATTCTTCGGCGACGAGGATGCATCGAGCAAGCCCGACACCGACAAGATCGCTGCCATGTCCGAGGAGGACAGGGCGCGCTCCTTTGCCGGCGCCAAGCTGTGGAAACGCGCTGCAACAGTCGCGGCTGGCCCGATCGCCAATTTTCTGCTGGCGATCGCCATCTTCACCATTCTTTTCTCGGTCTATGGCCGCACGATCGCCGATCCTGTCGTTGCCGAGGTCAAGCCGGACGGCGCTGCCGCTGCCGCCGGCATCCTTCCAGGCGATCTCCTGGTCGCCATCGACGGCGGCAAGGTCGAGACATTCGACGACGTGCGCCGCTATGTCGGCATTCGCCCGAGCCAGAAGATCGTCGTGACGATCGAGCGCGCCGGCCAGAAACTCGATGTGCCGATGGTGCCGCAACGCGTAGACCAGACCGACCAGTTCGGCAACAAGGTCGAGCTCGGCCAGATCGGCATCGTCACCAGCCGGGAGGCCGGCAACTTCCGCTTGAAGACCTATACGCCGCTGCAGTCGCTGCGCGAGGCTGTGATCGAGACCCGCGACATTGTCACCGGCACCTTCAAATATATCGGCAACATCTTCAGCGGAACGATGCGCGCCGATCAATTGGGCGGGCCGATCCGCGTGGCGCAAGCTTCGGGCCAGATGGCATCGCTTGGAATAGGCGCAGTGTTGCAGCTTGCGGCGGTGCTTTCTGTTTCGATAGGATTGCTTAACCTGATGCCGGTTCCGGTACTTGATGGCGGCCACCTGATGTTCTATGCGGTGGAAGCGGTGAGGGGGAAACCGCTCGGCTCTTCGGCCCAGGAAATTGCATTTCGCATCGGCCTGGCGATGATACTGACATTGATGGTTTTCACGACCTGGAACGACATTGGCTCGTTGAGAGGGTAAACGAGCAAGGCAAGGCCAATTACTATTTATTTACGATGTTTCAAGGCTGTAGTGGCGAATGGGTCACGCTTGCAAATGAAGTAAACAGAAATTAACGGCCTGCCTTGCTTGTATGTCAAAAGCGGGTAAAACGACACACGTGACCGGAATCGGGTTTTCCTGGGGCCGGGGACGAGGGAAACAAAAGGTAATGGGTGAAATGAAGGCTGGTTCAAAGTTTTTGAACGCAGTATCGGCGGTTGCGCTGTCTGCTGGTGTTGTTGCTTCGGGCGCAGGTGCTGTGACGTTCGTTTCCGCTACGGCCGCTGAGGCCGCGGTTATCCAGCGCATCGATGTGCGCGGCGCAAGCCGTGTCGGCGCGGAAGCCGTTCGGTCGAACCTCACCATCGCTCCCGGAAAGAGTTTTTCGAACAGCGATATCGATGCCTCGGTCAAGCAGCTCTACGGGACGGGCTACTTCTCCGACGTCAAGATCTCGGTTTCAGGAAGCACGCTCGTCGTCAACGTTCAGGAAGCCCAGCTGGTCAATCAGGTCGTCTTCAACGGCAACCGCAAGATCAAGGACGACAAGCTCGCGACGATCGTCCAGACCCACGCCGCAGGCCCCTACAGCGACACTCAGATCCAGGCCGATATCCAGTCGATCAAGGAAGCCTATGCTGCCACCGGCCGCAGCGAGGTCGAAGTCACGACGCAGGTGGTGCCGCTCGGCGAAGGCCGCGTCAACCTTGCCTTCGTCATCAACGAGGGTGACCGCACCAAGATCGATTCGATCAACTTCGTCGGCAACAATGCCTACAGCGCCGGCCGCCTGGCCGCCGTCATCAACACCAAGCGTTCGAACTTCCTGTCGTTCCTGACCCGCAAGGACGTCTACAACGAAGACAAGCTCCACGCCGACGAAGAAGCGCTGCGTCAGTTCTATTACAATCGCGGCTATGCCGACATGCGCATCGTCTCTTCCGATGCCACCTTCGACGACGCGACCAACAAATACACGCTCACCTTCAATATCGAGGAAGGCCAGCGCTACGACTTCGGACCGGTGACCGTCCAGTCGACCGTCGAAGGCGTCGGCTCAGAGCAGCTACAGCCGCTGGTGCGCACCCGCGAAGGCCAGGTCTACAACGCCAAGGAAGTCCAGAAGTCGATCGAGGCGATCTCCGATCAGGTGGCGTCTGCCGGTTATCCCTTTGCGCGCGTCACGCCGCGCGGTAACCGCGACCTCAACAACAACACGATCGGTGTCGAATATCTGGTCGACCAGGGCGAGCGCGCCTATGTCGAGCGCATCGAGATCCGCGGCAACAGCCGCACGCGCGACTACGTCATTCGCCGCGAATTCGACATGAGCGAAGGCGACGCCTTCAATCAGCAGATGATCACCAAGGCCAAGCGTCGCCTCGAAGCGCTCGGTTACTTCTCCTCGGTCAACATTTCCACCGCTCCGGGCAGTTCGCCGGACCGCGTCGTGGTGATCGTCGACGTGCAGGATCAGTCGACTGGTTCGTTCGGTGTCGGTGCGGGTTATGCCGCCGGCGGCGACGGTCTGTTGCTCGAAGCCTCGATCGAGGAAAAGAACTTCCTCGGCCGTGGCCAGTACATCCGCATCTCGGCCGGTGGCGGCCAGGAAGGCTCGCGCGCATACGGCCTCAGCTTCACCGAACCCTATTTCCTCGGTTATCGTCTGGCGGCAGGCTTCGACGTCAACCGCAGCGAAACGTCGAGCAACGACGACTACGACTACGAGGAAACCAGCGTCGTCCTGCGTGTGACTGCGCCGATCACCGAAGATCTGGCGACGACCTTCCGCTATAACTACAAGCAGATGAAGTATGACGGCGATACCTCTGATCTTTCGGCGACCTACGCCAATCTGGTCGACGAGAGCCCGTGGACACGCTCTTCCGTCTCGCAGACGCTGACCTACAACACGCTTGACGACACCGTCCTGCCGCGTGAAGGCATCTATGCGACGGCGACGCACGAACTTGCCGGCCTCGGCGGCGACTCGCAATTCTACAAGATCTACGGCAAGGCCCGTTATTACCACTTGCTCGCTGACGATGCCGATATCATCGGCTCGCTCTCCGCTTCGGCTGGTTATGTCGTTCCCTTAGGTGACCATCTGAACGTCTTCGACCAGTTTACGCTGACCAACGGCGATATTCGCGGCTTCGAGAACAAGGGTATCGGCCCGCGCATCCGCGGGGATAACGATGACCCGCTCGGCGGCACGACCTATTTCACGGCGTCTGCGGAAGCGACCTTCCCGATGCCGGGCTTCCCGCGCGACTTCAACCTGCGTGGCGCAGTCTTTGCCGATGCCGGCACGCTGTTCGGCAACGACGTCGAGCTTCTTGGGTCCGACCAGGCCGACGGCACCAGCGCTTCGCTGCGCGCTTCCGTCGGTGTCGGCGTCGTCTGGCAGTCTCCCTTCGGTGCATTGCGTCTGGATTACGCGATCCCGGTCCTCAAGGAAGACTTCGACAAGACGCAGAACTTCAAGTTTGGCATCAACAACCAATTCTGATATCGGCAGTCCGGAACTGTAAGACTCAATTCCGTTCTGGAGCATTGCCGATGGAGCAAAACGTTTTTTTTCTGCCCCATGAAGGTCTGAAGCTCGTTGAGCTGGCAGAGTTTCTTGGGGCGGAACTTGCCAATTCCGACTATGCCGATGTTATCGTCAGGTCCGTTGCTCCCATCAGCCGGGCCCGGGCAGGCGATGTCTGTTATATCCTGTCGCGCCGCAGCCGCGATGAACTGGCGACATGCGAAGCCTCGGCGGTGATCTGCGACAAGGCGCTCGCCGATCTCATTCCCCCACATATCCCGGTCATCCTGTCGTCCAATCCGCATGCGGCCTTCGCGATGGCGGGCGGCCTGTTTTATCCCGCGGCATTGCGCCCGGTCATCTTTTCCGGTGAAAGCGAGATCGCGCCAAGCGCGGTGATCGATCCAAGCGCCAGGCTTGAAAAGGGCGTGATCGTCGAGCCGATGGCCGTCATCGGGGCGCATGCAGAGATCGGCGAAGGGACGCGCATCGGCGCGCACAGCATCATCGGTCCGAATGTCAAGATTGGCCGGGATTGTTCGATTGCGGCCGGCGCCAGTATTCTCTGCGCGCTGCTCGGCAATGGCGTCATCATCCACAACGGCGCCCGTATCGGCCAGGATGGTTTCGGTTACGCACCGGGTCCGCGCGGCATGATCAAGATCGTCCAGATCGGCCGGGTGATCATCCAGGATAATGTCGAGATCGGCGCCAACACCACGATCGACCGAGGCGCCATGGACGATACGGTGATCGGCGAAGGCACCAAGGTCGACAACCAGGTACAGATCGGCCACAACGTTCAGATCGGCCGCCATTGCGCCATCGTCGCGCAGGTCGGCATTGCCGGCAGCGCGAAGATCGGCAATGGCGTGCAGATCGGCGGCCAGGTCGGCATCAAGGGGCATGTGACGATCGGCGACGGCGTGCAGATCGCCGCCAAAAGCGGTATCATGACCGATCTTGCCGCCGGCGGACAATATGGTGGCACACCTGCGCGCCCGCTGAATGACTATCTGAGAGATGTCGCGCAACAGATGTCCAAGACGAAGCTGCGCGGGAAGAAACCTGGAGGCGAGCAAAATGACTGAGGAAGCCACGACAACGCTTTCTTCGGCTGACATCATCGAGATCATGAAGCTGCTGCCGCATCGCTACCCGTTTCTCATGGTCGACAAGATCATCGAGATTGACGGCGACAACACGGCGATCGGCATCAAGAACGTCACGGTGAACGAACCGCATTTCACCGGTCATTTTCCGGAATCTCCGATTATGCCCGGCGTTCTCTTGATCGAGGGCATGGCGCAGACCGCGGGTGCGATCTGTGCCAAGAAGGATGGCCAGCCAGGCAACCTCGTCTATTTCATGACCATCGAGAATGCGCGCTTCCGCAAGCCCGTCGTACCCGGCGATCGTGTTGAATTCCATGTCAGGAAGCACAAACAGCGCGGCAATATCTGGAAATTCCATTGTGACGCCAAGGTAGACGGCGCGCTTGTCGCCGAAGCCGATATCGGCGCGATGATCGTTCGTAAGGATCAGGCATGAGCACTATCGCCGAAAGCGCCCGCATTCACCCGATGGCTGTCGTCGAAGACGGCGCGACCATCGGTGAGGGCGTCAAGATCGGTCCCTTCTGCCATGTCGGGCAGCACGTTGTCCTGCATGCGAATGTCGAGCTTGTGTCGCATGCGGTCGTCACCGGCCGCACCGTGATCGGCAAGGGCACGCGTATCTTCCCGATGGCGGTCGTCGGCGGCGATCCGCAGAGCGTTCATCATGGCGGCGAGGAGACGACGCTGACGGTCGGCGCCAGTTGCACGATCCGCGAGGGCGTGACGATGAACACCGGCACGGCCGATTTCGGCGGCCAGACGATCGTCGGCGACAATAACCTCTTCCTTGCCAATTCCCATGTCGCGCATGACTGCCGGGTCGGCAATCACGTAATCATGTCGAACAACGTCATGCTTGCCGGCCATGTCGTCATCGAGGATCGCGTCATCCTGGGCGGCGGATCGGCCGTTCACCAGTTCACCCGCGTCGGCCGCCAGGCCTTCGTCGGCGGGCTCTCGGCAGTCAGCTACGACGTCATTCCCTACGGCATGCTGAACGGTAATCCCGGGCTGCTGAGCGGCCTCAACGTCGTCGGCATGACGCGCGCCGGCGTCGACCGCGCAGTCATTCACAGGGTGCGTCGCGCCTACAAGTCGATCTTCGAAGGGCCAGGCTCCGTCCGCGAAAACGCCGCCGCCATCCGCGAAGAATATGCCGATTGCGAGCAGGCGGTCCACATCCTCGACTTCATCGCCGCCGACAGCGACCGCGCCCTGTCCTCGCCGACCCGGGGGCAGAAGGGCTAGTCCGTGACTCTTTCCGGCGATACCGCTGCGGGCCGGCTGGCGATCATCGCCGGCGGCGGCCTTCTGCCTTCCTATGTCGCCGAAGCTGCGCGCGCGGCGGGCGAAAATCCCGTCATCGTCGCACTGAAGGACGAAAGCGACCGGCGCTGGGAAGGGTATGACCATGCCGTCATCGGCGTCGGCGATTTTGCAGCTCTCGAGGGCCTCCTGAACCGCTACGGCATCGGCCGTGTCGTCATGTCCGGCAGCGTGCGGCGCCGGCCGGAATGGCGCGAGGTGCGCCCGACGCTGCGCACGCTGATGAAGATGCCGGCCACGATCCGCACCTTGCTGTCCGGCGGCGACGATACGGTGCTGCAGATGGTGATCCGGCTGATCGAGGGAAACGGCCGCCGCGTCGTCGGCGCTCATGAGATCGCTCCCGACCTTCTTGCCTACGTCGGCCCGCTTGGCGCTGCAGCGCCTGGCGAGGAAGACCGGCGCGATATCAGGCGCGCAGCCGATGCCGCTGAGATGCTGGGCCGGCTCGATGTCGGCCAGGGCGCCGTCGCCATCGGCGGGCGCATCGTCGCGCTGGAGGGTCTTGAGGGCACGGACGAGATGCTGGAGCGTGTCGCGGGTCTCAGAGCCGCCGGGCGCATCTCGCCGCGCCGCCGCGGCGCGCTGGTCAAGCTCTGCAAGCCGCAGCAGGATATTCGCGCCGACTTGCCGGCGATCGGCGTTTCCACGGTCCTGAACGCGAGGAAAGCCGGCCTTGCCGGCGTCGCCGTCGAGGCCGGCCGCTCGCTGGTGCTCGATCGCGCCGCCGTCATCAAAGCCGCCGATGAGGCCGGGCTTTTCGTCTGCGGCATCGATCGCGGCCTGAAGGCATGGGGGCTCGAATGAACGGGGCGCCGCTGAAGATCGCCGTCATTGCCGGCGAGGTGTCAGGTGATCTGCTTGGTGCCGATCTTATCGCCGCCCTGAAGCGGATTCATAGCGGACCGGTGGAACTCGTCGGCGTCGGCGGCGAGGGGCTCCAGGCCGAAGGCTTGAAATCCCTGTTCGATTTCTCCGAGCTGTCGATCATGGGCATCACCCAGGTGCTGAGCCGGCTGCCGAAGCTCTATACCCTGATCCGCCGGACAACGGCTGCGATCATCGCCGCAAGGCCTGATATTCTTCTCATCATCGACAGCCCGGATTTCACCCATCGCGTCGCCAAGCGTGTCCGCACCGCGTTGCCCGATCTGCCTGTCGTCAATTATGTCTGTCCGAGCGTCTGGGCCTGGAAGGAATATCGCGCCACGCGCATGCTCGCCTATGTCGATCACGTGCTCGCCGTCCTGCCCTTCGAGCCGGCAATAATGCGCGCACTCGGCGGGCCCGAGACCACCTATGTCGGCCATCGCCTGATCGCCGATCCGGCGCTGCTCGAAGCGCGGCGGCTGCGCGCCGGGCGCGCACCCGTCGGGCAAGCGGGCAAGGCGATCCTGATGCTTCCGGGGTCAAGATCCTCCGAAATCGCCAAGCTCCTGCCGTTCTTCGAGGACGCGGCCAAGGAACTCGTCGCCCGCAACGGCCCGATGCGATTCCTGCTGCCGACCGTGCCGCACAACGAAGCGCTGGTGAAGGGGCTCGTCGCCGGCTGGGCCACGCCGCCGGAGGTGGCGATCGGGCCGGCGCAGAAATGGAAGGCCTTTGCCGAAGCGGATGCGGCGATGGCAGCCTCCGGCACGGTGATCCTCGAACTCGCCCTTGCCGGCGTGCCGACGGTGTCCGTCTACAAGACGGATTGGATCATCCGGCTGCTCGCCCCGCGCATTAAGGTGTGGACGGGCGCATTGCCCAATATCATCGCCGATTATGCCATCGTGCCGGAATATCTGAACGAGATCGTCCGCGGCGCCAGCCTGGCGCGCTGGATGGAGCGGCTGTCGGCCGACACGTTCGAACTGAAGGCTATGAACGAGGGTTACGATCTCGTCTGGCAACGAATGCAGACCGAAACGCCGCCCGGCGAGCACGCCGCGGAGATCCTTCTCGATGTCTTGAAAAAGAAAAAACCCGGTCGTTTCTGACCGGGTTTTCTTTTGGGTTCTTTTAAAGCAATCAGCGCTTCGAAACCGGAATATAGTCGCGCTTCGGTTCGCCGACATAGAGCTGGCGCGGACGGCCGATGCGCTGTTCCGGATCCTCGATCATCTCGTTCCACTGCGCGATCCAGCCGACGGTGCGGGCGAGCGCGAAGAGCACGGTGAACATGGTCGTGGGGAAGCCCAGCGCCTTCAGTGTGATGCCGGAATAGAAGTCGATGTTCGGATAGAGCTTCTTCTCGATGAAATATTCGTCGGTAAGCGCGATGCGCTCCAGCTCCATCGCCACTTCGAGCAACGGATCGTCCTTGATGCCGAGTTCGCCAAGCACTTCATGCGTCGTCTTCTGCATGATCTTGGCGCGCGGATCGTAGTTCTTGTAGACGCGGTGACCGAAGCCCATCAGGCGGAACGGATCGTTCTTGTCCTTGGCGCGGGCGACATATTCCGGAATGCGGTCGACCGTGCCGATTTCGTTCAGCATGTTGAGCGCTGCTTCGTTGGCGCCGCCATGCGCGGGCCCCCAGAGGCAGGCAATGCCGGCGGCGATGCAGGCGAACGGGTTGGCACCCGACGAACCGGCGAGACGGACGGTCGAGGTCGAGGCGTTCTGCTCGTGATCGGCATGCAGGATGAAGATGCGGTCCATGGCGCGGGCAAGCACTGGATTGACCACATATTCCTCGCAAGGCACGGCAAAGCACATGCGCAGGAAGTTCGAGGCATAGTCGAGGTCGTTCTTCGGATAAACGAAGGGCTGGCCGATATGGTACTTGTAGGCCATGGCGGCAAGCGTCGGCATCTTGGCGATCATGCGCAGGCTGGCGACCATTCGCTGGTGCGGATCGGTGATGTCGGTCGAGTCGTGATAGAAGGCCGACAGCGCGCCGACGCAGCCGCACATGACGGCCATCGGATGCGCATCGCGGCGGAAGCCGGTGAAGAAGCGGCTCATCTGCTCGTGCACCATGGTGTGGTGCGTGACGCGGTAATCGAAATCCTTCTTCTGCACGGTGGTCGGCAGTTCGCCGTAAAGCAGGAGGTAGCAGACTTCGAGGAAGTCGCCGTGCTCGGCGAGCTGCTCGATCGGATAGCCGCGATGCAGCAGGACACCTTCGTCGCCGTCGATGTAGGTGATTTTCGATTCACAGGATGCAGTCGAGGTAAAACCCGGATCGTAGGTGAAGGAAGCGGTGTTCTTGTAGAGGGCACCGATATCGATGACGCTCGGGCCGATCGTGCCGCTTTTGACAGCAAGGTCGACAGACTTGTCACCAATTTTTATTGTAGCGCTTTGATCCGTCATGCTGATCCTCCGAAATGGCGGTGGCGCCATAAAAGCGCCATAGGGGTTAAGCGTCCTCACCGATAGCTATATGATCGCGAGGCTAATGCCAAGTTACCGTGACGGCATTTTGTGCATTGCGGTATTATCTTTTAGGCACTGCAGCGATGAGCCGCACGCATATCGGAAGCCGATGATTCGACTGCTCTTTTGGGGCTCGCGATTTTCCCTCATATTTCAATCGATTATCCTTGCCGGATTTGATTGGAGGTTGCATTCTGGCCGCCTTCACAGCCGGGCTTGGGCGGTTCATGCAGGAGTTGACGACAGTCGAATTGCGGCCGGAAGCAGGCGAAGGCCTCGCCGACTCCAACAGTTTTTCACCACCTGTCGTGGTGACGCGATCGACAAGGACGCAGTCGGCGACACCAATGCGCCACCGGCTGCCGGCCGCAGCCTCTCACTTGCTGCGTGCCGGCATGCGCATGCTGGGCGAGGAGGCGGACCATGGCCGCCTGCTGCTGTTCTCGCCGGTCTTCCTCGGCGCCGGGTCAGCCGTCTGGTTTCTCGCGGCATCGGATTTTCCTCTCATTGCATCGCTGCTCTGCCTGTTGGCGCTGACCGTGGCGGTTCTCATTGCCAGCCGCCGGGCCGCGGTGCGGGCAACGCTGCTTGCGCTTTCGCTCGTGGCCTGCGGCATGGTCACGGCGCAGTTCGAGAGCCGGCGGGCTTCCACAGTGATCCTCGATTCCGCCGTGACGACGACGGTGACCGGCCGCGTCGAGCGGCGCGAAGGCGACGGTCGCGGGCGGTGGCGCTACATTCTTGCCGTCACCGGCACTGAGGCGCCACAGGTGAAGCGGCGGCCGGAACGTATCACCGCGATCGCCCGCGGCGCGGACGCGGCCTTCGAGATCGGCGATCTCATCACCGGCAGGGCGCGGCTGACGCCGCCGGCGGGCCCAGCTCTTCCCGAGCTCAACGACTTCTCCTTCAGTGCCTATTTCGATGGCATCGGCGCCAACGGTTTCTTCTACGGTGCACCGACGAAGGTCGATGCGCAGGCAGCTCCCCAGGCTGCAAGATCGACGGCGGAAGCGCTGCTCGAAGGGCTCTACCGGTTGCGCAGCGGCATTGGCGACCGCATAAGGTCAATCCTGCCCGGCGACACCGGCGCTTTTGCCGCTGCTCTGGTGACGGACGAGCGGCGGGCCATTTCGGATGCGACGACGGAGGCGCTGCGCCAGTCCGGTCTGGCTCATATCATCGCCATCTCCGGTCTCAACATGGCGCTATCGGCCGGCATCTTCTTCGTCGGCTTCCGGATGCTGCTCAGCCTCTTTCCCGGCATCGTTGAGGCCTACCCGACGAAGAAGATCGCTGCCGCCGGCGCGCTCATCGCCGTCACCGCCTATTTCCTGATCTCGGGCTTTGCGGTCTCTGCCGAGCGCGCTTTCATCATGATGGCCATCATGTTGATTGCGGTCTTCTTCGACCGGCCGTCGATCAGCCTGCGCAATGTCGCTCTCTCCGCACTCGTCATCATCGTCATTTCGCCGTCCGAGGTTTTGGGTCCGAGCTTCCAGATGTCTTTTGCCGCGACATTGGCGCTGGTCTCGGGTTATCAGCTGTGGAAGGACCGGCGCGTCCGCGAAAACGCCTTCCTGAAGCTGCCGATCATCAGGCCTTTCGTTACGATTGCAGGCTTCTTCGGCGGCGTCTTCCTGACCTCGCTGATCGGCGGTTTTTCCACCGCGCTGTTTTCGATCGAGCATTTTCATCGCCTGACCGCCTACGGCCTGCCGGCAAACCTCGCGACAATGCCGATCATCTCCTTCATCGTCATGCCGGCCGGCCTGCTGGCGATGCTGCTCATGCCTTTCGGTCTGGATGTTTTGCCCTGGAAGGTCGTCGGATTCGGCCTCGATCTGGTGATCGCGGTGGCAAAGACGGTGTCCGGCTGGGATGGTAATATCGACGTCGGCCGCTTGCCAGCCTGGTATTTCGCTGTCGCAGTGGCAGGCTTTCTGCTGCTGACGCTGCTCCGCACCCGCTTGCGCCATGTCGGCACATCGATCATCGCGGTTTCAACGCTCATCCTGTTGCTTCTGCCGGTTCCCCGGCCGCCGGATCTGGTGATTTCGGAGGATGGCAGTCTCGTTGCAATCGTCGAGGCGGCGGCAATGGCTTCCAACCGTGAAAGACCGCCGGATTTCATCTTCGATCAGTGGCAGAGAGCGCTGGTCCTGCCGAGGCATGATCCGCCGAAGATGCTGGATGGTCCTGCTCTCCCAACGCAGGGAGAAGATCGCCGCGTCAGGCTTTCCCGCGATCAGCAGAACGAAGCAAGGACCGCGATGCGGTCGGCCGCAGCGGGCGGTGACGCAAACCGCTTTTCCTGCGTCAAGAAGGCCTGGTGCACATCAAGGCTTGGCAATGGTCAGGTGGTAACCGTCATCGACAACGCCGCCTACCTCGGCCCGGCATGCGACGCGGCCGATATCGTCGTGACGTCGGTCCGCTTTCGCTTCAACAGCTGCCGCTCAGGCGCGACGCTCTTCACCGGTGAAACGCTGCGCAGAACCGGTTCTATCGAGTTGCGCTTCACGGACGCTGGCCTCGAGGTCGCAACGGCATTCGATGCATTGTCGCGGCCATGGATGCGCCATCGCGCCTATGACTGGCGCAGCAATAGTTTTACCGAATCGGGCCTGGCCAATGTCAGTGATAGCGGCGAATGAGACCGACAAGTTTGCCCTGAACCTTGACACGGTCCGGCCCGAAGATCCGGGTCTCGTAAGCCGGATTGGCGGCCTCCAGTGCGATCGAGGCGCCCTTGCGGCGGAAGCGCTTGAGTGTCGCTTCTTCGTCGTCGACCAGAGCAACGACGATGTCGCCAGGACTTGCGGTGCTGCCGTTGCGGATTATCACGGTGTCGCCGTCGAAGATGCCGGCGTCGATCATCGAATCGCCCTTGACCTCGAGCGCATAATGTTCACCGGAGCCGAGCATGTCGGCCGGAACGACGATGTCGTGGGTATTGTTCTGGATCGCTGAAATCGGCACACCGGCAGCGATTCGGCCCATGACCGGCACGGAGACCGAGTTGCCGTTGTCGGCGACGGGCTTCGCGGGAGCAGGAGTGGCGACCGGCTGCGGTTTGCCGAGGCTGCCCTCGATGACGCTCGGCGAAAATCCGCGCCGGGGCTGAATGCTGGGGCTGTAGGCCTCCGGAAGCTTGATGACCTCGAGCGCGCGGGCGCGGTTCGGTAGGCGGCGAATGAAGCCTCGCTCCTCGAGCGCTGTAATCAAGCGATGAATCCCGGACTTGGAGGCGAGGTCCAGAGCATCTTTCATTTCGTCGAAAGATGGCGGAACGCCGGATTCCTTCATGCGCTCATGAATGAAAAGGAGAAGCTCCTGTTGTTTGCGCGTGAGCATCGACGTTGTGACCTCGTGATTGAAACAAATCCAGAACAGACACTATATGTTCCATATGTGTTCCGCAAGTAGCTAAATTTCCGTAAAACTTGGTGCCAACTCGTTGAGATTTTTATTTTCTTTCGCCGGATTGGGACACATCTCTTGCATTGAGGGGCGCGCCGTCGCACATCTCTTGCCGTTTGAGGGAGGGATAATCATGAGCGAGCATTCCGCCAAACCGCACCCGCTGGATCATGTCGTGCTGCCGGTCGTCAATATCGATCTGGCGCGCGAGAGGCTCGGCAAGCTCGGCTTCACCGTTGCCGCCGATGCGCGCCATCCCTTTGGAACGGAAAACGCCTGCGTCTTTTTTGCCGACAAGACCTATCTGGAGCCGCTCGGGATTGCGAGCGTCGAGGAGAGCGAGGCATCGGTGCGGCAAGGCAATGTCTTCACTGCCCGCAACCAGGCCTTCCGTTTCCGCTGTGGCGAGGAGGGGCTTTCGGGGCTGGCGTTCGGCAGCAAGGATGCCGGCATCGATCATCAGGATTTCGTCGGCGCCGGATCGAGCGCCGGCGAGATGCTGCAGTTCACCCGGCCGATGACGATGCCGGACGGTTCCGAGACGATTGCGGGCTTCAAGCTGGCTTTCGCCGGCGACCTGCGCGCGCCTGATCTCCTGCTTTTCACCGTCGAGCGCATCAATCCGCTACCGGCCGACCGGGCCGCGCTGGAGACGCATGCCAATGGTGTCACCGGCATAGTCGAGATCGCGCTTTGCGCACCTGATGCTGCCGCATTCGCTGCGTTCGTCAGCCTTGCCGTGGCGCAATCGGCAGTCGAGAAAACCGGTTTCGGCGTCACTATCGCGGCATCGAATGCGATAATCAGCCTGATGACGCCAGAAGGGCTGGAGGCCTATTTCGACATCGCCGGCTCATTCGCAGATCGCGGCCTGCGCGGCCGGGCAATCCTCTTTGCTGTCGCCGATCTTGCCGTGACAGAAGCGCATTTGGCTGCTAACGGGGTGACATACACGCGCAAGAACAATCGCATTCTGGTGAAGCCCGCGCCCGGGCAGGGCACGCTCTTCGCCTTCGAGGAAACACGATGAGCACTGATACGAATTCCGAGGTCAGGATTGGCGAAGGCCAAGGCCAGGTCACCTTTTCCAATACCGGCCGCCTGTCGCTGATTGCGGGGCCGTGCCAGATGGAGAGCCGCGACCACGCCTTCATGGTTGCCGGCATGCTGAAAGAGCTTTGCGCAAAGCTCGACATCGGCCTCGTCTACAAGAGCTCCTTCGACAAGGCTAACCGCACCTCGCTGTCGGCCGAGCGCGGTATCGGGATCGAAAAGGGTCTGGAGGTCTTTGCCGACCTCAAGAAGGAATTCGGTTTTCCCGTCCTGACCGACGTTCATACCGCCGAGCAATGCGCCGAGGTGGCAAGGGTCGTCGACGTCCTGCAGATTCCGGCCTTCCTCTGCCGCCAGACCGACCTTCTCATCGCCGCCGCCAAGACCGGCCGCGTCGTCAATGTCAAGAAGGGCCAGTTCCTCGCTCCCTGGGATATGAAGAACGTTCTGAAGAAGCTCAATGCCAGTGGCAATCCGAACGTGCTGCTGTGCGAGCGCGGCGCCTCATTCGGCTACAATACGCTGGTCTCCGACATGCGTTCGCTGCCGATCATGGCGGCGATGGGCGCGCCCGTTATTTTCGATGCAACCCATTCCGTGGCGCAGCCGGGCGGGCAGGGCGAATCCTCCGGCGGGCAGCGGGAATTCGTGGAAACCCTGGCGCGCGCAGCGGTGGCTACCGGTATCGCCGGTGTCTTCGTCGAAACCCATCAGGACCCCGACAATGCCCCTTCCGACGGCCCGAACATGGTCTATCTCAAGGACATGCCGCGGCTTCTCGAAAAGCTGCTTGCCTTCGATGCGGTCGCCAAGGCTTGACGTTCAACAGCCTGACATGATCGTGCTATAGGCCGGGAACGCTGGTTCGAAGGCTGGAAATTGCAGCATTGTAATTTGCACGCCTTCGACTAAGACAGGTTTCGAACCGACTTATCATCCACCGAGCAGGAAGAACCCATGACTGCAATCACCGATATCATCGCCCGCGAGATTCTCGATAGCCGTGGTAACCCCACCGTCGAAGTCGATGTCTATCTCGAAGATGGCAGCATGGGCCGCGCGGCCGTTCCCTCGGGCGCCTCGACGGGCGCGCATGAGGCGGTCGAATTGCGTGACGGCGGCAAGCGCTACCTGGGCAAGGGCGTCGAAAAGGCGGTCGAAGCCGCCAACACCGAGATCTTCGACGCGATCGGCGGCATCGACGCCGAAAACCAGATCCAGATCGACAACATCATGATCGAGCTGGACGGCACGCCGAACAAGTCTCGTCTCGGCGCCAATGCCATTCTCGGCGTGTCGCTGGCCGTCGCCAAGGCTGCCGCCCAGGCCTCCGGCCTGCCGCTCTACCGTTATGTCGGCGGCGCTTCCGCCAGCCTGCTGCCGGTGCCGATGATGAACATCATCAATGGCGGCGCCCATGCCGACAACCCGATCGATTTCCAGGAATTCATGATCCTGCCGGTCGGTGCCGATTCGATCGCCGAAGCCGTGCGCATGGGTTCGGAAGTCTTCCATACGCTGCGTAAGGAACTTGCTAGCCAGGGCCACAACACCAATGTCGGCGATGAAGGCGGCTTCGCGCCGGGCCTGAAGAGCGCGCCTGAGGCCCTCGACTTCATCATGAAGTCGATCGAGAAAGCCGGCTACAAGCCGGGCGACGACATGTGCCTCGGCCTCGACTGCGCCTCGACCGAATTCTTCAAGGACGGCAAATACGTTCTCGAAGGGGAAGGCCGTACGCTGGAATCGGGCGCCATGGCCGAATATCTGGCCGAGCTCGCCGCCAACTACCCGATCATCTCGATCGAGGACGGCATGGCCGAAGACGACTGGGACGGCTGGAAGACGCTGACCGACCTGGCCGGCAAGAAGACCCAGCTCGTCGGCGACGACCTCTTCGTCACCAACTCCGCCCGTCTTCGCGACGGCATCCGCATGGGCGTCGCCAACTCGATCCTCGTCAAGGTCAACCAGATCGGCTCGCTGACGGAAACGCTCGACGCCGTCAACACGGCGCACAAGGCGGCCTATACCGCCGTCATGTCGCACCGCTCCGGCGAGACGGAAGATTCGACCATTGCCGATCTCGCGGTCGCCACCAACTGCGGCCAGATCAAGACCGGTTCGCTGTCGCGTTCCGATCGTCTTGCCAAGTACAACCAGCTGATCCGCATCGAAGAAGGCCTCGGACCCCAGGCCCAGTATGCCGGCCGCTCGATCATCCGCGGCTGATCGGATCTGACTTTTGATTGTTTAACCCGCGCCTTCCCGGCGCGGGTTTTTTCTTGCCCGTTTTTTAGAGTCAACGAACGGTTAATCTCTGCGCGCTAGATTGAACGAATTGGTAATGCGTTCAAGAGCATGCGTGTATGTGGACAAAGCATCATAAAAAGAGAAGAATCGGTCGCTTCGTCATTCCGGCCATGACGGTCGCCTTCCTTTCCTACTTCGGTTATCATTGCATCCATGGCGATTACGGCCTGCGCGCGACGGAGACATTCGAGCGTCAGCGTGTCGCGCGTGAAAAAGAGCTTGCCGTCTTGAAAGCAAAGCGCGAACATCTTGAAAATCAGGTTGCGCTCTTGAGTGATGGCTCGCTCGACAAGGATATGCTGGACGAAAAAGCGCGTTATCAGCTCAACATGTCGCGCGCCGACGAGATCGTCGTTTTCAACCAATATTCCAATTAACCGGAAATAGGTTAATTGAAATATTCGTAGTTTTTTCAACGGTTTAGCGTTGAATACGAGCCATGCATTTATGGCATTGCTGTGGTCATATTTCTTCCCTATGGTACGCGCCACCAAGAACCGACAAACCCATAGGGAGGGTTGAATGGCGCCGCGAAAGACCGCGACCGTTTCCAGCCGCAAAACTGCAGCAAAACCGGCAGCCAAAGCATCGAATGGAGGCCCGGTAGCCGACTTCGATCGCGATGAAGAGCTCAAGGCCTATCGCGAGATGCTGTTGATCCGCCGCTTCGAGGAGAAGGCCGGCCAGCTTTACGGCATGGGCTTCATCGGCGGCTTTTGTCACCTTTACATCGGTCAGGAAGCTGTCGTCGTCGGCATGCAGATGGCGCAGAAGGATGGCGACCAGGTCATCACCGCCTATCGCGACCACGGCCATATGCTGGCAACCGGCATGGAAGCCCGCGGCGTCATGGCGGAACTGACCGGGCGTCGCAGCGGCTATTCCCACGGCAAGGGCGGCTCGATGCACATGTTCTCGAAAGAGAAGCATTTCTACGGCGGCCACGGCATCGTCGGTGCCCAGGTCTCGCTCGGAACGGGTCTTGCCTTTGCAAACCGCTACCGCGGCAACGACAATGTCTCCATCGCCTATTTCGGCGACGGCGCCGCCAACCAGGGCCAGGTCTACGAGAGCTTCAACATGGCTGCTCTCTGGAAGCTGCCGATCGTCTACATCGTCGAGAACAACCGTTACGCCATGGGCACGTCGACCGCACGCGCCACCGCGCAGTCGAATTACTCGCTGCGCGGTTCCGGCTTCGGCATTCCCGGCATTCAGGTCGATGGCATGGACGTCCGCGCCGTCAAGGCTGCAGCCGACGAGGCGCTCGAACATTGCCGTTCAGGCAAGGGTCCGATCATCCTCGAAATGCTGACCTATCGTTATCGCGGTCACTCCATGTCCGACCCGGCGAAGTATCGCTCCAAGGACGAAGTGCAGAAGATGCGCTCCGAGCATGATCCGATCGAACAGGTGAAGGCACGCCTCGTCGAAAAGGGCTGGGCTTCCGAAGACGATCTGAAGGCGATCGACAAGGATGTCCGCGACATTGTCGCCGACAGCGCCGATTTCGCCCAAGCCGATCCGGAGCCGGATGCATCCGAGCTCTATACCGACATTCTGCTGTAATCGGGGAGGGAACCCATGCCTATCGATATCCTCATGCCCGCCCTCTCTCCGACCATGGAAGAAGGCACGCTGTCCAAATGGCTGAAGCAGGAAGGTGACAAAGTCACCTCGGGCGACGTGATCGCCGAAATCGAAACCGACAAGGCGACGATGGAAGTCGAAGCCGTCGACGAAGGCGTCATCGGCAAGCTGCTCGTCGATGCCGGCACCGAAGGCGTCAAGGTCAACACCAAGATCGCCGTGCTGCTGCAGGACGGCGAATCCGCTTCGGATCTTTCGGCCGCCAAGCCCGCCGCCGCACCAGCTCCGGAAGTTGCCCAGGAAGAGAAGCCGACCAACACCGGTTCCGCTGCAGCACCGCTTCCGGCCGAGCCGAAGGCCGTCGTTCCGAACGACCCCGAAATCCCGGCCGGCACCGAAATGGTGTCGACGACCGTGCGCGAAGCGCTCCGCGACGCCATGGCCGAGGAAATGCGCGCCGACGAAAACGTCTTCGTCATGGGCGAGGAAGTCGCCGAATACCAGGGCGCCTACAAGGTCACGCAGGGGCTGCTGCAGGAGTTCGGCGCCCGCCGCGTCGTCGATACGCCGATCACCGAGCATGGCTTTGCCGGCGTCGGCGTTGGTGCCGCCATGGCCGGCCTTCGCCCGATCGTCGAATTCATGACCTTCAACTTCGCCATGCAGGCGATCGACCAGATCATCAACTCCGCCGCCAAGACGCTCTACATGTCCGGCGGCCAGATGGGCGCTCCGATCGTCTTCCGCGGCCCGAATGGTGCAGCGGCCCGCGTCGGCGCCCAGCACAGCCAGGATTATGCAGCCTGGTACAGCGCCATTCCCGGCCTGAAGGTCGTCATGCCCTATACGGCATCCGACGCCAAGGGCCTGCTGAAGGCTGCCATCCGCGATCCGAACCCGGTCATCTTCCTCGAAAACGAAATCCTCTACGGCCAGCACTTCGATGTGCCGAAGCTCGACAATTTCGTTCTGCCGATCGGCAAGGCCCGCATCCATCGTCCGGGCAAAGACGTCACGGTCGTCTCCTTCGGCATCGGCATGAGTTATGCAACCAAGGCCGTCGCCGAACTCGAGAAGCTCGGCATCGACGTCGAACTGATCGACCTTCGCACCATCCGCCCGATGGACCTGCCGACTGTCATCGAATCGGTGAAGAAGACCGGCCGTCTGGTGACCGTCGAGGAAGGTTATCCGCAGTCCTCCGTCGGCACCGAAATCGCCACCCGCGTCATGCAGCAGGCCTTCGACTATCTCGATGCACCGATCCTGACGATCGCAGGCAAGGACGTTCCAATGCCTTACGCCGCCAATCTCGAAAAGCTCGCACTTCCGAACGTCGGCGAAGTGGTCGATGCGGTGAAGGCTGTTTGCTACAAATAAGGGGCGGGCGATGGCCGTGATGAAAGATGTCAGGCGCATTGCTTGGTCAATCTATTGGAAGTTCGTTTTACTCAGCGTCATCTGCGGTTTTGTTGCCGGTGCAGTTTTTGGGTTCGTTTTAGGGTTTGCTGGTCGGGTTGCCGGCATACAGCAAGAGACGATGACTCCGTTTCTGCAATGGGGTGGTGCTATTAGCGGTCTGATCGCAAGTTTTTTTGCGTTCAATTTTATTTTGGCACGCACAATTGGAAAGTCGACTGGTGGGCGGCAGCTTGAACTCGCCGTTGTCGATTCGCTCAGGGAGGGCCACTAATGCCGATCAATATCACGATGCCCGCCCTCTCTCCGACCATGGAGGAAGGCAATCTTTCGAAATGGCTGGTCAAGGAAGGCGACAAGGTCAAGTCCGGCGATGTGATCGCCGAGATCGAGACCGACAAGGCGACGATGGAAGTCGAAGCCGTCGATGAAGGCACGGTCGCCAAGCTCGTCGTTGCGGCCGGCACCGAAGGCGTCAAGGTCAATGCGCTGATCGCGGTTCTCGCCGCCGATGGCGAGGATGTCTCCGCTGCCGCAAGCGGTGCGGGTTCCGCTGCTCCGTCACCGAAAGCTGACGGTGCAGCCGCGCCGAAGGCCGATGCTGCACCGGCTCCGGCCTCGCCTACTCCGGCTGCGGCACCTGCACCCGCCGCTGCACCCGCCTCGGTTTCGGCTGATGGCAACCGCACCTTCTCTTCGCCGCTTGCCCGCAGGCTGGCCAAGGAAGCCGGTATCGACCTTTCGGCAATCGCAGGCTCCGGCCCGCACGGCCGCGTCGTCAAGAGCGACATCGAGGCCGCCGTTGCCGGTGGCGGCGCCAAGGCCGCAGCCCCTGCCGCTGCTGCCTCCGCTCCGCAAGCCTCCGCGGCTCCGGCTCCGGCCGCTGCGCCGAAGGGCGCGTCCGAAGAAGCTGTGCTCAAGCTCTTCGAGCCTGGCTCCTACGAGCTCGTGCCGCATGACGGCATGCGCAAGACGATCGCCAGACGCCTGGTCGAATCCAAGCAGACGATCCCGCATTTCTACGTCAGCGTCGATTGCGAGCTCGATGCGCTGCTGGCGCTGCGCGCCCAGCTGAACGATGCGGCTCCGCGCAAGGACAACGCTCCGGCCTACAAGCTCTCGGTCAACGACATGGTTATCAAGGCCATGGCGCTGTCGCTGCGCGACGTTCCGGATGCCAACGTCTCCTGGACCGACAGCAACATGGTCAAGCACAAGCACGCCGATGTCGGCGTCGCCGTCTCGATCCCCGGCGGCCTGATCACCCCGATCATCCGCAAGGCCGAGGAAAAGACCCTGTCGACGATCTCCAACGAGATGCGCGATCTCGGCAAGCGGGCCAAGGACCGCAAGCTGAAGCCCGAGGAATATCAGGGCGGCACCAGCTCGGTCTCGAACATGGGCATGATGGGCGTGAAGAACTTCGCAGCCGTCGTCAACCCGCCGCATGCGACGATCCTCGCGGTCGGCGCCGGCGAACAGCGTGTCGTCGTCAAGAAGGGCGAAATGGCGATTGCCACCGTGATGTCGGTCACACTCTCGACCGACCATCGCTGCGTCGACGGCGCGCTCGGCGCCGAGCTGCTCCAGGCCTTCAAGGGCTACATCGAGAACCCGATGGGCATGCTTGTCTGATAGCGGCACGAGGCGGAAATGACCAAGACCGTTCTTTGCTATGGTGACTCGCTGACCTGGGGTTATGACGCCGAGACGATCGGCCGTCATGATTACAAGAATCGCTGGCCGAGCGTGCTTCAGGCAGCGCTCGGCGGTGACGCGCGTATCATCGACGAAGGCTTGAACGGCCGCACCACCGCTTTCGACGACCATCTCGCCGATTGTGACCGCAACGGTGCGCGCATCCTGCCGACGATCCTGCAGACGCATGCACCGCTCGACCTCGTCATCCTTTTGCTCGGCACCAACGACATGAAGCCGGTCGTGGCAGGTTCGGCCTTTGCCGCATGCCAAGGCATCAGCCGGCTCGTGCGGCTGATCCGCAATCATGCCTGGCCCTTCGAATTCGATGGGCCGGAGATCCTGATCGTGGCGCCGCCGGCGATCCGCGCGACGGGCAATGTGCCCTTCGCCGCATCGTTTCCCGGCGGCATCGAGGAATCGGCAAAGCTCGCAACGCTTTATCGTGATCTTGCCGACGAACTCGGTTGTGGCTTCTTCGACGGCAATTCGGTCGCCAAGACCACACCGATCGACGGCATTCACCTCGATGCGGAGAATACGCGTGCGCTCGGCCGCGGGCTGGAATCGATCGTGCGGATGATGCTGGGGATCTGACCATGACCTCCTTCATCGCCCTCCGGCAGGCCTCACGGCAGGATGCCTCGGAGCTGGCGATTCTGGCGGATATCGCATCGCGCGGTTTTGCCTCCTGGCTCTGGTTTGCCGGTGTGGGAAACGGCGTGAGCGATACGCCGCTGGAGCAGGGCCGGCTGAAGATGAGCGAGGAGGAGGCTGTCGGCGGTTGGCGGGATGCCGTCATTGCCGAGGCCTATGGCGAGGTCGCTGGCGTGGCGATCGGTCATGCGCTAGGTGAGGGGATAGGCGATATCGAGGCGACGATTCCGGCGACCGCACCGATGCTCGCCTTGCAGAAAACGGTGGTCGGAAGCTGGTTCATCGGCAGTCTCGGCGTCTATCGCCACCTGCGCGGCATCGGCATCGGACGCAGGCTGCTGGAGGATCAGATCGAAAGGGCCGATCGCCGCCTCGTCAGTCTCATTACCGCAAATGATAACGAAGCGGCTTTGTCGCTTTATGGAAGAAACGGATTCCTCGAGGCTGCGCGCGCCGATGCCGTGCCGCTCTTCGAAAACAGCAAGAGACACGCGTGGGTGCTCATGACCCGCACCGCAGCGTAACAAAGGCAGGAAACACATGGCTGAATCCTACGACGTCATCATCATCGGCTCCGGCCCCGGCGGCTATGTCGCCGCCATCCGCGCCAGCCAGCTCGGCCTCAAGACTGCGATCGTCGAGCGCGAGCATATGGGCGGCATCTGCCTGAACTGGGGCTGCATACCCACAAAGGCGCTGCTGCGCTCGGCCGAGGTGCTCGATCACGCCAACCACTTCAAGGATTACGGCCTCGTTCTCGAAGGCACGGTCAAGCCGGATGCCAAGGCCGTCGTCGGCCGCTCGCGCGCCGTCTCCGCCCGTCTGAATGCCGGCGTCGGCTTCCTGATGAAGAAGAACAAGATCGACATCATCTGGGGCGAGGCGAAGATCACCAAGGCTTCGACAGGGACCCAGGCGGGCGAGATCGTCGTCGGCAAGCCGTCGAAGCCCGTCGTCGAGCCGCAGCATCCGCTGCCGAAGAACGTCAAGAGCGGCGAGGGCACCTATACCGCCAAGCACATCATCATCGCCACCGGCGCCCGTCCGCGCGCGCTGCCCGGCATCGAGCCGGATGGCAAGCTGATCTGGACCTATTTCGAGGCGCTGAAGCCGGATGTTCTGCCGAAGTCATTGATCGTCATGGGTTCGGGCGCGATCGGCATCGAATTCGCCAGCTTCTATCGCTCGATGGGCGTTGACGTGACGGTCGTCGAAGTCATGCCGACCATCATGCCGGTCGAGGATGCCGAGGTCACGGCGATCGCCCGCAAGCAGCTTGAAAAGCGCGGCCTCAAGATCTTCACCAGCGCCAAGGTCACCAAGGTCGACAAGGCCACGGACAGCGTCACCGCTCACGTCGAGACGGCCGATGGCAAGGTGCAGCAGATCACCGCCGACCGGCTGATTTCGGCCATCGGCGTTCAGGGCAACATAGAAAATCTCGGCATCGAGGCGCTCGGCGTCAAGACCGACCGCGGCTGCGTCGTCATCGACGGCTACGGCAAGACCAATATCGCCGGCATCTATGCGATCGGCGATGTCGCTGGCCCGCCGATGCTGGCGCACAAGGCGGAACATGAGGGCGTCGTCTGCGTCGAAAAGATCGCCGGCCTCCCGAATGTTCATCCCACAGACAAGGGCAAGGTCCCGGGCTGCACCTATTGCAATCCGCAGGTCGCCTCCGTCGGCATCACCGAAGCCAAAGCCAAGGAGCAGGGCCGCGACATCCGCGTCGGCCGCTTCTCCTTCGCGGCGAACGGCAAGGCGATCGCGCTCGGCGAAGACCAGGGCATGGTGAAGGTGATCTTTGACAGGAAGACCGGCGAGCTGCTCGGCGCCCATATGGTCGGCGCCGAAGTCACCGAACTCATCCAGGGCTTTGTCGTCGCGATGAATCTCGAAACGACCGAGGAAGAGCTGATGCACACGATCTTCCCGCATCCGACTGTGTCCGAAACGATGAAGGAAGCGGTGCTCGATGCGTACGGCCGCGTCCTGAACGCTTGATACTTTCCAATGCCGCCCTTTATGTCGGGGTGGCAAAGCCACTCCGCGGGGTGGAAAAAACGAAAGGAAATCATCATGTCTATGGAGACGCAGGCGTTGCTGGTGTTTTTGCTGATCGGCCTGGTTGCGGGCTTCCTGGCAAGTCTCGTCGTCGGTGGCGGCGGGTTGATAAGATGCCTGCTGAGCGGAATCATCGGCGCCTTCGTCGGCGGCTATCTGTTCAGCACGCTCGGCATTTCGCTGGGCATTGAAAATGCGCTGGTGGTGCAGATCATCCACGCCACCGTCGGCGCCATCATCGTGGTTCTGATCGCGAGAGCGGTCGCTTGAGGCGTAACTGAGGGCCAACTTGAGGGTAGGGGAAGGCATGGAAAGCGTCGGCTGGATTTCGGCAATCATCATCGGCGGGCTTGCGGGCTGGCTCGCCGGCAAGCTGATGGAAGCGCGATACGGGATTTTCCTGAATATCGTGCTCGGCATTGTCGGCTCGGTCGTCGCAAGCGCCATCCTCGCGCAGTTTCATCTCGAGGTGGTCGGCGGGCGGCTCGGCTATTTCGTGACGGGTTTCCTCGGCGCCTGCTTGTTGATATTCCTTGCGCGGCTGGTGCGGCGCTAGATCCGAATGAGATTTGCCGCATAGGGGCGGTAGAAAGCTGAAACTGCAATGGTGACCATCCTCGATACGATCAATCCCGACGCCAAGCGCGTGCGGCATCCGGAGAAGGCGCATCGGCCGGACACGGAAGTCATGCGCAAGCCGGACTGGATTCGCGTCAAGGCGCCGACCTCCAAGGGTTATGCCGAGACGCGCGCGATCGTGAAGGAGCACAAGCTAGTCACCGTCTGCGAGGAGGCCGGCTGCCCGAATATCGGCGAGTGCTGGGACAAGAAGCACGCGACCTTCATGATCATGGGCGAGATCTGTACCCGCGCCTGCGCCTTCTGCAATGTCGCCACCGGCAAGCCGAACGCGCTCGATATGGCCGAGCCCGAGAACGTCGCCAAGGCAGTCAAGGAGATGGGCCTCAGCCATGTCGTCATCACCTCGGTCGACCGTGACGATCTGGAAGACGGCGGCGCCGAACACTTCGAAAAGGTGATCTGGGCGATCCGTGCCGCCTCGCCGATGACGACGATCGAGATCCTGACGCCCGACTTCCTGAAGAAGCCGGGTGCGCTGGAACGCGTCGTCGCCGCCAAGCCCGACGTTTTCAACCATAATATGGAAACGGTGCCTGGCAACTATCTGACGGTTCGCCCCGGCGCCCGCTACTTCCATTCCGTCCGCCTGCTGCAGCGGGTGAAGGAACTCGATCCGACCATGTTCACCAAATCGGGCATCATGGTCGGTCTTGGCGAAGAGCGAAACGAAGTCCTGCAGCTGATGGACGATCTGCGCACCGCCGATGTCGATTTCCTGACGATCGGCCAGTACCTGCAGCCGACCCGCAAGCATCATAAGGTCGAAAGCTTCGTCACCCCCGACGAGTTCAAGTCTTACGAGACAGTCGCCTACAGCAAGGGCTTCCTGATGGTCGCCTCCAGCCCGCTGACGCGCTCGTCCCACCATGCCGGCGACGACTTTGCTCGGCTGAGAGCGGCGCGCGAGAAGAAGCTGTTGATCGCCGCCGAGTAACATCTGGTACTTGCTTTTTGATTGAACCGCGGCGATTTTTGCGGCGGTTTTTCATTGGGCGGCCGGCGATGAACATCACCTTCGGATTGAAATCGGCGTTGGCCGAAGCCGACCGTATTCTGGTGATCGGCAGCCCCGGCAGCGGCAAGAGCACGCTCGCAAAGCGGCTTTCGCGAGCGCTCGACCTTGACTACATCTCCATGGACCGCGACTTCTACTGGCTACCGGGCTGGAGAAAGAGGCCGCGCAACGAGATCGACAGCCTGATCTCCAAGGCGGTGGCGAGAGAACGCTGGATCATGGATGGAACCGGCCTCAACTCCTTCCATCTTCGCCTGCCGCGCGCAGACGCCGTCATTTGGCTTCGGCTGCCCAGATATGCATGTCTGTACGGCGCGGTCTCGCGAACATTCCGTTATTTTGGGCGCAACCGTCCCGAACTGCCTGCCGGCTGCCCCGAACGCCTCTCGCTGGAGGCGCTTGCCTATATCTGGAATTTCGAGCGCGATGCCGCACCTCTGATCGAAGCGGCGCTTCAGGATCACGGCCTTGCAAATTCCACCGTCATCATAAGATCGCGCAAAGCAGCTAACCGGTTCGCCGCTCTTGGCGTTTGAGAGCATGCCGGCGATACCTACGGGTTGCGGGGAGTTGAGATGGATCAGAAAGTAGAGCTGCCGCCGCGTCAGCAGATCACCGATCTTAAACAGGCGGCAAGGCACATCCGTACAGCCCACCGGATCCTCGTCATCGGCTGTTCGGGCGGCGGTAAATCGACGCTGTCGCTGAAGATCGCCAGGCGCTTCGGGCTTTCCTACATTTCGCTCGACCGCGATGTTTTCTGGCTTCCCGGCTGGGTGGTGCGCGACAGGGTCGAGCAGAGAAAGATCATCGCAAGCCGGATCCTCGAAGAACGTTGGATCATGGACGGCACGAACCCATCTTCCTTGGACATTCGGTTGCCGCGCACCGATTTCGTCATCTGGGTCCGCATGCCGCGACTTGTCTGCATCTGGGGCGCAATCAGCCGGTGGGCGAAATGGATAGGCCGCACTCGCCCCGAAATGGCGCCGGGCTGTATCGAGAAGATCGATTTGGAATTCCTCCGCTTCATCTGGACTTTCGAGGAAAAATTCGCGCCGCGTCTCGTCGCGGGCATCGCCGAGCACGGCCCCGAAGTGCCGGTTCTTCAGTTAGAGCCTTTCCTGGTCAGATTGCAGCATTCTGTTGGCTCAAACGGAGTCGGATGGTCGACCGGCCGGCGCGCGCCGTAGCCCAGCTCTACGGCCAAGCCGGCCGGTCGATCAGCCGGCCCGTTTCAGCCAACCCGAAGGGCCGGGCATCTTTGCGCCAGGGCAGAGGCGATCGGCTCGGACGTCCCAAGGGGTATGCCCTTCGCCAATCGCCTCTGCCCTGACGAAAACCTGCTCCGGCAGAATGCTGCAATCTGACCAGGAAAGGCTCTAAAAATCCCGCTGCCAGATGCGCGAGCTTCTTGATCTTCTCGGCCGGCCCGATTAATTGCCGCTTATGCCGCAATTCGAAACGCACCGTCCCGTCCCGCACACGCCCGAGCAGATGTTCGATCTCGTCGCCGATGTCGAGCGTTATCCGGAATTCCTGCCGCTCTGCGAAGCCCTCGCCATCAGGAGCCGCAAGGAGCGCGACGGCAAGATCCTGCTCGTTGCCGACATGACGGTCGGCTACAAGGCGATCCGCGAGACCTTCACGACACAGGTGCTGCTGAACCGGGCCGAACACGTCATCGAGGTCAAATATATCGATGGCCCGTTCAAATATCTCGACAATCGCTGGCACTTTGCCGAGACGCCGTCTGGCGGCTGCACCGTCGATTTCTTCATCGATTACGAGTTCAAGAGCCGCATCCTGGGCGCGTTGATGGGCTCGATGTTCGACCGCGCCTTCCGCATGTTCACCGAAGCCTTCGAGACGCGCGCAAACAGAATCTACACGCCGGCGCGATGAGCGAACCGGCGTCAGGTCGCATAGAGCGTGCGCACCATTTCCAGCGCCGTCCTGATCGTCGCCAGCCGAACCTCGCTGCGGCCGATATCGCCATAGAGCATTTTCCGATGGATGAGCGTGCCGGCGCGCGATTTGGCGGCGAGATGCACGAGGCCGACCGGCTTTTCTGCCGATCCGCCACCCGGGCCGGCAATGCCGGTGACGGCAACGGCGATCTCGGCGCGCGAGCGGAAGAGGGCGCCATGCACCATCTGCCGCGCCGTTTCCTCGGAGACCGCCCCGAAGCGTAGCAGGGTTTCCGCCTGCACGCCGAGCATCTCGATCTTCGCGCTATTCGTATAGGTGACGAAGCCGCGGTCGACGACGGCGGACGAGCCCGAAATCTCCGTCAGCGCCCCGGCGATCAGCCCGCCGGTGCAGGATTCGGCGGTCGAGACCATCAGCCCTGCAGCCGTGAAGTCGCGGATGATCGCCTCCGCCGTCGAAATAATATCCTGAGGAAAAAGGCTCATCATTTCCTCCCGCGATAGACGACGGTCGCAGTGGCGATCGCCGCGATGCCTTCGCGCCGGCCGACGAAGCCGATCGTCTCGTTGGTCGTCGCCTTGACCGAGCAGCGCTCGATATCGATGCCGAGATAATCCGACAATTTCGCCCGCATGGCGTCGCGATGCGGGCCGACCTTCGGCGCCTCGGCAATCAGCGAGACGTCGGCATTCATGATCGTGCCGCCGTGCTCGCGCACGATTGCGGCGGCATGCTCGATGAAGATCCGCGAGGCCGCCCCTTTCCATTGAGGGTCAGACGGAGGGAAATGATCGCCGATATCGCCGGCGCCACAGGTGGCGAGCAGCGCGTCCGTCAGCGCATGCAGCGCAACGTCGGCATCCGAGTGACCTTTGAGCTTCTGGTCGTGCGGAATGAACACGCCGCAGAGCGTCACACCATCGCCCGCGACGAGCTGGTGCACGTCGTAGCCGTTGCCGGTACGCACGTCCGGAAGCAGCGAAGCCGACAGCTTGTCGTCGGCCATGGCGATATCATTCTTGACCGTTAGCTTGACGTTGTCGGCCGTGCCCTCGACGATCGTCACCGGAATGCCCAGCCATTCGGCAATCGAGGCATCGTCGGTGAAATCGCTTCGTCCGCTCGCGGCTGCCTTCTCATGCGCCTCTAGGATCGTTTCGAAGGCGAAGGATTGCGGCGTCTGCGCCGCGTAGAGATGCTCGCGTGAAACCGTCGTCAGCACGATGCCGGCGCTGTCGGCGCGCTTCAGCGTATCGGTGACCGGGATCGCCGGCAGGACCGCCTGCGCGCCGGCGCCAAGGCTTTCGGCGATGCGGTCCAGAAGCACATGGTCGAAGAACGGCCGCACGGCATCGTGGATTAGCACATGGCTGATGTGCTTGTCCTTGAGGTATCTGAGGCCGGCAAGCACGGATTGCTGCCGGGTCGCAGCCCCATGCACCGTTTCGATCGGCGTTGCCGAGATGATGTGGCGGAAGGCTCTCGCAAACAGCGCCTCGTCATCGGGATGGATGACGACGACGATCTGCCTTGCCGCTTCCCATGTCATGAAGTTTTCAAGCGTATGCACGATAACCGGCTTGCCGCCGATCATGCGATATTGCTTGGGGCCTTCCTTGGAGGATCCTGCGCGCTCGCCGCGGCCAGCCGCCACGATGACAATTCCAGCCGATATCGGTTGCTTAGAAGGCATTTGCAGCATAAATCCCCTAAAATATGCGGAATTGACCCGAGTGCTCTAACGTCTTGCTTTGGCCTTTTCCAGCATCTGCCCGAAAAATATCAATTCCGGTCCCAGCCCCCTTGGCAAGTCAGGGAATAGTGGCTAAAAATAATGCAGTTCTATTGTGTGCCCGAAAGATAATCATTTGATTTCCCAGGACCTCGCAGCGCCTTTCCAAATCGGACCCGTGTCCGTGCGGAACCGCGTTGTACTGGCGCCGATGTCCGGCGTCACGGATATGCCATTCCGCGAGCTTGCGTGGCGCTTCGGCGCCGGCCTCGTCGTCACCGAAATGGTGGCGAGCCGCGAACTGGTCAACGACACGGCCGAATCCTGGTCGCGGCTCAGTGCTGCGGGCTTCCGGCCGCATATGGTGCAGCTTGCCGGGCGCGAGGCGCACTGGATGGCGGAGGCGGCCAAGATCGCCGCCGATCACGGCGCCGATATCATCGACATCAACATGGGCTGCCCGGCAAAGAAGGTGATTGGCGGTTATTCGGGTTCTGCGCTGATGCGCGACCCCGATCACGCGCTCGGCCTCATCGAGGCGACGGTCAAAGCCGTCGACATTCCGGTGACGTTGAAGATGCGCCTTGGCTGGGATGAGAATTCGATCAACGCGCCTGATATTGCCCGCCGCGCCGAGGCGGCCGGCATCCAGCTTGTGACCATTCATGGGCGCACCCGCATGCAATTCTATGAAGGCCGCGCCGATTGGGATGCGATCCGCGCCGTCCGCGAGGTGATCTCCATTCCGCTGATCGCCAATGGCGATGTCGAAACCGCAGGCGACGCACAGGAAATATTGCGCCGCTCCGGCGCCGATGCCGTGATGATCGGCAGGGGCTGCCAGGGCAGGCCATGGCATGCCGGCGTCCTTGCCGGTGCGCCCGAGCCGCTACCGCAGGAGATCGCCGATATCGCCGTCGAGCATTACCGGATGATGCTGGATTTCTATGGCGAAGCGGTGGCGATCCGCCACGCCCGCAAGCATCTCGGCTGGTATCTGCAGCGTTTGGCGCCTGACCTGTCAGGCGCTGAAAAAGCGGAGATCATGACCTCGCGCGACCCGCGTGAGGTGGCCGCGCGTCTTTACGATGCATTGGCGGCCAGTGTTGTCGACAGCCGGGAGGCGGCATGATGAAGGATATGACATCTCCGTCCGATCACGCCGGCGGGACCGTCGCCATGGCCGTGCTGAACGCCATCCAGAACCCCGTCGTCATGGTCGACGAATCCGGCTTCGTCGTTTTCGCCAATTGGGAGGCGGAGGCCTTCTTCGGCGCCAGCGCCTCGCATCTGGCGCGTTACCGGATCTCGACCTTCATTCCTTTCGGCAGCCCGCTGCTCGCCCTGATTGACCAGGTGCGCGAGCGCAAGGCGCCGGTCAACGAATATCGCGTCGACCTGAGTTCGCCCCGCCTCGGCCAGGACAAGCTCGTTGATCTCTACGTCGCCCCTGTGCTCAGCGAGCCCGGCGCCGTCGTCATCGTCTTCCAGGAACGCTCGATGGCCGACAAGATCGACCGACAGCTGACGCATCGCGCCGCCGCCCGCTCGGTGACCGGCCTTGCCTCGATGCTGGCGCATGAGATCAAGAACCCGCTCTCCGGCATCCGGGGTGCTGCTCAGCTGCTCGAACAGTCTGCGGTCGATGAGGACCGTGCGCTGACCCGGCTGATCTGCGACGAGACCGATCGCATCGTCTCGCTGGTCGATCGCATGGAGGTCTTTTCCGACGAACGCCCTGTCGACCGCATGCCGGTCAACATCCATTCTGTGCTCGATCATGTGAAGGCCGTCGCCAAGGCGGGTTTTGCCCGCAACATCCGCGTCACCGAGAGTTACGACCCGTCGCTGCCGGCCGTCTATGCCAATCGCGACCAACTCGTCCAGGTCTTCCTCAATCTGGTGAAGAACGCCGCCGAAGCAGTCGGCGATCGGCCGGACGGCGAGATCATGCTGACGACGGCCTACCGTCCCGGCATCCGTCTTTCGGTCGCCGGCACGCGTGAAAAGATCTCGCTGCCGCTGGAATTCTGCGTTCACGACAACGGCCCCGGCGTTCCCCTCGATCTGTTGCCGCATCTCTTCGATCCCTTCATCACCACCAAGCCGAACGGCAGCGGCCTCGGCCTGGCGCTGGTCGCCAAGATCATCGGCGATCACGGCGGCATCATCGAATGCGACAGCCAGAACAGCCGCACGACATTCCGCGTTCTCATGCCGGCGTCCAAGGACGCCTCGCTCGAAGACGCCTCTATAGCAAGCTCGACAGGACCTTCTCGATGACAGCCACGATCCTCGTTGCAGATGATGATGCGGCCATCCGGACCGTGCTCAACCAGGCTTTGAGCCGCGCCGGTTATGACGTCCGCATCACCTCCAACGCCGCTACCCTCTGGCGCTGGATTTCGGCAGGCGAGGGCGATCTGGTCGTCACCGATGTGGTGATGCCCGACGAGAACGCCTTCGATCTGCTGCCGCGCATCAAGAAGGCGCGGCCCGACCTGCCCGTCCTCGTCATGAGCGCCCAAAACACTTTCATGACCGCCATCAAGGCCTCGGAGAAGGGCGCTTACGATTATCTGCCGAAGCCCTTCGACCTCACCGAGCTGATCGGCATCATCGGCCGTGCGCTGGCCGAGCCGAAGCGCAAGCCCGCCAAACTCGAAGACGACATGCAGGACGGCATGCCGCTCGTCGGCCGGTCGGCGGCGATGCAGGAAATCTACCGCGTGCTCGCCCGGCTGATGCTGACGGACCTGACGCTGATGATCACCGGCGAATCCGGCACCGGCAAGGAACTCGTTGCCCGTGCGCTGCATGATTACGGCAAGCGCCGCAACGGCCCCTTCGTTGCGATCAACATGGCGGCGATCCCGCGCGACCTGATCGAATCCGAACTCTTCGGCCATGAGAAGGGCGCCTTCACCGGCGCGCAGACCCGCTCGACCGGCCGCTTCGAGCAGGCCGAAGGCGGCACGCTCTTTCTCGACGAGATCGGCGACATGCCGATGGACGCCCAGACGCGGCTCTTACGCGTCCTGCAGCAGGGCGAATATACCACCGTCGGCGGCCGTACGCCGATCCGCACCGACGTGCGCATCGTTGCCGCCACCAACAAGGACCTGAAGCAGGCGATCAACCAGGGCCTCTTCCGCGAAGATCTCTACTACCGCCTCAACGTCGTGCCGCTGCGCCTGCCGCCGCTGCGCGATCGCGCCGAGGACATTCCCGATCTGGTGCGTCATTTCATCCAGCAGGCCGAAAAGGAAGGCCTCGGCTCCAAGCGCTTCGATCAGGAAGCGCTCGAACTGATGAAGGCCTATGCCTGGCCGGGCAATGTCCGCGAGCTGGAAAATCTCATCCGCCGTCTGATGGCGCTTTACCCGCAGGATGTCATTACCCGCGAGATCATCGACGCGGAACTGCGTTCCGACGTGCCCGACAGCCCGATCGACAAGGGGCCGATGCGCAGCGGCTCGATGACGATCGCGCAAGCCGTCGAAGAGAACATGCGCAGCTATTTCGCAGGCTTCGGGGACAATCTGCCGCCGCCCGGCCTCTATGATCGCGTGCTGACCGAAATGGAGTATCCGCTGATCCTCGCCGCCCTGACGGCGACACGCGGCAACCAGATCAAGGCGGCTGATCTTCTCGGTCTCAACCGCAACACCTTGCGCAAGAAGATCAGGGAACTTGGCGTCTCGGTCTACAGGAGTTCCCGCACCGCCTGAGCCTGCTCTGGGCGCATAAAAAGAAGGCGGCGGGCCCTCATATCTGCCCACCGCCCACCCTCCCGGCGTCCGCCGCCACGGTCGGGAGGAGAGGTGAGCCTATCCGAGCCAGGCCACGGTTTGTATCCAAGCAGACAAACAAAGATGCGGTGTCATTCGACAGTCACATAAGCATTTGTGAGGAGTGTTTTGCCGAGAGGCGAATGTCATTGAAGTTGCTGCGATCATTGTCGCGGTGCCTGTGGATAGGCTGTGGATATCCGGTGGATGACAGGATCAATCAGCGCGCGATAATGTCGCAGATTCCAATCGCATGTTGCCTATCCGTTCCGAATCTCATCATTCTGCCGTTGCTGCTGTCGACCTCCGCCGCAAACGTCGTCGATCGCATGCCACGGGCGCTCCGACTGATGTCGTGGAGCGCCCTTTTTCATTGCGGTCGGGCTGACGGGAACTGCGACATCGTATTTTGGTCAACTTGGCGGGCTGAGCCTCGTATATCGTTGCGCATGCCATAGATTACGCCAATCGGTCGTCGATCAATCGGGCGACGCCGACCCCGGTGACAAGCCGGCACATATTCATAATTTGCGGGAGTTGCATGATGGAATATCGACGTTTGGGAAAGTCGGGCCTGAAGGTGAGCGAGTTCTCCTTCGGTTCCTGGGTCACGTTCGGCAAGCAGGTCAATGGAGGCGACGCCGTCGACCTCATGAAGCTTGCCTATGACAATGGGGTGAACTTCTTCGACAATGCCGAAGGATACGAGAGCGGTAAGTCCGAAATCGTGATGGGCGAGGCGCTCAGCAGGCTTGGCTGGAGCCGCGACAGCTTCGTCGTCTCCAGCAAGGTCTTCTGGGGAGGTGAGAGGCCGACGCAGCGCGGCCTGTCGCGCAAGCATGTGACCGATGCCTGCCATGCAGCGCTCAAGCGGCTCCAGGTCGACTACCTCGATCTGTACTTCTGCCATCGCCCGGATATCGACACGCCGATCGAGGAAACGGTCCGGGCGATGCACGATCTCGTCGCCCAGGGCAAGGTGCTCTATTGGGGCACGTCGGAATGGTCCGCGCAGCAATTGACGGAGGCCTATGCCGTTGCCCGGGACTTGCGCATCACGCCGCCGACCATGGAACAGCCGCAGTACAACATCTTCGAACGCCAGAAGGTCGAATCCGACTATCTGCCGCTCTACGACCTGATCGGCCTTGGCACGACGATCTGGTCGCCACTCGCCTCGGGCGTCCTGACCGGCAAATACAATAACGGTGTGCCGGCCGATAGCCGTATGAACCTGCCGGGCTATGAATGGCTGAAGGAAAAATGGTCCAGTGATGCCGGCCTTGCCCAGCTCAAACAGGTTGGCGAGCTTGCAAAACTTGCCGACGAGAATGGCCTGTCGATCACGCATCTCGCCCTTTTGTGGTGCCTCGCCAACCGCAATGTCTCGACCGTCATTCTTGGAGCCTCGCGCGCCAGCCAGCTGCAGGACAATCTCGCGGCTCTCTCACACCGACAGAAGATGACGTCTGACGTGCTGGAGCGGATCGACACGATCGTCGGCAATAAACCCGAAGCACCACGGCGCTTCTAGAGAAAACAAAACCTTCCTCGGCGGGTCAGATTAAGGCTCGTCGAGGGAAGCACGGCTTGACAATGTGACCAGACGCGTTGCATTTTCGCCACAATGCGTTGCTTAAAGGTCACGCAAGGGTTTTGGACATTCGCTCCCGATCGAGTGTTGCAGCGCTGGCTTTTTAAAGCCGGCGTTGCTTGGTTTTCGATCGGATGGCGAGGGCGGCAGGTGCCGTCTGAAGAGAGGCCGAATGACGCAGGATGGGGTATCGCCGGCGGCGGCGGGCGAGACGGTGACGACGGTGACCGATCGCCGCGCCCTTTTTGCCGTGCCCGGCCTCGTGCTCGCCGGTGGCGCGCTTCTCTGCGCCACGGCCACGCTTTTCGTGCTGCTCGGACTGACGCCGATCGCGCCGACGTCGCATGTCGTCATCACCTCGGTGATCGTCAATTCCTTCTTTGTCCTGACGCTGCTCGCCTTGATCGGCCGCGAGGTGGCAAGGCTGCTGAAAGCCCGCACCCGTGGCCGTGCGGCAGCCCGCCTGCATATCCGCATCGTCGTGCTGTTTTCGATCGTCGCGATCACGCCGGCGATCCTCGTCGCCATCTTCGCCAGTATCACGCTGAATGCCGGCCTCGACCGCTGGTTCGCGCTGCGCACCCAGTCGATCGTCAGCTCGTCGCGCAATATCGGCCAGGCCTACATGATGGAGAATGCCAGCTACCTGCAGGGGCAGACGGTCTCCATGGCCAACGACCTGGAGCGCAACCGCGCGCTCTACAGCCTCGACAGGACGGGTTTTGCCGACCTGATGACCCGCCAGGCGAGGGGCCGCGGCCTGCTCGGCGCCTTCCTCGTCGAGCGCGACGGCTCGGTGATCGTCCAGGCCGATATCGCCACCGAAAAGCCGCTACCCGCTATTCCCCAGGACGCCCTGGAAAAGGCGGCGGCCGGCCAGCCGACGCTGATTCCGCCCGGCGTGACCAATCTCGTCGGCGCCATCATCAAGCTCGATGCCATCCAGGGCACCTTCCTTTACACGGTGCGCGCCGTCGATCCCAAGGTCATGGGCGCCATGCGCATGATGGAGGAGAACGCCACCGAATACCGCTCGATGGAGGCCAACCGCTTCTCGCTGCAGGTCGCCTTTGCCGTGCTCTATATCGGCTTCGCGCTGATCGTGCTTTTGGCGGCGATCTGGACGGCAATCGCCGTCGCCGACCGCATCGTCCGGCCGATCCGTCTGCTGATCACCGCGGCCGACAGCGTCGCATCGGGCAATATGGACATCGTCGTGCCGGTGCATGCCGTCGACGGCGACGTCGCCAATCTGTCGCGCACCTTCAACAAGATGATCTCGGAAATCCGCACCCAGCGCGACGAGATCCTCGAGGCCAAGGACGAGGTCGACGACCGCCGCCGGTTCATCGAGGCGGTGCTCTCGGGCGTCACCGCCGCCGTCATCGGCGTCGAGCAGGACCGCCGCATCGCCATCGTCAACAGCTCGGCCGAGACGCTGATGTCGCTGTCGGCCGACGAGATGCTCGGAAAGCAGCTGGTCGACATCGCGCCTGAGGTCGATCACGTGCTGACGGAGGCGGCGGTGCGTTATCGCGGCGATTTCCGCAAGCAGATCGCCCTTGTGCGCGGCGGCACTGTGAGGACGCTGAGCGTCCAGGTCACCCGCGAGGAAGTGCGCGACATGAGCGAATCCTACGTGATCACGCTCGACGACATCACCGATCTCGTCATCGCCCAGCGCTCGACCGCCTGGGGCGACGTGGCAAGGCGCATCGCCCATGAGATCAAGAACCCGCTGACGCCGATCCAGCTGTCCGCCGAGCGCATCCAACGCCGCTACGGCAAGCAGATCGACCCGGATGACCGGACCGTCTTCGACCAGTGCACGGATACGATCATCCGCCAGGTCGGCGATATCGGCCGCATGGTCGACGAATTCTCCGCCTTTGCCCGCATGCCGAAGCCGACCAAGGAGCCGAGTGATCTGCGCAATATTCTGCGCGACGCGATCTTCCTGCGCGAGATGGGCAACCATCACGTCACCTTCGAGCAGGATTTCGGCGACCAGCCGCTGGAGGGTCTGTTCGACAGCCGCATGCTCGGCCAGGCCTTCGGAAATCTCATCAAGAATGCCGTGGAATCGATCGAGGCCGTTCCGAGCGACGAGCGGGACGAACGCAAGGTTCTCGTCCGCGCCGCACTCGATACCGGCCGCGACCGCTTCACCGTCGACGTGATCGATAATGGCCGCGGCCTGCCGGTGGAGAACCGCCACAGCATTCTGGAACCCTATATGACGATGCGCGAGAAAGGCACCGGCCTCGGCCTCGCCATCGTCAAGAAGATCATCGAGGAACATGGCGGGCAGCTCGAGCTGCATGATGCGCCCGTCGATTTTGACCGGGGAAGAGGGGCCATGATCCGCGTGCATCTGCCACGCCTGGATCCGACGCCTGCTGCCCCCGCAGCCAATGACAAGGAAAGCGTTTATGGCCTCTGATATTCTCGTCGTGGACGATGAGCACGATATTCGCGAGATCGTTTCCGGCATTCTCTCCGACGAAGGGCACGAGACGCGCACGGCCCATGACAGCGACAGCGCGCTGGCGGCGATTTCCGATCGCGTGCCGCGGCTGATCTTCCTCGATATCTGGATGCAGGGCAGCAAGCTCGATGGTCTGTCGCTGCTCGACGAGATCAAGACCCGCCATCCGGAACTGCCCGTGGTGATGATATCGGGCCACGGCAACATCGAGACCGCCGTATCGGCGATCAAGCGCGGCGCCTTCGATTTCATCGAAAAGCCCTTCAAGGCCGACCGGCTGATTCTGATCGCCGAACGCGCGCTGGAGAATTCCAAGCTGAAGCGCGAGGTCTCGGATCTGAAGCGCCGCACCGGCGATGCGCTGGAGCTGATCGGCACCTCGGTCGCCGTTTCGCAGCTGCGCCAGACGATCGAGAAAGTTGCGCCGACCAACAGCCGCATCATGATCCTCGGCGCGTCGGGCTCCGGCAAAGAGCTGGTGGCGCGGATGATCCACAAGAAGTCGGCTCGCGCCAACGGCCCCTTCGTCGCGATCAACGCCGCCAACATCACTCCCGAACGCATGGAAGTGGCGCTGTTCGGCACCGAGGGCACGCCCGGCCAGGCGCGCAAGATCGGCGCGCTCGAGGAAGCCCATCGCGGCATCCTCTATCTCGACGAGGTCGGCGAGATGCCACGCGAGACGCAGAACAAGATTCTCCGCGTGCTTGTTGATCAGCAGTTCGAGCGCGTCGGCGGCTCCAAGCGCGTCAAGGTCGATGTCCGCATCATCTCCTCGACCGCCTATAATCTCGAGAGCCGCATCGCCGAGGGCTGGTTCCGCGAGGATCTCTACCATCGCCTTGCCGTCGTGCCGGTGCGTGTGCCCGCACTTGCCGAGCGGCGCGAGGACATTCCCTTCCTCGTCGACCAGCTGATGCGTCAGATATCAGAGCAGGCGGGCATCCGTCCGCGCCGCATCGGCGACGACGCCATGGCGGTGCTGCAGGCGCATGACTGGCCCGGCAACATCCGCCAGCTGCGCAACAATATCGAGCGGCTGATGATTCTCGCCCGCACCGACGGGCCGGATGCGCCGATCACCGCCGACATGCTGCCGACCGATCTCGGCGACATGCTGCCGAAGGTGTCCGCCAAGAACGACTATCACATCATGACGCTGCCGTTGCGCGAAGCCCGTGAGATGTTCGAGAAGGATTATCTGATCGCCCAGATCAACCGCTTCGGCGGTAATATCTCGCGCACCGCGGAATTCGTCGGCATGGAGCGTTCGGCGCTGCACCGCAAGCTGAAGTCACTCGGCGTCTGATTGTATCCGGCGCGGCCGCTGCCGCGCCGCGTCCCATATTGCTTCCCGGAAGACCAGGTTTCCCATGCCGAGAATTGCCTATGTGAATGGCCGTTACGTCAAGCATTCCGATGCCAGCGTGCATATCGAGGATCGCGGCTACCAGTTTGCCGATGGCGTCTACGAGGTCTGCGAAGTGCGCCACGGCTATATCGTCGATCTCACGCGCCATCTGAACCGTCTCGACCGTTCGCTTGGTGAATTGCGCATCGCCTGGCCGATGGGCCGGGCGGCGCTGACCCAGGTCATTCGTGAGACGCTGCGCCGCAACCATGTCCGCAACGGGCTTTTCTACATGCAGGTGACGCGCGGCGTCGCCCGCCGCGATCATGTCTTCCCGGCCGAGGGAACGCCGCCCTCGCTTGTCATCACCGCCAAGAGCACCGATGCCAGGATCATTGCCGCCAAGAACGCCAACGGCATCCGGGCGATCACCCTTGTCGACAATCGCTGGGACCGCGTCGACATCAAGTCCATCGGCCTGCTGCCGAATGCCATGGCCCGCCAGCAGGCCAAGGAGGCTGGCGCCCAGGAAGCGATCTATGTCGACGGCGACGGCATGGTGAAGGAAGGGGCGGCGACAAACGTCTGGATCGTGGACCCCGACGGAACGCTGGTGACGCGCCCGGCCGAACACGGCATTCTGCGCGGCATTACCCGCACCACTCTGATGGATGTCGGAGCCAAGCTGGGGTTGACGATCGCGGAGCGGAATTTCTCCGTTTCGGAGATGCTCGCGGCCCGCGAGGTCTTCCTCACTGCAGCCACAAGCATTTGTTTTCCGGTCGTTTCCGTCGATGGTCAGGCCATTGCCAACGGCCATCCAGGCAGCGTTTCGCAGAAAGTCCGCGAGGCCTTTTTCGACGTTGCGGAAAAGATTGCGATTTGATACCAAGATTTGCTGGACAGGTGGAATGAGGATGCCACCGGTCTTCGTATGGTGAGGTTGATTGATATTCTACCGACCAGATCAGGTCGGCAATAAAGAAAGAAGCGGCGCGATGGCGGAACGTTCTCAGAATCTTCAGGACTTATTTCTCAATACTGTTCGCAAGCAAAAGATTTCCCTGACAATCTTTCTGATCAACGGCGTGAAACTCACGGGCGTTGTTACGTCTTTTGACAATTTCTGTGTTCTTCTTCGCCGTGACGGCCACTCGCAGCTCGTGTATAAGCATGCGATATCGACGATCATGCCGGGCCAGCCCATGCAGATGTTCGAGAGCGAAGAAGCCGCGTCCTAACAGGATCAGCCGTCATTTCGACACGCGATACCAAGAACGATTCGATCATCCCTGAGGCCGCCAAGCACAGGGACGACATGCGCGCGACTGTCGTCGTGCCGGTTCTGAAATCGCGCAGTCGCGGCGGCCAGAGCGAATCGGCCTCGACCCGCACCCCGGAAAGCCGGCTCGAAGAGGCGACGGGCCTTGCCCAGGCGATCGACCTCGATGTCGTCAACGGCTCTATCGTCCCGGTCAACGATCCGAGACCGGCCACGCTGCTCGGCACCGGTAAGATCGAGGAGATCAAGGCGCTGCTCGACGAGCGCGATTCCGGTCTCGTCATCGTCGATCATCCGTTGACGCCGGTACAGCAGCGCAACCTCGAAAAGGAATGGAACGCCAAGGTCATCGACCGGACGGGCCTCATCCTCGAAATCTTCGGCCGCCGCGCCTCCACCAAGGAAGGCACGCTGCAGGTCGATCTCGCCCATCTGAATTATCAGAAGGGCCGTCTGGTGCGAAGCTGGACCCACCTTGAACGTCAGCGCGGCGGCGGCGGCTTCATGGGTGGCCCCGGCGAAACCCAGATCGAAGCCGACCGGCGGATGCTGCAGGACCGCATCATCAAGCTCGAACGCGAGCTGGAGCAGGTCGTGCGCACCCGCCAGCTCCACCGCGCCAAGCGCCGCAAGGTGCCGCACCCGATCGTGGCGCTGGTCGGCTATACCAATGCCGGCAAGTCGACGCTGTTCAACCGCATCACCGGCGCCGGCGTGCTGGCCGAAGACATGCTCTTTGCCACGCTCGACCCGACCCTTCGGCGCATGAAGCTGCCGCACGGCCGCACCGTCATCCTCTCCGACACCGTCGGTTTTATCTCCGACCTGCCGACCCATCTGGTCGCCGCCTTCCGGGCAACGCTGGAAGAGGTGCTGGAAGCCGATCTCATCCTGCATGTCCGCGACATGTCCGATGCCGACAACCAGGCGCAGAGCTCCGACGTGATGCGCATCCTGAACGACCTCGGCATCGACGAGGCCGAAGCCGAAAAGCGGCTGATCGAGGTCTGGAACAAGATCGACCGGCTGGAGCCCGAGGTGCACGACACCATGGTGCAGAAATCGGCCGGCGCCAGCAACGTGGTCGCGGTGTCAGCCGTCAGCGGCGAGGGCGTCGACACGCTGATGGAAGAGATCAGCCGCAGACTGTCAGGCGTGATGACCGTGGCAACGATCCGCCTTCCGGTCGACAAGCTGGCGCTGCTCCCCTGGCTTTACGATCACGCGATCGTCGACGGCCGCGAGGATAATGAAGACGGCACGATCACGCTTGATCTGCGCTTGTCCGAAACCGAAGCCACCGAACTGGAACGCCGCATCGGCAGCGGACCGAAGTCTTCAAAGGAAGATTGGGAGCGGTAAGGTCGGCGAGACCAGCCCCTCATCCGGCTGCCGCCACCTTCTCCCCGTAAACGGGGCGAAGGGACAAGCCGCGGACCTCTCCATTCCCCGCACTCCTCTCGCATGGCACGTCCCCTCTACCCGTTTACGGGGAGAGGGTTAGGGTGAGGGGCAGCCATCTCCGCGAACGGACAGGCGATAACTCACTCCGCCACGATCGCTCTTTCAATCGCCTTCGCCGCCTGCCAGATTTCTTCCATGCGTTCGAGACTGACTGCCTCAAGCGTCTCGCCTTCTGCTTCAAGAACCTGCTCTATATGACTGAACCGACGCCGGAATTTCGTATTCGTGCCACGCAGGGCCTGCTCCGGATCGGCCTTGATATGTCGGCCGATGTTGACAACTGCGAAGATCAGGTCGCCGAGTTCGTCGCTGACCTTTGCCTGATCGCCTTCGCGAAGGGCTGCCCGCAATTCGCCGATCTCCTCTTCGATCTTGTCGAGGATCGGCTCCGGCGCTGACCAGTCGAAGCCGACCTTGGCGGCGCGTTCCTGCAGTTTCAGGGCTTCCGTCAGAGCCGGGAAGCTACGCTGCACGGAACCGAGGAAGCCGCTGTTGAAGTCCTCGGTGATGCCGCGCCGTGACCGCCGCTCAGTGCGCTCGCGTTTCTCCGCCTGCTTGATCTCGTCCCATTGTCTCTTCACGGCGTCCGGCGTATCCGCCGCCGAGCGGGCAAAGACGTGCGGGTGGCGGCGGATCATCTTGGCAGTGATGGCGTTGACCACGTCGCCGAAGGAAAATTCGCCGGCCTCCTCGGCCATGCGTGCGTGAAAGACCACCTGCAGCAGCAGGTCGCCCAACTCGTCGCAAAGATCGTCCATATCGCCGCGCTCGATCGCATCGGAGACCTCATAGGCCTCCTCGATCGTATAGGGCTTGATCGTCTCGAAATTCTGCTCGATGTCCCAGGGGCAGCCGGTTTCGGGATGGCGCAGCGCCGCCATGATCTCGATCAGCCGCGAAATGTCTTTGGAAGGTTCCATGTTGCCTCGGTTCTGCAGGCTTCAGTTCAGTGGGCCTCTGTTCAGGGGCCCTCAGTTCAAGGGAATGTCGTTGGCGCTCTTCGACGATTGGTAGCTGGTCGACAGCGCGTCGTAGCGCGCCTTGATGCGGGCGGTCTGCGTCTTCAGCGCGGTCTTCAGCTGAGCCTCTTCGGTCTCGACCAGATCGGCGATGGCGAAGCTGTTCCAGAAGGCGTTTTGCCTGCGGTAGCCGCCGGGTTCAAGCCCGAAGACTTCCTTGAGGATCTTCAAATCGTGCGGAATGGCAAAGGCGTCGCGCGAATCCTCGTGGCTGAAGAAATAGTAGAAATTGTCGAAGCCGGCCCAGGTAATCGCCGACATGCACATGGTGCAGGGCTCGTGCGTCGAGAGGAAGATCAAATCCTTGGTCGGCGGCTTTTCGCCAAGCTCGTAGAATCGCTTCAGCACATGCACCTCGCCGTGCCAGAGCGGATTGTCCAGTTCGTTATTGGTCTCGGCGACGACGAGCGAAAGATCGGATTTCCTTAAGATCGCCGCACCGAACACTTTATTCCCAAGCGAAACGCCACGCTCCGTCAGCGGCAGGATATCGTCTTCCATGACCGAAAGCAGGCGGGAGGCAATGGTCTTATCAGGCATGAGGGCCCTCCAGTTTTCCTCAGTCTATCGCCTTGCCGGCGCGAGTGAAATGCGTCAAGCGCCGGTGGACGTCTTTTGCCACAGGCTTTATACTGCGCTGCAGCAAGCGGGCTGAGAAATATGCGGCTTTTGGGCCGCACGGGTGACTTTTCTCAAATCATTGACGGCACGAGCAAAAGAATACCCGCTTGCTTGGGCTTTCGAATTTCTGTTCCTTCAATCCCTTGTCGATCAAGGGCATATTCCGGCAACCTCGAAGTGGATTGATGATGCCTCCCAAGACTGAACAGCTTTCGGTATTTCCCGCCTTCTTTCGCGTGGAAGGCCAGAAGACGGCTGTCTTCGGCAATGGCGACGAAGCTTTCGCCAAGGTGCGGCTGCTGCTGAACACAAAGGCGCGGATTGTCGCCTATGCCGACCGGCCGGAAGCCGATTACCACGCCTTCCTGATCGCCAACCGTATCGAGACCGCGCGCGCTGCCTTCGCAGCCGACCAGGTCGAGGGTTCGGCGCTCGTCTTCGCCGCAACCGGCAATGAAGCCGATGACCGCAGCATCGTCGATGCCGCCCGCGCTGCCCGAATTCCGGCCAATGCCGTCGATCAGCCCGATTACTGCGATTTCTTCACGCCGGCGCTGGTCAACCGCGCGCCCGTCGCCGTTGCGATCGGCACCGAAGGGGCAGGGCCGGTTCTGGCGCAGATGATCCGCGCCCAGATCGACCAGCTTCTTTCACCCTCGCTCGGCCGCCTTGCCGGGTTGGCAACGAGCTACCGCAAGGCCGTCGAACAACTGGTTCCCAGAGGCGTCTCGCGCCGGGTCTTCTGGCGCCGCTTCTTCTCCGGTGCCGTTGCCGATGCGGTCGCCAACGGCAACCTGCCGCAGGCCCGCCATGCTGCCGACCGGCTGCTGCACGCGATGGACAAGGTCGCCGGTCACGTCTGGCTGGTCGGCGCCGGTCCGGGTGCCGAAGATCTGCTGACGCTGCGCGCCCAGCGCGTGATGATGGAAGCTGACGTCATCGTCTATGACGCGCTGGTGCCGCAGGCGATCGTCGATATGGGTCGCCGCGATGCCGAGCGGCTTTCCGTCGGCAAGCGCAAGGGCTGCCACTCTAAATCCCAGGAAGAAATCAACGACCTGCTGGTCGATCTCGGCCGCCAGGGCAAGCGGGTCGTGCGCCTGAAATCCGGCGATCCCCTGGTCTATGGCCGCGCAGGCGAAGAGATGGCCGCACTGCGCGCTGCCGGCGTCACCTATGAGGTCGTGCCCGGCATCACCTCGGCTTTCGCCGCCGCTGCCGATTTCGAGTTGCCGCTGACGCTGCGCGGCGTTGCCTCCTCGCTGGTCTTCACCACCGGCCATGATCTCACCGGCGACGTGCTGCCCGATTGGGCAAGCCTTGCCGTTTCCGGCGCGACGATCGCCGTCTATATGGGCCGCACGGTTGCTGCCTCCGTCGCCGAGCGGCTGATGCAGGCGGGCATTCCCGCTGAAACCACCGTCGCCGTCATCGAAAATGCCAGCCGCGCCGATCGCCGCCTGCTGCATGGCACGCTCGCCGATCTGCCCGATCTGCAGCACCGCGACGAGTTGACGGGGCCCGTCATGGTCATCATCGGCGATGCGGTCGCCGGCGCCAATTTCGAACTGTCCGAGCCACTGGTGCGCGCGAATGCCCGGCTCGAGGAACTTGCAAGGAGCTGACTATGGGTGACAAGGTTCTGACCGCCAACCGGCTGACGGACGGCATTGCCGTCTGGCTGGATGCGAACGGGAAGTGGTCCACCTCGCTGCAGGAGGCGCTCGTTGCCCGTCATGCCGAGGCCGTCGCGGCGCTGGAGGCGATCGGCAAGAAATCCTATGCCGACAACGAGGTCGTCGACGTCGCCGTCGTCGACGTTCAGGAAACCAACGGCATTCTCTGGCCGCTTCGCCTTCGCGAGCGCATCCGCGCACAGGGCCCGACCATGGAATATGCCCCGGGCTACGCTCCTGCCGATCCCGAATTCATTGCAGTCTGAGGAAGACGATGTACCGTTACGACGAATTTGACCATGCCTTTGTTACCGAGCGCGTCGAGCAGTTTCGCGATCAGGTCCAGCGCCGCCTTTCCGGCGAGCTCGCCGAGGATGCGTTCAAGCCGCTGCGCCTGATGAACGGCGTCTACCTGCAGCTCCACGCTTACATGCTGCGCATCGCCATTCCCTATGGCACGCTGAGCGCGCGCCAGCTGCGCATGCTCGCCCATATCGCCCGCACCTATGACCGCGGCTACGGCCACTTCACCACGCGCCAGAACCTGCAGTTCAACTGGCCGAAACTGTCCGACATTCCCGATGCGCTGGCCGATCTTGCCAGCGTCGAGATGCATGCCCTGCAGACCTCGGGCAACTGCATCAGAAACGTCACCGCCGATCACTTTGCCGGTGCTGCCGCCGATGAGGTCGCCGATCCGCGTCCTTACGCCGAAATCCTGCGCCAGTGGTCGTCGGTCCACCCGGAATTCTCCTTCCTGCCGCGCAAGTTCAAGATCGCCGTCACCGGCGCCGAGCGTGACCGCGCCGCAATCCAGGTCCATGATATCGGCCTGCACGTGAAGAAGAACGACAAGGGCGAGATCGGCTTTGCCGTCTATGTCGGCGGCGGCCAAGGCCGTACGCCGATGATCGCCAAGCTGATCCGTGACTTCCTGCCTGAGGAAGACCTGCTCTCCTACACCACGGCGATCGTGCGCGTGTATAATCTGCACGGCCGTCGCGACAACAAGTACAAGGCTCGCATCAAGATCCTCGTGCACGAGACCGGCACCGAGGAGCTGACGCGCCAAGTGGAGGCCGAATTCGCCGCTCTGAAGGATACCGAGCTCAAGCTGCCGGAAAAGGACGTCCAGTCGATCTCTGCCTATTTCGCGCCACCTGAGCTGCCCGAGCGCGCCGAAGGCTGGGAAAACCTTGCCCGCTGGAAAAAGGCCGATTCCGGTTTCTCCCGTTGGGTCCAGCAGAACGTGCAGCCGCACAAGAACCCCGATTATGGCATGGTGACGATTTCGCTGAAGCCGATCGGCGGCATTCCGGGCGACGCCTCGGATGCGCAGATGGATGCGATTGCCGATCTCGCCGAGGAATATGCCTTCGACGAGATCCGCGTCAGCCACGAGCAGAACCTGATCCTGCCGCATGTGGCGCTGGCCGATCTCGAAGCCGTCTATCGCGGCCTCGTCGCCATCAATCTCGCCGAAGCCAATGCCGGCCTGATCACCGATATCATTGCCTGTCCCGGGCTGGACTACTGCGCGCTCGCCAATGCGCGCTCCATTCCGCTGGCGCAGGAAATCTCCCGGCGTTTCGGCAATGCCGAACGCCAGGCGGAGATCGGCGAACTGAAGATCAAGATCTCTGGCTGCATCAATGCCTGCGGCCATCACCATGTCGGCCATATCGGCCTGCTCGGTGTGGAAAAGAAGGGCGCCGAACTCTACCAGATTACGCTCGGCGGCTCCGGCGACGAACATACCTCGATCGGCGAAATCATCGGCCGCGGCTTCGAGCCGGATAGGGTGACCGACGCGATCGAGACGATCGTCGACACCTATCTCGGCCTGCGCCTCGATCCATCCGAGAACTTCCTCGCCGCCTATCGCCGCGTCGGACCGCAGCCTTTCAAGACCGCGCTCTACGGCACGACGGCTGAAGCGGCATAAGGAGGGGATGATGACGAAGATCTGGAGAGAAACCGGTTTTGTCGAAAATGATCCCTGGGTGATCGAAACCGACGAGGTGAAGGCGACCGAGGAGCAGAAGCCGCTGCTCGGTCTCGAGGAACTGATCGCCAAGGCCGACGAAAGCAACGATGTCGGCCTCGGCGTGCTGATCAAGCCGGCCGACGACGTGCGCAGGCTGGAGCCCTATCTCTATCGCCTCGAAATCGTCGCCGTCGCCTTTCCGGCTTTCAACGACGGCCGCGCCTTCAGCCATGCCTCGCTGCTGCGCCAGCGCCTGGGTTACACCAACGAGCTGCGCGCCGTCGGCGACGTGCTGATCGATCAGGTGCCGCTGATGCTGCGCGTCGGCATCGACAGCTTTTCGGTCACCAACGCCACGGCGCTGAAGCGTCTTTCCGAAAACCGTCTTCCAGCCATTCCCCATCATTATCAGCCGGCAGTGCGTGACGCCGAGGCCGGCAAGGGCTATAGTTGGCGCCGTCAGGCGAAGCCGGCCGCATAAGCGGCTGGGCCGCCGTTTTACGATGGCGGATGATAGCATGAAGAGATTCGAAGTGGCGGTGATCGGTGGCGGTCTGGCCGGCATGATTGCCGCAATCGCGCTGGCGCGCGGCGGCCGCAGCGTGGCGCTGGTGGCACCCCTCGCTCCGAAGGAGGATCGGCGCACCACGGCGCTGATGGATCAGTCGATCCGCTTTCTCGACCGGCTCGCGCTCTGGGAAAAGCTCCGCCCCGCAGCCGCTCCTCTCACCAGCATGCGCATCATCGACGGCACCGACAGGCTGCTGCGCGCGCCGACCACCACCTTCCGCGCGGCCGACGTCGGCCTCGATGCCTTTGGCTATAATTTCCCCAACAGGGCGCTGATCGATATCCTCGAAGAGGCCGCTGCCGGCGAGGGCAATATCACCCGCTTCACCGATATGGCCGAATCGATCGACATATCAGCCGAGGTGGTCTCGATCACGCTTGCCGGCGGCGAGACGCTGTCGGCCGATTTTGCCGTCGGCGCCGATGGCCGCGGCTCGAAGCTGCGCGAGACCTCAGGCATTGCCGTGCGCAACTGGTCCTATCCGCAATCGGCCATGGTGCTGAATTTCGTCCATTCGCTGCCGCACCAGAATATCTCGACCGAATTCCATACCAAACACGGCCCCTTCACCCAGGTGCCGCTGCCGGGGAGCCGCTCCAGCCTCGTCTGGGTGCAGGATCCCGCTGAGGCAGCGAGCCGCATGGAATTGCCGCTTGCCGAGCTCGGCGCCCTCGTCGAGGCGCGCATGCAGTCCATGCTCGGCAAGGTCAGCGTCGAGGAGGGCGTCCAAGTCTGGCCGCTGTCCGGCATGATGGCGCATCGTTTCGGCAAGGGACGCATCGCGCTGATTGGCGAGGCCGCCCATGTCTTCCCGCCGATCGGGGCACAGGGGCTGAACCTCAGCCTTCGCGATATCATGGCGCTTGCAGAAATCCTTTGCGATAGGGCGGAATTGCCGCTACCGGCCGACGCCGGCGAAAGCTTCGACCGCAAGCGCCGCGCCGACATCATGACGCGCACGGCCAGTGTCGATCTTCTCAACCGCTCGCTGCTCTCCGATTTCCTGCCCGTCCAGATGCTGCGGGCTGCCGGCCTGCATATCCTCTCGGCGATACCGCCGCTGCGCAATATCGTGATGCGCGAGGGCATCGAGCCCGGCCGCGGCTTTCGCGATATTCCCGATGCGCTACGGGAAAAGCTGAAGCGGAAGAAGGCCTGAGCGGATTACGATCAGCCAGAGCGAAACAGTCACCACCGAAAACACCGTGGTGATCAGGATCGTCGCCGAAGCGCGCTCCTGCCAGACGCCATATTGCTGGCCGATGACGAAGACATTGGTCGCCGTCGGCAGTGAGGCGAGCAGCACGGCGGCCTGGATCCAGACCGGCTCGAAACCACCCACCGCCGTCAGCGCAATGAAAACCGCGATCGGATGCAGGATCAGCTTCGCCGGCACGATATAGGAGATTTCTGCCGGGATCCGCTTCAGCGGCCGCAGCGCCAGCGTCACGCCCATCGCAAACAGCGCGCAGGGAGCCGCCGCCTGCGCGAGATAATCGACGAGGCGCTGAAACGCCAGCGGCTGGTCGATGTGCAAAGCGGCCACCGCAAAGCCTGCCGCCGTCGACAGGATGAAGGGATGCAGCGCGACCTTCCGGACGATATCGGCGACAAGCTGGCCTGTTGAACGCTTGTCGTCGCCGGCAGCTGCCATCAGTGCCGGCGCCACGACGAAATGCAGCGCGTTTTCGAAGCAGATGATCAGAGCTACCGGCACCGCCGCACCTTCGCCGAGCGCCAAGAGCGCTAGGCCCGGCCCCAAATAGCCGATATTGCCGTAGGCGCCGGCAAAAGACTGGATGGTGCAATCGGCAAGCGAATTGCCGCGCAGCAGGCGGCCGATGGCGAAAAGCAGGATGAAGACTGCATAGGTCGCCGCGATATCGGTGGCGATGAAATCGACGCGCGTCAGCTCTTCGATCGGCGTGCGCGAGACCAGCTTGAAGAACAGAGCGGGCAGGGCGGCATAGATGATGAAGGTGTTCAGCCAGCCGAGCGCTTCGGCCGGCTGCTTCGTCGCCTTGGCGGCGATGTAACCGATCAGGATCAGGCCGAAGAACGGCAATAGCAGGCTGACGATTTCGGCCAAGAGGTCTTCCAGGGCGCGGGGATGATCGGCGGGTCAGGATCTGACTTAAGCAATTCCAACGAAACTGTGTAGCGGTTTTTGCGCCCGGAATTGCGCAGAAACAAGAGCAATTCCAGCAAAAGTGTGTAGCGGTTTTGCGTCCGGAATTGCGCAGAACCAAATCGATAGAGCGTGGACTCATTCACGCGATGAGTACACGCTCCAAGATCCCAACCCGACAAGCGATCAGTAGTCCCAGAAGGCCGCCACCCAACGAAAGGCGTCGCCGTCGACCGCCACCCGGCCGACGGATGGGAACGGCAGGTGGGTGGCCACCAGTTGCTCGCCGGTCTCCGCCAGCTCCCGCAAAAGACGGATCCGAACGCGCGCCGCCTCCTCGGGGTCGTGCTCGAAGCCGTTGAACCAGTCGGGGTGCTCAAACCCGACCGCGAACACGGCGTCACCGGCAAACATCAGCCGGTCGCCGCCGGACGCGACGCGAATCACGCTGTGCCCAGGGGTGTGGCCGCCGGTGCGATGAACGACCACGCCCGGCGCCACCTCGTACTCGTCATCGAACAGCCTGAAATGGCTGCGATACTCTTTGGCGAACCGCCCGGCGGTCGCCCGAAGCGCGTCCGGGAAGCCCGGCGGCATGGAGACACGGGAAAAATCGGGCGCCTCCCAGAACTTGACCTCGGCCGCCGCCACGTGGATGCGCAGGTCCGGACGCAGTTGCTCCTTCACTCCGTCGACCAGCAGCCCCCCAATGTGGTCCATGTGCATGTGGGTCAGCACCACGTCGGTCACCGACGCAAGATCGATGCCGGCGGCTTCCAAACGCTTGATCAGCTGCCCGGCCCGCGGCAGGTGCAGGTCCGGGTCGATCCCCAGCCCGGCGTCGAGGAGTATGGTCTGGTCGCCGCTGCGCACCACCACCACGTTCAGCGCCCAGTCCAAAGCGTCCGGCGGCAGGAACATGTCTTTCAGCCAGGTCGCTCGGACGGCCGGATCGATGTTGTGTCCCAGCATCGCGGTTGGGAGCGGAAGCACTCCATCGCTGATCACCAGCACCTCAATCTCGCCGACCCGCACCGCGTAGCGCGACGGCACCAATTCGTCGAGCCGAGGTCTGCCGGTGTGTGCGGTGTTTTCCAGGCTCATCTTTGTCTCAAGGTTCATGTTCGTCTCCTTCTGACCGCCGCCTTAAACACGGCATCGACGACGCTACATGGAGGCGTGTTTGCGATCGATTGGTCGAGGGATAAGGACGCGTGGGGCCGAGGGACAGGACAAGCCATACCGCGGCATAGGTGCAGGCCTCACTTTTCACTGCCGGCGGCGTGCTGATGGAGGCGGAGTCGATCAGATCAGCGAACGCGGCAAGCCTGCTACCGCCATTTCTCGATGAGAAATCCCGATGGTCCTTGGAGGCACCTTGCCAGGATAACGGACCATGGCGGGCCGAAAGATCGAGGCTACTTCGAGCTCCGTCTTTTCGACAAGCGACTGGTCTGCGAAACGGTTAAGAATAGGAGGACTTCGGAAGGCCACCGAATAGCCCGCCACCGCATCGCATCGCGGAGACAACTTCCGACGAAGACCGTGCAGTGGCCGGTCGGTGGCGTCAGTCAGAGCATGTCGATCAGGCCTCCGTCCACGCGCATCGAAGCTCCAGTCGTTGCGGACGCCAAAGGGGAGGCCAGATAGGTGACGAGATTGGCAATTTCCTCGACGCTCGCGGCCCGTTGGATGATCGAACCGGCGCGGTGCTTCTTGACGAAGTCCGCCGCCACCTCCTCGATCGGTTTCCCCGTCTTCGCGCGTTCCTCGGCGAGCATCGCCTCGACGCCTTCCGAAAGCGTGGGGCCGGGAAGGACGGAGTTCACGGTGACGCCCGTGCCAGCCATGCGTTTAGCAAGGCCGCGGGCAACCGCGATGTCTGCGGTCTTGCTGACACCGTAGTGGATCATCTCGACCGGAATGTTAAAGCCGGATTCAGACGCGATGAAGATGACGCGGCCCCAATCGAGCTTCTGCATGCCCGGAAGATATGCGCGCGAAAGCCTGACGGCGGACATAACGTTCACCTGCCAGTGTCGGTCCCATACCTCGTCGTCCGCATCGAAGAAGTCTAGCGGCTGGAAGATACCCGCGTTGTTGATGAGGATGTCGACGTGAGGAACTTGGGCGACAAGAGCGTTACATCCGCCAGCGGTCGCGAGATCCGCTGCCGCCGCGGTCACGCTTCCCTTGGCGCCTTCGCCTTTCAGGCGGTCGGCGGCCTTCGCGGTCTTTTCTTCGGACCGGCCGTTGACCACCACGTCCGCACCCGCCCTCGCGAGCTGGTGGGCGATTGCGTATCCAATGCCTTCGGTGGATCCGGTAACCAGAGCTGTCTTGCCTGTGAGGTCGATCTGCATCTTCTGCTCCTGTGAGGTTGGATGATAGAAGGTATGAACTGGCGACCGGTCGCGCAACAGCCCACGATGCGGATAATCCTAGGCAGGATCGACGGTCACGATCCCTCGTCCGGTATGTTCAAGACCTCTCCGCACGCCTTGCAATGAACGGCGTCCGCGTCATGGCGCTGAAGGCCGCATCGGTGGCAGGGATAGGTCACTTTGTGAGGGCGGACCACTGCCTGAGCAAGCCTGACGAAAAGGGAAATGCCGACGATCATTGTCACCACGGAAGTGAGCTTTCCCAGCGTTCCCGGAAGCGTGATGTCTCCGAATCCCGTCGTCGTCACCGTCGCGACCGTGAAGTATAGCGCGTCGACGAACCCTTCGCTTCCCTCCCTGTTGTAGAAGAAGGACGTATAGACGAACCCGGTTGCCATGAAGAGGAACACAAGGAGATTGATCACCGCCCGGACGACGTCGAGAAGATATAAATAGCCCGCCTTGCGCAGCAAGTCCTTGAGCAGCGGACTGGTGCCGATCGCCCAGAGCCGCATGATCCGCAGGAAAGCGAAATTGAAGAGCAGGTCCGGCAGCAACAGCGTGGCCAGCACCACGAAGTCGATCCAGGTCATCGGCCGCCGAATCCACTCGCGCACAGAGAATGCGGCGATCGCCCGGCCCGCCATCTCGGCTGCGATCCACACGGCTATCGCATAGTCGATGATCAGATAGGACGGACCGGATCGCAGGTACGGGCCGAGCAGGAAGAAGGCGAGAATGGCGACGTCAATGGCAGCAAATACCAGCCGAAAGGCGATCGCCTGCCTGCCATCGGCCCTATCGAGCCTTCGCAGCGCTTGACGAAGCGAATTCTGCCGAGAGCCCTTGTCGGATTCGAAGGTTTTCATCCAGGGAATGTAGATCCCTCATCGGCGTCCGCAAGTCGCCAGGAGATCGAACTCCTGGTGACAGGCTGCAGGGGCGCCTCGATCTCAGGCGACGGACCACCCGCCGTCCACCAGCAGGTTCGCGCCGGTGATCAGGCTCGCAGCCGGTGATGCAAGGAAGACCACGGCACCCACCACATCATCGGTTTCACCGATACGGCCGAGCGGAATGTGACCGAGCGTCGCTTCGCGATTGTCGGCATCGGATAGAAAAGGTGCTGTGCCATCGGTGTAAATGAAGGTCGGCGACACGGCATTTACGGTGACATTATAGCGTGCCCACTCGGCTGCGAGGCAACGCGTGAGATGGTTGATGGCCGCCTTGCTCATGCAATAGATTGCCTCGCCGCGCAGTGCCACGGTACCGGCCTGTGAGCTGATGCTGATGATCCGGCCCCCGTTGCGCTTGATCATCTGACGGCCCACAGCCTGCGTCATCAGAAAGGTGCCCTTGATGTTGACATCGAGTATCTCGTCAAGGTCCTTCTCCTCGACGAGCTCCGCGAGATTGCCTGGAGCCACGCCCACATTGTTGACGAGGACGTCGATCCGACCGAACGTCGTAAGCGCCGCGTCGACGGCTTGTGCGATATGAGCCTTATTGGGAATGTCCAGTTCAACGGTGAGGACTTTTCGTCCCGCGGCCTCGAGTTCGGCGACCAGTCCAGCCGACGCTGCGACATCGCGAACCCCCAAAACGATATCGGAACCTGCTGCGGCACAGGCAAGTGCGCAAGCTCGACCGATGCCACGGCTCGCTCCCGTCACTAAGGTCACCTTGCCCTCAAGGCTGAAGTCCGGCGCATTCTTCTGCATCACGATGCCTCCCTCGATGAAGCTCATTTATGGCAGCGTCGGCGTGCGGATGCCAGATGTTCTGCAAGTGCTGACCCAGCCGGTGGCCTAGCCGATCTGCATCAGGATCGGAAAGGTCTGCTGGAACCAGATCGCCACGTTGCTGACCCATCCGAAGAGGAAGGCGAGGCCGGTCAGCACGAGGAGGAGACCCATCACCTTTTCCACCGTGCCGAGATGGCGGCGGAAGCGCGACAGGAAGCGCATGAAGGCGCCGGAAAAGCCGGCGGCGATCCAGAAGGGGATGGCAAGGCCGAGCGAATAGATGGCGAGCAGCCCGGCACCGGAGCCGACCGTTTCGCGCGAGGCGGCAACGCCGAGGATGGCGCCGAGCACCGGGCCGATGCAGGGCGTCCAGCCGAAAGCGAAGGCAAGGCCCATGATATAGGCGCCCGTCAGCGTTGCCGGTTTGCCGCTGCTCTGGAAGCGCGCCTCACGCGCCAGCACCCCGATTCGAAAGAGGCCAAGGAAGTTCAACCCCATGACGATGATGATCAGCCCGCCGATCTTCGACAAGAGGTCGAGATGCTGGCGAAGCGCCATGCCGATGCTGGAAGCACCGGCGCCGAGCGCCACGAAGACGGTGGCAAAGCCGAGCGTGAAAAGCAGTGCCGAGAAGAACACGCCGCGCCTGACGTCGGGAGCCACCGCCACCGCACCACCGCCGCGGAACTGCTCGACGGAGATGCCGGCCATATAGCAGAGATAGGGCGGAACGAGGGGAAGCACGCAGGGCGACAGGAAGGAAAGCGCCCCGGCAATCAGCGCGCTCCACAGGGAAATATCGGCAATCGACACGCATTCTCTCCGGCTGCAATCTGCGTGATGTTCCTAGCTTTGCAGGCAAGCGATTGCCAATCACCTTTTTGCGCGCGCAAGAAATCTGTCTCTGCACGTAAGACATTTGTCTTGGCGCGCGCAAGAAATGTGCCGATCGTTTGCAAAAGGCAAAATTTTCGGTTGACCGGCATGGGTCGCCTGCCTATGTTCCGCCCACTTCCAGCCGGGGTGGTTACACCCGCGGAGAGGGAGAGCGTAGCTCAGCTGGTAGAGCAACTGACTTTTAATCAGTAGGTCTCGGGTTCGAACCCCGACGCTCTCACCAACGATTTCAATGACTTAAAGCCTTGGATTGGCCTAAATATCGGCGATAATACCCTCACACATGTCTCGCGCAGTCCGGGAGGGTAAAGTGACCTCGCATACAGTATTCGGTGACAAGGTTCGAATCTATCGTCGCGCCCAGAGTTCCCTGTGGCAATGCTCCAACCTATTTGGAGGGACGGGAGTGGCACGTGAGCACCAAAACGGACAGTCTCGCGCTGGCCAAGGAGTTTGCGGAGGACTGGTATCTTGAGCTCCGGGGCAAAAGCCGGGTGGGTCAGCTGAAGCAGGAAAGAACCTTTGCCGACGCTGCCAAGCAGTTCGTTCGGGAATATGTGCCACTCACGAATGGGGAACGTAATCCGCGCTACGTGAAGGACCACGAGGCGCGGCTAGATAACCATTTGCTGCCCTACTTCGACAACATAGGCCTCAGTGACCGCAGTGGTGGTCCTCGCGGCGTACTCGGTGATGGTGCCGATATTTTCCGCACGTCGGGTTCCAAAATTATAGTACTTGAAAGTACCTAAAATGATCCTATAGTTGAAGCCCTTGGAGAAAAATCGGCCAATGGACTTCGCACTCCTTTTCAACCTGTTCCGGAAGCCCAAACAGGCCAACGTCACCGACGTCACGCTCTGGCACAAGCACGAGACACTCCTGCCGGTGCCACTCGTCGACGCCGCCGCCCGAAACCCATCGGGACAAATCTGGCGCCGGCTGAACGGTATGCAATGGGAATATAAGCAGGACCCTGAAACGATTGAAGAATTCGATGCTCGACAATATTGAGGCTTAAAGCCCTACTGTCGCACCGAACCTACGCCTCTGCATTTGTCTTGTCGGCTGCGGAAAGCGCATTATCGGCAATCAGCATAATGGTCGTTGCCGTGCCGGCCACTGCCCCAACGGAGGCCGTGACTATGCCCTGTGCGGCCTGTTTGGTGCGGAACGGCGAGCAGTAATCTCCGCCGCCGTCCAGCTTGTCCCCCAAGGGTTATAGGCGTTCAGCCATCATAGTGGCCGGAAAGTGCCGCCTCGGCAGACTTAACAACCACGGCGATATTCACGCCCTTCGTCAAGGTTGTCCCGGTCGCGCGAAGGTCTGTCACTACTTTCAGGCCGCCCGATTTAGGCTCCGGGAGCGGTACGATGGTGCCGTTGTCCAGATCAGCGATCCAGAGTTCGTCTCGACCTTCAACACTAATAACAACAACTGTAGCCATGTTATTCCCTCCAACGATTGATGTTTAAAATCCGGCTTTCTTCAGGCCTTCACGATAAAGATCTTTATGCCATTGCTCTTTACTTGGAACCGCGGACAACCATTTGTCCACATCGAAGTCCGGATTGCCTTCGCGAAACCTCCGTACGAAGACCCGCGCCTTGTCCTGACGGCCCAACATGGCCCAGTTCGCGGCGGACAGCCTGTCCGCCAAATTGGGATCGGCCATCTGCCCAATGTAGTCCAGCGAAGCTTCGAATTCGCCGAGCGCATAGTTTGCTCCCGCACCGGTCCAGAAATAGGTATCGGGACCGAGCGGGTTCAATTCAATTGCCCGCTCGATCTTTCGCAAGGCCATGGCGGGAAGCGAACAATGAACCAACGTGTCAGCGTAGTCGGCAATCACGTCGGCGTAGTGCGGAGCAAGGCTCTCCGCCACTTCCATTGCCTCGGCGCTTTCGTCAAACGCCCCCTGCAACAGTTTGGCGACCCCGAACTCGCGATACCCATCGGCGAAGTCCGGACGTGTCTCGGTGGCCTGCTTAGCCAAGCTCTCCGCCGTTTGCAAAAGCTCGATATCACCTCGGGCCGTCAGCAACCATTCCTTGGAGTAGGTCCGCGCCATCGAGCTCAGTGCGGGTGCGAAATCGGAGCTTACGCTGAGTGCGGCTTTCATTTCCTTGCGCGCACGCCGCAAGTTCGGAAGCGTCAACCGCGCCAAGTGCCGCCTGCCGACAAGATATCGATGGTAAGCGATCGGGTTTAGATCCTCGCGCAACGCCTCGTGGCGCTCGATTTCGCTGGACACGGAGAGAGCGATCCGTCGGGCGACCACTCTCCGGTCTTTGACGAGATCCATGTGATCAAGGCTGAATCTTTCCGCCCAAACAATTTGATTTTGGTCGAAGAAGATCAGTTGGGCGAACAGGGTGACGTCATCGTCCGTATTGCTGATCCGGGTATCGAGAATATAATTGACGCGATGCCGTTCGAAGAAGGCCTTCTGCGTCTCCAAGAGGTGGCCGATTTGAACCGCCGAATAGGGGGCTATGACCTCCAGACTGTTGAAGGCACAAAATCCGATTGTGATATCTTCCACCAAAGAAGCGGCTAGAAAGCCGGCTTGCGGTTGGACGGACTGGTTCTTGGGCGGAAGCAGCACCAGACGGGGAATTGCAACCCGGATATCTTGGGGCTCAAGGGGAAGAGCGGCCTCGAATTTCGGCTTCGAAGGCGCTGATGTCGGACGGAGGGATATGGCGTCACCATCGGGTCTGGTGCGCGCTGCGATCCCTCGCAATATCGCATTCCGCCGCTGTTCAAAATGGTTCCTGAGCGACGTAACCTCGTCTTCCGCCTGGAATATCTCGATGAGCATTTGCAGCGTATCGGGATCCTTCGGCTCCGTCCGGAATAGGATAACTGCAGCCTTCCTCAGGAGTTCGGATTCCTTCGGCGACTGTGCCAGGCGGGACGCTGCTCTCAATGTATTTCCGAGAAGCGCGATATGGCAAATTTCGCGCTCGGCGAGCCACTGTTGAAACCGACGACTATGACTGTGAACCGACCCCAGAAAAGGCTGGTTCATCAGCTTCACGAGTTGCTTAAGCCGCGAGAACGGTTCAACCCCTTCCTCCGTCTCAGATAACAGAATGTCGGAAGACAGAGAATCCAGGTCGAGGGTGACCATGTTGCCCTGGGATGAAAGGATATTTGTCCCGAGTTCAATTTGACGGGCCTTCATTCTCGAAATCAACTTACGCAAAGTCGCAAGCGTGTCGTCCCTATCGGCGTCGCCCCACAGAAAGCTCACCAATGTTGGTCGATCCGCGGAACCTTGATCGGTTGTAAACAAATACGCGAGGAGCAGCAGGCCTTTCTCGGGAAACGCGACATCATTCCCGTCCTCGTCAACGAGCTGCAACCTACCGAAGGTCTTCAGAACAAAAGCCATTTTGCCCTTTAAGCCACCCAATTGGCTCGGCGTTTACATGAAAGTGCGGGTGCGTATATTTCACCAGCAGAAGTCGAAGGCTACATCCTTGCGACGGCACCTTGTCGCAATGTGGGGCGAAATTCAAGTTGATGCGGTCGAGATCGTCCGTGTGGTGGATGGCCGGCGCGATTTGGCGGCCTTTTCTGAAATTTTGTTGGGGAGGCGGCCGGCACTAAGGGCCATCGCACACCCTCACATAACCGCCTAACTCCGCTTATTCGTACACACAGTTTTTACGCGCAGTTGAAAATTAATACAGGGGCACTAAGTAAAATCAAAAAGATATCTGCTGATGCAACTGACTTTTAATCAGTAGGTCTCGGGTTCGAGCCCCGACGCTCTCACCATTTCTGGTCTTCAAGATAGCTGCCGCGATCTAGATCAGCAGTCGCAGCAACGCGCCCTCGTCCTTCACCCCATGCTGGTACGAATGGATAACCCGCTGAGCCAGATCTTCACGCTCGGCGTCTGTTGTAATTTGTCGCACCGAGCTGATGTGGTCAAATACCCTCTGGCACAGGGCAACTTCTTCGTCGCTCAACGCGGTCTGTGCGTCGGCTATCTGGGATCGGATCATGATCGCCCTCACTTCTTTCGGAACGATATTGGGATCGAACCATCTCCTTTTTAAGCGCATGAAGGGAGACACAAGGTCGTGAGGTCTCATCGCAATCTTCCGGATAGGCCTTTGTCGACAACTAGTGTTCGTCGGACCGCTCCACACATAAGCGGAAGTCGGCTTTCTCCGGGCATTCTAGATCACTTCGTACCCTATCTTCTCAAGCGAGAGTAACGCGCCAAGCCTTTCTTCATTCGACAGGCTTCGAAGAGAAACGTTAAGTGCGTCAAGGCCGCCTAAATTGTAGAGATTGACGACTATATTGAGTGACATTGTTAATCTCCCGTTGACTTAGTATAACACCGGCAAAATGATTTGCCTCATGCTTGTTAATATTTTCACATATTATCGTTTCAAAATATTGTTTGCGATTTTCTTGATTGGGAATGTGGGTTTGATTGGACGCGGGCAGAACCTCGCGTCTTTGCCGCAGGAATTGACCTTCGTTCTGTCCTATACCGTACATTGAAATCTCCGGAACTCGGCATAAAATCAGTGCGTTGTGGTTACGTGTCACGTCAGCATCTGGGAGGATTGCGATGTTTCAAGGTATGCACGGCTCCAAGTCGGCACTGGGTCCAGAAGATCTCACAATGATCAAGGACATCCATGACGAATGGTGCGCCGAACGCTGCTGCTCCAAGGATAGCCCAAGTGCAATCAAGGCAGCTCAAGAGTTGATCTCCATGTTCGAGCATGGGGTACGGTCAAAAGACGATCTCCGCCTTATGGTGGGTACCATAGGCGCCCATTTGCTCAAACACTGAAAGAAGCCCAGGGTGATCCGCTGCTGGCGAGCGCTTGCGCGCATGGCCTGGGCTGTCGTTTACGTGCGTCCATGCATGTGACGCGACGTTTGATGAAATTGGCTAAGACATAGGAACCAAACTCCGCTGCGGTCCGTTTTCTTCTCATCAACAGATAGGAGAAATCGACCATGGATTGGAATCGTGTCGAAGGAAACTGGAAGCAGGCGAAGGGCAAGATCAAGGAGCAGTGGGGCAAACTCACGGACGATGATCTCGACCAGATCGCCGGCAAGCGCGACCAACTGGAAGGCAAGATCCAGGAACGGTATGGCATCGAAAAGGACCGGGTCAGACGCGACGTCGATGACTGGACCGGTCGCCAGACCTGGTAGCGCCTCGAACAAAAACCCGGTGAAAGCCGGGTTTTTGCTGTCGAAGAAGCGAGGGCCTGCAAGAGCTGTCGGATGTCATGAATATCCACCATATGCCAAGAGAAGTGCGCCGATCGCGATAACGGCGAGCGCTGGCCAGTTTTGGGATATCCCGAGGAACCTGAGGCCTTGGCGTCGTGGTTCCAGCGTGGTGCCGCCTTGCGGCATTCGATGCGGATTACTCGGTTTTCGACCAAGCACCGAGGTAAAGAGAAAAAGAAGTCCGCCGATGATGAGAGCGGCTCCGGTGAGGATTGCCCACATGATGGCCTCCGCTAGCGATGAGGATCTGGGGTAAACCAAATCCGGACCTGATCGTTCCGCGAGTGGCTGCTCACTTGAACAAGCTCTGCGCCGGAACCAAAGCCATCGCATGGAATTTGACCGCTGATTAATCTTGGAGATCCCTGATGGACAAGACACCGAAGACGGCAATCCGCGGCATGATGTTCTACGTACTGGCTCTTCTCGTCCTCGGGGTGCTGGCAGGCGCCGCCTACATGATCTATGGCCATCCCGCCGATCCGTCCGAGCGACCGGCGGCCGAAACGATTCCGCAAAAAGCTCCGGCTCCGCAGTGATACCCTTTCCAAGTCATTGATTGATCGCCGTTCGAGAACAGACGATGCCCGGGGAAGATGCCTGTCAAAATCCGGCGTCCACCCGGTCAGGTCGTGCTGAAACGCCTTAGGTTCCACGGCACCAGATCAGCAAATGGCAAAGAATATGGCTTTCGAAAGCAAGGCCGATATCCTGTCGCAAGTCCTTCCAACCAGTATGGAACTCTTCTTATAGGGAGAACAACCTGCGACAGAGAAATCGGCATCTGCGCAGAGGCGGTGAGATTGGGGAGAAGCAGTGGGGGCCAGCTCTGTCTGGAACCCTGAATGAGTGCGTCGGAACAGGGGAGTTTGCAGATGAGGGAACATGCAGTCGTGATATCAGGGGCAGGGCCGACGGGCCTGATGCTGGCAGGCGAACTGGCCTTGGCAGGCGTCGATGTCGCCATTGTCGAGCGCCGCCCTGACCAGGGGCTTGCCGGTACGCGTGCCGGCGGTCTGAGCGCGCGCACGCTCGAGGTTCTCGATCAGCGCGGCATCGTCGATCGGTTCCTCGCGGAAGGGCAGGTAGCCCAGGTCACGGGTTTCGCGGTGACGCGTCTGGATATCAGCGATTTTCCGACCCGGCACAATTACGGGCTGGCGCTGCGGCAGAAGCATATCGAGCGCATTCTTGCCGACTGGGTCGGCGAGCTGGCGGTGCCGATCTATCGCAGCCTCGAGGCAACGGGTTTCGCCCAGGATGACAGCGGCGTCACCATCCAACTCTCCGATGGGGCCTCGCTCAGGGCCTGCTATCTCGTCGGCTGCGATGGCGGCCGCAGTCTGGTTCGCAAGGCTGCCGGCATTGCGTTTGAAGGATGGGATCCGACGACCGGCAACATTCTCGCCGAAGTGGAGATGGAACAGGAGCCGCCATTGGGCATCCATCGCACGGCCCTTGGCATCTATGCCTTCGGCAGGGAGGAGTATGAAATCCGCGACGACAGGATCGTCTTTGCCAAGGAAGGTCCGATCGGGGTGATGGTGCCGGAGAAGAATGCCGGCGCCACGACCGAACCGACGCTCAGTGATCTCAGGGAAGCCCTCCTCGCTGCATTCGGTACGGATTACGGCATCCATCGCGTCAACTGGATTTCCCGGTTCACCGACATGTCCAGGCAGGCAACGGCCTACCGCAAGGGCCGGGTACTCCTCGCCGGCGATGCCGCCCACGTGCATTCTCCGGTCGGCGGGCAAGGCCTGAATACCGGTGTGCAGGATGCCGTCAATCTTGGTTGGAAGTTGGCCCGGGTGGTAAAAGGAAGATCGCCTGAAGCCTTGCTCGACAGCTATCACGCCGAGCGGCATCCGGTTGCCGCCCGCGTGTTGCGCATGACGATGGCGCAGGTGGCATTGCTGCGCACCGACGATCGCACCGAAGCCTTGCGTGACGTGGTAACGGAGCTGCTTGGCATGGAGGAGCCGCGCAAACGCATCGCTGCCGAAATGTCCGGATTGGCAATCCACTACGAGTTCGGCGAGGGGCATCCGCTGCTTGGCCGCCGTATGCCTGACCTCGACCTCACCACATCAGATGGTTCTCTGCGTCTCTTTACGCTGCTCCAGGATGCGCTGCCGGTGTTCTTGAACCTCGGCGCCCCCGGCAGTTTCGACATCGCGCCGTGGTCGGACCGCATCAAGTTGGTAGACGCCGGATATGACGGCGCATGGGAACTGCCGGCGCTGGGCTTGGTCTCGGCGCCAACTGCAGTGTTGATCCGGCCCGATGGATATGTGGCGTGGGTGGGCGACAGAACGCAGGATGGTCTGCAAGAGGCGATGAATAGCTGGTTCGGACCGCCCGGCTAAAGCCGACAAAGCGCTTGCCTAAGCGGCAAGCGAGATCGAACCACAATCCGATATCGTCGCGGGATCCGGCATCGGTTTGCCGCGGCGTTCCCATGTCCGGCGGCTGATGCCGAAAGCCTCCCAGGGGCGTGCTTGGCTGAAAGAATTGGCGAGATAATCGGCTCTGGAAAGCGCACCGGCGGCGCGTCGCTGCTCCTCTTTTCGGCTTCGGTCCCGCTGCCGCCGCTTTTCCTTTTGAAGTTTTGCTCTCTTCCGCTTCGGCACATCGAAGGCGCCGATGGTGCGGATATCGAGGGCGCTCCGTTCCGCGTAGCTGAGGTGCAGAGCATGGCCGAGCGCGTCGGCCGACAAGTCGGAAAAGCGCAGCTTTGTCCGCTCGTAGATGACCTCCTCTATGTCGGCTTTCCCAGCCCAGGGCAGCCACCGCGCCGCCCAGCCGAGGACCACCTCGACGAACTCTTCCTTGAATTCGACAAGGGCGAGGCAGGCGATCACCTCGACGTAGATCAAGGCATCATCGGCCTCCGGCACGATCTCTCCGTGGCGATGCCCGATCAATTTTTCGATCTCGCGCATCCGGCCGCGGAAATGGTTCCAACGGCTGGCCCGCGTACGGCGCTGGACGGCCTTGTAACCGAGCAGGCAGTCGCCGATTTTGATGGCCGTAACATCCCGCGCCAAGCCCTGCCGCCGATCGGCTTTTGCAATCCGCTTTTCCGATTGACCCGCTTCATCTGCGCCAATAAGACGAGCCATCGAATTCCCTTAAGCATCTGCCTTGGACGGCGAAACGGCTGATTGTAAAGGAAGGGCCGGGGGGTGATCATCCACTTTTTGCAATCCGGCGAACATCGGTGCGCAGGAAAGCTTCAATTCTTGGGCAACGCGCCGTAATAGGCCGCGAGCGCATGAATATCGTCGTCGGTCAGGCCTGCAGCAGCCCTGGTCATCACACCCGCATAGGCGCCGCCGCCACGATTTCCGCTGCGGAAAAGACCCAACTGGTTTTCAAGATAGGGTATCGGCTGGCCGGCAAGGCGGGGATAGGCTTCGTTGACACCGGCAGCGTCATGGCACGCGGCGCAGGCCGCGATGCCACGCGTCCGGTCACCGCGTTCCGCAAGGACCTTGCCGCGAGAGAGCATTTCCGAAGGTCGGCCCGTTTCGGTGGGTCCGCTCTGACTGGCGAAATAGCTGGCCAGCTTTTTCCGGTCTTCGCTCGATGTCTGCGAGAGCGCAACCTTCATGACGCCGCTTGGACGCTTGCCGGCCGCGTAAGCCTCGAGACTGTCGCGGATGTAGGTCTCCGACTGGTGTGTCAGACGCGGAATAAGACTGGTTTCATCGGGGCCTGCCGGCGAATGGCAGCCTTCGCAGCTTTTCACGATCGCAGCGAAGTCCCGGGATGCCGTCGCGGAAAAGCCGGCGAGCCGCTGATAGGCGGCCTGGTCGAGGCTTGGATATTCCCGCAGAAAGGCGACCATGGCCCAGACCTCGTCGTCTCGCTCCAGCGACGGCCAGGCGGGCATGCCGGTATAGCGCACGCCATGTTTGACAATCTCGAAGAGCTGGGCATCGTTCCATGTCGTGGTGACATGCAGCAGGTCGGGCGGAGGAGGAAGCATGTTTTCGACGGTGGCGGGTCGCGGCATAGCCGGCGAACCATGACAGCCCGCACATCCGGTTTCGTAGTGACCTGCGGCAAGCGGCAGCATGGCCGCAGTAAACCGTGGCGTATGCCCGCCGAGCGCTGCCGTGCGCACGGATGACCGCATCACCCAATGCAGGAACCAGTCCGTAACGCGCCAATGCCCGGTGCTTGCACGGGTGTCGATGATGCCGGCCCAGGCGACAAACAGGCCCGCTGCGGCAAGTATTGCGGCGCCGGCAGATATCCGTCTCCACCTTATCCGCATTGGCTGCCCCTTGAAGACGTGGGCTTGAGGATGTCGGCAAGCAGGAAGATGGCGCCGAGCATGTAGGCGGCTGCGCCGACCAGGAGCATGACGACACCGCCGAGTTGCTGATCGGTGTCGCGGCTAAGGGCGAAACCGAGACAGGTGACATCTCCGGTCCCATAAAGCGGGCGAGGCGCAAGGGTCAGCAGGACACCGAGCAGCGTCATGTGGATCGAGGTGAAGAGCAGGCCGATGATGCCCGCCAGCCGCTGGGTGCCTTCATCATGCCGCTGGATACACGCGGTCCACAACAGAATGCCGGCGAGAAGGAAGCTTGCCTGTTCGAGAAGCATCGCATCAAGCCGCGTTTCCGCCAGCCGACGGAGCGCCGGCATATGCCAGAGCCAGGCGACGATGAGCTCGGCGACCGAGGCGAGTACCGGCCCGAACCAGGGGAGATGGACTGCGGGATCGAGCCACCTGCCGCTGACGGCTATCGCCAACAGCGGAGCTGCAATGGCGACGGTCGTCATGTGGACGATCATATGCGCCGTCAGCGATCCGCCGTTCCAACTCGTCGCAAGAAGCGCCAGCGCAAGACAAAGGGCAAAGATGCCGGTGACAAGAGCAAGGTTCTTCATCTTGCGCAGGCCTCGATAAAAATCAGCGGGACCGATACGAAAATGACCGCAACGAAACTCAGGCCCGACAGCAGCAGTGTTGCAAAGCCCTGGAACAGCAGCCGGTCTTGCCTCGTCGGTTCGTCATGGGGCGGATCGCCGCTGCCGAAGCCCCATTGCCGCCAGGCGAGCCAGGCGGCACCGAGAATGGCAAGCAGCGCGAGCACCGTCGCAATGGACAAGGTAAAGCGGAGCATGCCGAAAGAGAAAGCAACTTCCGATGCTTTCGCGCAATAGACGGCGGCTGCGACGTAGCAGACAAGAAAGTGCAGAGCCCAGACGGCGGGCCCGGTAAACAGGGTCCAGAGCGTTTCCACCTCTTTTGGGATCAGGCGCATCTCGTCACCTCAATTCTGGAAACAAGCCCAGCACTCCGAAGGAGGTGAGGGCAGTGATGACCAGGAAGTGCCAGTAGAGCACGACATTGCGCAGATCGGCGTCATATTCCGCCGTCAGACGACCCGCAAAACTACTCGCCAGACAATAGAACTGCATGATCACGGCAACGAGGCCATGAATGACCGTCCAGAGCACGATGACCCAGACGATCGCCGGATAGACATGCGCCGTCGGCTGCATGTCGTACAGATAAGGACCGGCCAGACCGGCGGCGCAGGCGGCAAGTGTGAGGATCGTTGAGGTGAGGAGGCACAGGCGGGCGGATGCCATCCGGCCCTTCGAATTGACATACCGCGCAAACAGCATGGCAAGCCAGGCAAGGGCAAAGAGCGCGGCCGCCATCAGGGGCCAGAGCCTGCCTGGACCCGGCAATCCTGCCGTAAAATCGGGATGGATCGTCCAGTAGAAGAAATAGCCGAACATCAAGCTGGCATAGGCCGTGCCGTCTCCGGCCATGGTGATGAACACGGCCCACCAGCCGACCGAAGCCGGGCCGGAGGCGTAAAGGGGAACCTGCTTGCCAAGCCCGATATCCCTGAGGTTTTGCCTTGGTATCTCGTTGGTTCCCGTCCAGAGCCAGATCAGGATGGCGGCAAGTGTCACGGCGGCGCATAGCGCCGTCAAGATCCACCAATGGAAGGTCAATGCGATGAACGCGCCGCCAAGTGCCAAAGCGGAGATGATGGTCAGAAGCGACGTGCCGCCAACCCGCAGGCATTGTAGCGGTTCGGCGTCCAGAACCGACGTCACGAGCGTTTCGCGCCGACCGTCGGCCGCGTCGGGCAGATAGAACCGGCCGGCTTTGATGCCGTCGATCAGTTCCGGCTGGTCCCAGAGCGGATACCGGCTTTTGATGATCGGAATGGACCGAACCCCCCAATTTTCTTCCGGCTCGCTGATCCACTCGAGCGTTCCGGCATTCCAGGGGTTCATTTCGCCTTTCGGTTCGCGATGTCTAGGGCGCAGAATATCGATGACGATGATGGTGACACCTGCGGCAAAGATGAAAGCGCCGATGGTGGAGACGAGGTTCAGGAGGTTCCAGCCGACATCGGCCGGGTAGGTGAAGACCCGACGCGGCATGCCGCGCAGGCCGGTCAGGTGCATCGGAAAGAAGGCGGTGTTGAAACCGACGAACATGAGCCAGAAGGCGATCTTGCCCCATCGAGCCGAAAGTTTTTGTGCGTTCACCAGCGGATAGTAATAATAGATTCCGGCAACCACCGGAAACAGCATGCCGCCGATCATCACGTAATGGAGATGGGCGACAACGAAATAGGTGTCATGCGCCTGCCAGTCGAAGGGCGCGAGAGCCACCATGACGCCGGTCAACCCGCCTATGACGAAGATCGCCAGTCCCCCAACGCCAAAGAGCATGGGAAGGGAAAAGATCACCCGGCCGGCCAGCATGGTGGCAATGAAGACAAAGATCTGCACCCCGGTCGGGATTGCGACGGCCTCGGATGCTGCCGAAAAGAAGGCCAGTGAAATCTGCGGCAGGCCGGTGGTGAACATGTGGTGGACCCAGAGCCCGAAGCTCAGGAAGCCCGTGCCGACCGCGGCCAGCACGATCCAGGAATAGCCGATGATCGGACGCTGCGCGAAGGTCGGAACGATCATCGCCATCAGCGCGATGGCGGGCAGGAAGATGATGTAGACCTCGGGGTGGCCGAAAATCCAGAACAGATGCTGCCAGAGCAGCGGATCGCCGCCACGTGCTGCGTCGAAAAAAGGCCAGTCGAACATCCGCTCCATCTCGAACAGGATGTCGCCGGCAATCAGCGGCGGGAAGGCGAAGAGGATCATGCCCGCCACGATCAGCAGATACCAGGCAAAGAGCGGCATCATGTTGATCCGCATGCCCGGCGCCCGGCATTTCATGATGCCGACGATGAGTTCGACGGCTGCGGCGATGGAAGCCACTTCGATGAAGGAAAGGCCGAGCAACCAGATATCCGCGCCGATGCCGGAATATTGCTTGTCGGTGGCAAGCGGCGGATACATGAACCAACCCGCATTGGGCGCCGCCCCGAAAAATATCGACCCGCAGACGAACACGCCGCCGAGCGCAAAACTCCAGAAGCCGAAAGCCGAAAGCCGCGGAAACGGCAGTTCCCGCGCGCCGAGCATGGAGGGCAAGAGGAAGATTGCGACGGCCTCGAAGATCGGAACGGCAAACAGGAACATCATCACGGTGCCGTGCAGCGTGAAGGCCTGGTTGAAGAGGTCGGCGGAGAGAAAGTCGTTGTCGGGGACTGCCAGTTGCAGGCGCATGAGCAGCGCAAGGATTCCGGCAAACAGCATGAAGATGAAGGCGGCCGATCCATACCACAGGCCGATCTGAGTGTTGTTGACGGAGGTCCAGTAACGCCAGCCTTTCGGATTGGCCCATACGCGCCGAAGTTCCGCTTCTTGCGCTGCGGATGTGTCTGCTGAGACCGAAGCCAGGGGTTCCGTCATTTGAGCCCCCCGAGATAGCGGGCAATTTCCTCGATATCATCTTCGGGAAGCATGTTGAAAGCGGGCATCTTCGCGCCCGGTTTCACCGATGAGGGGGAGCGAATAAAGCGGGCGATGTTTTCAGGCGTATTGGCAAGCGCACCTGCGCCGATCGAGAGGCGGGCGCCGATCAAGGTGAGATCCGGCGCGGTCTGGCCGGCGACCTGCAGTCCACGGAGTGAATGGCACCCCACACAGCCATGGCGCTGCAGGAGTTGTCCGCCTTTATCCGCAGCGCTTGCCTGGCCGTCGGTCAGGCTGCTGCGCCAAGCACTGTAATCGTCCTCCTCCATGACGATGACCGAGAAAGCCATATAGGCATGCGAGGCACCGCAAAATTCGGCGCAAGGGGCGCGATAGCTGCCGGTGCGCGTTGGCGTCAGCGTGAGGAAATTGGTCCGGCCCGGAATCATGTCCATCTTGCCGCCAAGCGTCGGAATCCAGAAGGAATGAATAACGTCGGTTGCTTTGAGAGAAAAAGTCGCCGGCCGGCCGACGGGCAGGCGAATTTCGTTGGCAGTCTCGAAAGCAGGCTGGTCGCCGACGGCCGGATAGCGAATACGCCACCAGAACTGCTCCCCCGTCACCTCGATCGCCCCATCCTTTTCTGCAAGCGGGTTCCAAGACCGTATCGCCGGCATCAGCCAGACTGCGTAGCCCAGCAAAAGCAGAAGGACGACAATCGGAAATGCAACTCCACCCCAGGCAATGAGCGCGCCGGCCTTCTCCGCCGGCCATGCTTCCCGTCGATGGCGCGCAGCGTGAAGGAACAGGAAGGTTACGCCGACCCAAATCGAAATGCCGCCAATAACCATGACGACAAACAGCCGATAGACCGCCTCCGATTCCTCGCCGGCGGGACTAAGCGCGGACTGCTGACCGCTGCAACCCGCAAGAACGAGTGCACTGAAAGGAATAAGACATCGCAGGATTGTCGGTCTCCCTTTCCTCCAATGCTCAAGCTCTCCGATATGGAACGCCTATGTCCGGTGGCAAGTGGCTGATGTTTGTCGGGCGGCAACTGGGCGGTATCGCAGATGCCGTGAATACATCACAACCGGCGACCGAAAATTTCTTTAGTGAAACAGCCGGCTCGGCCTTTTCGAAACCTGTCAGGAGGCGTCGGCGGATCAATCGCGCTTCGTGAAGTGTTTTCAACCAAGCGCGTGCTCCGGCTTCCCTCGTCCATACGATCGCCGGGAGAAGACGCGGTTGAGCCGCCGCATGCCATCAGCACGTCTGCAATCAGCGGAAGCCGAAGAAACTCAAAATCGCGAGCACGATAACGACAGCGCCGACAAGCCAGATCAAATTGTTCATGGGAACCGTTCTCCTGTTGAAGGTCGGGCCATTGTGACCCGATCACTTAACGGTGAGCAGGGCTTGGAGTTCCCAACCGGTCCAATTGCCGTAGCGTGCTGCCTTCGGCGCAAAACCAATTTCCGGCGCTATGCCTTTCAATAGCTGCACGAGCGCGCATTGCCGGGCCTGAATCCACCGGCGCATGCCGGATTTACCGATGTATCCCGCTGATATTGAAAATCCTGGTGATCCTGCCTTGCAGGCAATGTGCAGGAAGACGTGAGCACGGATACACCGATCAGTACTCCCGCTACCAATGGAAAAAATCGGCTCATCTGAACGTCTCTTCGCAAGGTTGTCATGGTCGCGATCTAATATGCTAACACGAGAATATACGAAAACTTCTGGCCCGCTGGATCACGCTCACCTGAGCCGAAACATTCCTATGATTGATCAATCAATCTATAATCGTGATGCGTCGTGCCTCAACCGATGATCAAATTCACATAAGTCTAAGCTGATCGGGCTATTCTGTCGTTATGGAAGTAGTTGCGCGGCGTTAATAGTCAATCAGCCTCGATTGTGACTTGAACAAATCGCGGTTTTTCAGTAAAATTACACCATAAAAAAGTAATATAAATGGGAGGATACTATGTCGTCAACTCGGTTTGATCCGATTCTGCTTCACCGCAAACATTTCATCGACGAGATCACCTGCCTCGATGAAATCTTCGATTTTCTCGACGAGTGGCCGGAGGACAAACGGGGTTTGGCATATGACACGCTGTTGAAGGCGTGCAGAGATGCGGCCAACGGGCGTTTCCCGCTGAGCGCTGCGCGCGAGAATTTCCGGCGGTTCCTGAAGATGGCTGGCGTGCTTGCGAAGGTCGAGGGTGGCCCCAAATTCGACGGACTGATGAATCATCAAATTGGAAATGCTTAGTCAGATATAGGCCTGTGGGGGCCGTCTGCATGGCAGGTGTGGACGCGCCGTAACATCAGTTGCGGCGCGTCTGGGTTTCGATATCTGCTGATCGGATGATCGCCTATTTCTTGGCCAAAAGGCGCCGCGGCAAGCCCTGCCAAGAGGCAGATGGCTATTCGGGTGTCGGATCTCGACAGATCTCAGTGTAGGCCGGCATTCTCCCAGTTGCATCGGAAGACCAGCATGGGCTTCGAAAATCCCTTGAACCGTCGACGCGTTGCGTGAGCGAAAAGGTCGGCGGTGCCGTATTCCCGAAAAATATTCTCCGAGACGAGGATCTGGTCGCTGGAGGCTGCCGCACAGAGACGCGCGGCAAGTTGCACGGTCGAGCCGAAGAGGTCGTTGCTGTCCTCGACCGGTTCGCCGCAGTCCACGCCGATGCGGATATGGATAGGCTCGGTGTTTCCGCCGTTGTAACGCTCGAATTCCTGCTGGATCGCCATGGCGCATGCGACGGCTGCCGTTGTCGCGGCGAAGGCCGCCATGATGCCGTCGCCGGTGTGTTTCACTTCGCGGCCTGAATTCTGGCTGAGGCATCTGCGCACGATAGCGTCATGGGCCCTGACCATTTCGGTCGCAATGCGGTCGCCGAGGCGCGATGTCATCGCTGTCGATCCGACGATGTCTGTAAAGAGGATTGCCCGGTGGCCGGGATCGACGTCGCTGGACGACTGGCCAGGTGCCGGATCCGGGTCGTGAATCCGGCCGAGAAAAGCCTCGACGGCTGACAAGGCGACCTCGACGATCTCGCCGGCGACGAAACCGTGGGCTTCGCGATGCACACATTGCGCGGTTTCCGCGTCCGGCGCATCCACGAGACAAAAGGCGGTCCCACGCCGCTGATCGAACCAGTAGGTCAGGAACTTGACGCCGTATTTGTCCTGGATATCGAGATCCATGCGATGCGCCTGGGCAACGTCGGCGGCTGTCGTCCCTTCAAGAAAGTGTCGATCCATGAAAATAGGCATCGCGCGCTCCTCCCAGATCCGCCGCGTGCAGGATAGATGGCATTGTACGACCGGGATGGAACTCCGTCCACCTCTGGCACAATCCATGAATGATTATAGAGGTTCTTGCTTCCAGCAATGCATATGAGTTGCTGTAATCCTTATAGAGTATAAAAAGGAAAGACTGAGTTTTAATCAGCAGGCGTGGGATGGGAAGCCCGATATTTACCATAATCAGTCGCTTAATGACTGATCGCAGGACTCTGCTTCAAGCTCCATGTTCTCAAAAACACCGGCCGCAGGGGATCTGGAGGGGACGAAAAGGAACGTCTACACTGCGAGCCTCGCTGAAGATCAAATCCCGTAAGGCCACGCTCCGGCAGGTGACGCGGCCCGCCAACGGCACGCAATTTGCATCGTACCCATAAGCTCCACCGAAATTGGGAAAAGCTGTAGCAAAGTGAGACAGACGGCACATTTTAGACCGGTTGGCTTGGCCTCAATGGGGCTCGGCCATTATGCCGTTATTAACTCTGTGTGGGACGCCGCGCGTACGCTCCTGCGCGACTGGCCGGTAGACGACGGCGAAGAGTATTTCGAGGCCGTCAAGTCGTGCCTGGATGCGATTATCGGCGATCTCCCACCGGAACATGTGCGGGCGGCCTTCATCAGGGCGGCACAGGAGGCCGGCATTGCGGTCATAGAAGCGGCGGACTGAATAGTCTCCGCGCTTCCACACCCATCTTCAAAGCCAGATCGTCCCGACGCTTGACTTTTCCTGCCGAAGTTCTAAAGTAGAACAAAGCAGGAACATTGGAGATGATCATGACGCATACGGAACAGGTGATCGCCAACGCCCTCGCGCTCGTCGAAGCGTCTCGCGCAGCCCGGGAGCGAGATCAACAGCGACGTGCCGCATGGCAGAGAAAGGTCGAACTCAGCCGGCCGCTGCCGCCATTGCCGCGTCCGGTTCAATTGCCGCTGGCGCTGAACTGATGCAGCCGGCAAGCAACTTGGAACCCGGTCAGGCACGCCCCGAACACGCTGGGGCCGATCAAGCCTGGCCTGATCAAGCATGGGAAGTGGAAGCCGTGCTTGCCTGGCATGACGACAATGCCAAGGCGGCGATCCGCTCGCTGCTCGATGACTGCAAACATCTCCGCCAGCAACTGGCGCTGGCGGAAAGCGTGATGAGCCGCGGGATGGCCCGCGGCTGGGCGCCGCGATACGAGCGGGACGCCCTTTGACGGCCGACCTTCGCCAAGGATGTTGAGCCGGTCAAATAACGGAGCCGGCAACAGGTGTCAGCCACCTGCCACCCTGATCTACCCTCCATCCTGGGAAGCCGGCTTGCGGCCATCAGCATGTCCGCGCCGTGACTTTGGAACGGCAAGTTTGGTTCTGGCTAGTCGGCCGGCGTCACACGGGTCCAAAACGCGTTGAACACGACCGAATCGAAGAAGGCCGAGGCGCGGACGATACGGCCGTCGCGCATGTCGAGAAACCAGGCATAGGTGTTTGCGTAAGGCTCCCCGTCGCGGGCGATGCCGCGGGCGTCGAAAAAGACGATCACAGTGTCGCCGTCGGCATAGACATTGCGGATCGCGGGCTTCAGCGGCGCCTTCATGCGGGCATTAAACGGGCGGATCACCTCGCGCAAGAATGCTTCGCGGCTGGGATAGGTCTTCGATGCCAGCGAATAGCCCTCGATTGTCCAGCGGGCGTCGTCGGCGAGGAGGTCATAAGGACTGCCTGTGCCGGCCGCCCAAGCTTCGAATCCAGCCTCGACGGCTGCCTTGTTGCGGCGTTCGGTTTCGGTCAGCGTCTGCGCTGCGGCGCGGGCTTCGAGCCCGCCCAGAGCAAGGATGGTGGCGGCGATGCCGAGGGTTGCATTGAAGATGCGGCGGGCCAGGGATTGCTGGCGGCGGACGGTTGCCGTTGCGGTGTAGGACATGGGTTTCTCCGGAAAATCGTGTTGGTGGCACGACACCCGTGCCCGGGTGCCGCTTGCGGCGCTCGCCGCCGGAACTCTGCTTAGATCTGGTTCTCCCAAGCTCTCAGCTGATGCTCCTTCAGCATGTCCTCGACGACCTTCGGAACGACGTTGCGGAACCTGCCGGTGTCGGCCGGAACGACGTCGATCATACGGTCGATCATTTCCTTCGGGTCCATCTTACCTTCGGGGGTGGCGAAGAAATCGTCGAAGCCCTTGCGCAGATCTGCGCGCTTGGTGAAGTTCTTGCTGTCATCAAGCCAGCGGAACGGATTGTCGGCCATCGTCTCGTTGTAGCCGGTGTAGTAGGCGCCCGGATTGATCGTCTGGATCTTGATGCCATAGGGGGCGAGTTCCTGCTGCAGCGCTTCGGCGATCGATTCCAAAGCGTGCTTGGTGGAGACATAGGTGCCCCAGTTGGCCGGAGTGAAGAGGCCGCCCATCGAGGACGTGAAGACCACCTTGCCCTTCTTGCGTTCGCGCACCCATTTCTGGACGACGCCCTGGGTCAGCAACAGCGGCAGGAAGACATTGACTTCGTAGTTCTTGCGAACGAGCTCGATCGGGATTTCCCAAACCGGACCGGCTTCGCCCATGCCGGCATTGTTCCAGAGCACGTCAAAGTCCCAGCCCTGCGCCTGCTTGATGTCGTAGGGGTCGGTGAGGTCGAGACGCTCGACTCGAACGTTCTTCAGTCCGAGGGCGGAGACCTCCTCACGCAGCGGCGTGACCTGCGACGAAACCTGCGTGGTCGCGATGATGCTGTGGCCGTTCTTTGCCATGCCAATGGCGGCAGCCTTGCCGAAGCCGGAGCCTGCACCAGTGATCAAAATGGTCTTGGTCATGTGACATTCCTTTCGATACTTTGGGGTTGGTCAAATCAAGGGTCGGCACAAGCATCACGCGACGGCTGCAGCCGCTGCCTGCGCGATTTCCAAATCCTGCGGAACCGCTCCGCCGGAAACGCCAACGGCGCCGATCACCGTGCCGTCGCGGGCAAAAAGCGAGATGCCGCCGGGAAAGGGAGCCAGGCCGCCGTTGGATAATTCGAGGGCATGGGCGGGAGCGCCGGGCTTGCAATATTCCCAGACGGCCTCGCTTGTGGTTTGAAACAATACGGCCGTCCGAGCCTTGCCCATGGCAAGGTCGATGGAGCCGAGCACGGCGCCGTCCATTCGGCTGAACGCCTTGAGATGAGCTCCGGCGTCCAGGACCGTGATATTGACCGGCACACCGATTTCTTTAGCCCGCGCCTCGCCTGCGGCGATGATCTTGCGCGCTTCGTCAATGGTAATCATCTCCCTGCTCCTTTTTCGTTTGGGGGCTAGTCCTCCCCGCTCGATGAGACAGGTGTAGGCCGAAAAGGGCTTTGCGGTATTTTCAGCTCTTGCTGTGCTATGCGCAGATCTTGCGCTCCGGCGTGCGTGCTCCGGCAGGCGGATACCGTTAACCGGCGATGAGCGCGCGGTACTGGCCGGGCGTCAAGCCGGTCATCTTGCGAAAGGCGCGCGTGAAATTTGCTTGCGAGCCGAAGCCGGTATCGAGCGCGATCTCCACGAGCGAGGATCCCGCAAGCCGCAGCTTTTCCTTGGCCGCCTCGATCCGTCGCTTGGTAACGTAGCGATGCGGGGTGAGGCCGGTAGTCTTGCGGAACATGCGGGCAAAATGAAAGGGGCTGAGGCAAGCCTCCGCAGCAAGGTCATCCAGCGAGATCTCCGCTGCGATCCGGGCTTCAATGAAATCGAAGACGCGTTGCAGCCTTTTTGGGTGGACGGTCGGAGCCCGCGCGGCGGGTTGCCACCTGCCGGAAGAATAGGTGCCGAGCAGGTGCGCCGCCAGTGCCGTCTGAATGCCGTCGAGGAAGAGTCGACCAGTCGGCTCAAGGCTTCTGTTCAACAAACCCCGGAAGAGTTGACCGATCTGCAGCACCATCGGATCGGGGACGCCGCCCGCATAGGCGAGCTGCACCTTGGCCGGGTCGATGTCAAAGTTCGAAAGCGCGCTCTGGCCTAGCAGCGAAGGCGGTAGAAAGATGTGCAGGGACTCGGGCATGGTGCCAATGATTTCGACACTGCTCTCATGGACACCCGCCGGACATATCCAAGCGACACCGGGACGAGCGATCGCCTCCCGCCTGTGGCCGTCACCGGTCCACCTGATCTTCGAATGACCCGAGAGCAGGACGGCTATTTCCGTGCATTCGAGTGTAAGGTCGACTTGCCAGCCCGGATCGAAACGCCTGAGCTCGACCTGCAGCGACGAGCATTCAACGAGCCCGCCCACTCGCTCGCTGGTCCGATACTTTCTGTCCCCTTGCGATTCCACGAAAGTCATGTCGCATCCACGCCGTGAAGATAGATCTAAACTCGAATTGTTCGGTCTCGGCGGGCCGATCGCCACCGCCACGCCGCTGTCAATCTGCAATCATCTTTGATTTATTAAATGAATATTTTTCAGGCACGCCGCCCTGCTGTCAGGGGACCTGCGTATTACGTCAGGATTTTGGCTGAAATTCAGGCGAGCGCAAGTCCTATGGAACAAAGCGATACCGCAGCCCCTTGTGCCTTCAGTCAATTCACGCCTGCACTGACGCCTTTGCGGATGACCGAGCGCCGACGAGGGCAGGGACCCTCCTCCGGGGAAAAACTGGAGTTGAGGCGATGAACTGGTGGCAGCCTTGCGCAGGCGCGCCCGCAATGGTTTGGTAGCGTCCTGCATTCGCAACACTTCCGGTGATTCCCAATGTTCGATATTCTGTGGCGCGGCCTGGTGATCGGCGCCGGCGCAACCATCCTCATGGACCTCTGGGCGATCCTGCTCACGCAGTTTGGCCAGCCACCGGCCAACTGGGCACCTGTGGGACGCTGGTTCTGGCACCTTCGCCGCGGCAATGTCTTTCACGAGAAAATTGCCGGCGCCGAGCCCTATGCCCATGAGCTGGCGCTCGGCTGGATCAGCCATTACGCCGTCGGCATTCTCTATGGGGTGATCTTTGCCATGATCATGGGCTCGGCCTGGCTGGCGGCACCGACATTTCTTCCCGCCTGGGTCTTCGGTATCGTCACCGTTGGGGCAGGGTGGTTCCTGCTGCAGCCCGGCCTCGGCATCGGCTGGGCCGCTTCCAAACACCCGACCCCGAACAAGGTGCGGTGCTTCAATCTGCTGGCTCATACGGTGTTTGCGCTGGGGCTCTATGGGACGGCGCTGATCATCGGCTGAGACCAGCCAAAACCCCTCCCCAACCCCTCCCCACAAGGGGGAGGGGCTAAACCGCGGCCGGCGCCAGCAACAAAAGCGAGCTCTTGCTCGCTGTGACCGTTCCACGGATTATTGCGATAGAGGTTATCGCAAGCGGTGCGGCATCTTAGCCCCTCCCCCTTGTGGGGAGGGGTTGGGGAGGGGCCTTTCTTGGATACCTACGAACCATACTGCCTTACCGCGCAGCCCAGTTGGCGCCGCGGCGGAAGATGGTCTTCATCTGGGGAACGTCGAATTCCTTGGCCTGATGGCCGAGCGAGGAATAGAAGACCCGGCCCTTGCCGTATTTCCGCTTCCAGACGACGGGCATGACGACGCCGTCGATCCAGTAGGCGTGTTCGCCGGTGAATTTCGTCGTCGCCAGAACCTCGTTCGAGGGGTCGACATGCATGTAATATTGCTCTGAGGTATAGGGGAAATCGGCAATACCCTCCATGAGCGGATCGTCAGGGCGCGTGATGTTGACGGTATAGTCGATGATGTTGCCGGGGTGCGCCACCCACTGGCCGCCGATGATGAACTGGTAGTCGACGGAGTCGCGGAAGGCATCGCCCGCGCCGCCGTGATAGCCGGCGATACCGACGCCGCTTTCGATCGCGGTCGCGAGGTTCTTGACCTCTTCCTTCTCGATCTTCGACATCGTCATGATCGGCACCACGAGGCTGAGATCATGGACGGAAGGGTCGGCAAGCGCCTCGGTGCCGTGCTCGAGATAGACCTTGAAGCCGTCTTCCTCGAGCATGGTCTTGATGATTTCGGCGCACTCCTGCGGCTCATGCCCGCTCCAGCCGCCCCAGACGATCAGTGCTTCTCGCATAGTCTTTCCTCCTGAAATCTATTTCGCCAGTCGTCCGTCGACGATGGAATCGGACAGCGGGGCAGGGCGCTCCGTTGCCGTGGTGATCGCGACCGTCCGGCCGGTCGCGGCGGCGCTGTGGAATGCTTCCATGACTTCGAGCACATGCAGGGCCAGATCGCCATTGGCGCGGTGCGGCCGGTTGGAGCGGATCGCATGCGCCATATCGGCAACGCCGAGCGAGCGGTAGTTGCCATCGGCATAGGGTGAGGTGACCGGCTGGTCCTCGAACGAACCGCCCTTCTTCAGATATTCCACCGGGCCGCCAAACTTGTTGGGATCGGGAACAACAAGCGTGCCCTCGGTGCCGTAGACTTCCAACGGCACATGCTTGTGGCCGGCAACGTCGAAGCTCATGGCGATCTGGACGACGGCGCCGTTGGCAAAGGCCATCATGCCGGTGACATGGGTCGGCACATGCACGGGGATGCGTTCGCCGTTTCGCGGTTCGCTGGTGATCAGCCGCTCGGCCCGCGGCGTCGTTGCAAAGCCCGCAACTTGAGAAACTGGTCCGAGAAGATTGACGAGATCGGTGATGTAATAGGGACCCATATCGAGCATCGGCCCGCCGCCGACTTCATAATAGAAGGCCGGGTTCGGGTGCCAGCGCTCATGGCCGGGGCACATGAAGGTCGCCGAGCCGCCGACCGGCTGGCCGATGACGCCTTGGTCGATCAGGGCACGCGCCGTCTGGTGGCCGCCGCCGAGGAAGGTGTCGGGGGCAGCGCCGATGCGGAGATTCCTCGCCTTGGCGGCGTCCGCCAATTTTTTCCCTTCCGCGAAATTAATCCCGAGCGGCTTTTCCGAATAGGTGTGCTTGCCGGCTTCAAGCGCCTGCAGCGCCACGGCAACATGGGCCTTCGGGATCGTCAAATTGACGATGATCTCGACCTTGGGGTCGGCAAAAAGCTCCTCGACCGTCTTGACCGGAACATTGAATTCCGCAGCCTTCGCTTGCGCCAGCTCCCGGTTGAGATCGGCGACGCCGCGGATATCGAGAATGGGAAAGGATGCCATCGCCGTGAGATAGGCGCCCGAAATATTGCCGCATCCGATGATGCCGATACCGACCTTGTCCATGAATTCCTCCATTGATCGTGCCATTGATTTTGATTGTGCCGCCCGTCAGAGCGCCGGCCCCGTCGTGCTCCAGGGCGATTCGTAGAGTTCGTAGAGCGCCACCGCAGCGGCACCCTGCGCCCAGAAATCATCGGTCGAATCGTCGAAGACGAGTTCGCTCACGCCGCGCAGCGACGGCGGAATGGCGAGCGCATAAGCATCGCGCAGGCTGTTGAGAAAGGGTTCTCCGAGCGCCAGGCTCGACCCCACAAGAATGACCCGCGGCGGCGCAAACAGCGTGACGATATTGGCAATGGTCAAACCCACCGCTTCGCCGGCGCGGATGGCGGCACTGATCAGCCGGTCGTCATCGGCCTTGATCAGTGCCTGGGCATGGTTCATGCCGCGCCCGAGGCGGATGGCCTCGGCAAAACGCCCGTCGGCCTGCTGTTCGCCGAGGATCGCGCTTTCGCCGGCCTGGCTGAAAAGCCGGACGACGCCATTCGGGCCCATGCCGAGCACCAGGTCGCCGAGATTGTGGCTGAGGCCGCCGGCGCCGCGAAACAGGCTGTTGCCGTGCAGGACCCCGAGACCCAGTGTCTGCTCCAACGAAATCAGCACCATATCTTCGAGATCGCGCGCCTTTCCAAACCAGTGATGGCCAAGCGTAATGGCGTGGGCGTCGCTTTCGACAATGGTCGGCGTTGCCAACCGCGTCGACATCTCGGCGGCGAAATCGACATTGGTGTCGCGAAAGATCGGGCTGCTACGGATATAGCCGGTGCGGTGCTCGATGACGCCGGGAAAGCCGAGGCAGACGCTGTCGACATCTTCAAGCGAAAGCCCGGCATCGACGACGCAGCGCCTGACACCATCCTCGACCAGATCGGCGATGACGCCGATCGGCTGCCGGTCGATGCGGATCGGCAAGGCGAGCTTCGACAGCACGTCGCCGCGGAAATTGGTGACGACGAAGACCATCCTGTTGGCGGCGATCTTGGCGCCGACCACGCGGGCAGCATCCGGATTGAGCTCCAGCATCACCCGCGGCCGTCCGCGCACCGCCTCGTTGCGGATATCGCCTTCGTGACGCGGCAGGATCAGCCCGTCGTCGAGCAATGAGGCGGTGATAGCCGAAACGGTCGTGGTGGAGAGTTCGGTACGCTCGCTGATCTCTATCCGCGAGATCGGACCATGGCGCCTGATGGTATCGAGCACGTTCAAGCGATTGATCGCGCGCATTAATTCTGGATCTGCGGTCTTCATGGGAACTAGCCAGGCGAGCGTTTCGTTGGGGCGGAACCCAAATATTTTTAACGGGTTACGAAATAAATAGCAGGGAATTCAGTGGCCATGTCAAGCGCATTTAATAAAAATAGAGGCATTGGGTTGACAATATGCCAAAGCTCCATTGAATTAATCCGCATAGGGGAAAAATTGTGAGGATAGGCCCCTGGGAGGAAAAATCATGACTTTTAGGTTCAAGAGCGCCGCTTTTGGCGGCAGGCGTATCGCATCCATGGCCGCGGCCGCCGGCATGTTGCTGGCCGGAGCAGGTGCCGCTTCGGCGGCGACGGTGGTCAAGTGGCTGCATCTCGAGCTCGACCCGAAATATGTCGCGGCCTGGGAAGACATCGTCAAGAAATACGAAGCCCAGCATCCCGACGTCGATATCCAGATGCAGTTTCTCGAAAACGAGGCCTTCAAGGCCAAGCTTCCGACATTGCTGCAATCCGACGACGTACCGGATTTCTTTTTCAGCTGGGGCGGTGGCGTCTTGAAGCAGCAGTCCGAGACCGGCGCCCTCCAGGATGTGACACCGGCGCTGGATGCCGATGGCGGCAAACTGCGTGGCGCCTATAGCCCGGCGTCGGTCAACGGCCTGACATTCGAAGGCAAGACCTGGGCTATTCCCTATAAGGTCGGTCTGGTCAGCTTCTTCTACAACAAGGAGTTGTTTGCCAGGGCCGGCGTGAAGGCCGAGGACATCAAGAACTGGACTGATTTTCTCGGTACCGTGAAGAAAATCAAGGAGGCAGGCATCGTGCCGATCGCCGGCGGCGGCGGTGAGAAATGGCCGATCCACTTCTACTGGAGCTATCTCGTCATGCGCGAAGGCGGACAGAAGGTCTTCGAAGCGGCAAAGACCGGCCAGGGTGAAGGTTTCCTCGATCCCGCGATCATCAAGGCCGGCGAGGATCTCGCCGAACTTGGAAAGCTCGAACCGTTCCAGCCCGGCTATCTCGGCTCGACCTGGCCGCAGGCGCTCGGCGTTTTCGGCGACGGCAAGGCTGCGATCATCCTCGGCTTTGAAAATACCGAGGCCAACCAGCGCAAGAATGCCGGCGACGGCAAGGGTCTCGCACCCGAAAATATCGGCCGTTTCGCCTTCCCGGCGGTTGATGGCGGCGCCGGCAAGCCGACCGATACGCTTGGCGGCCTGAACGGTTGGGCCGTTACCAAGAAGGCATCCAAGGAAGCGCTCGATTTCCTCGCCTTCCTGACCAATGCGGACAATGAGCGGGCGATGGCCAAATCAGGCATGCTTCTGCCCGTTGCCGTCGGCGCCGGCGACGGCGTCACCAACCCGCTGCTTGCCGAATCGGCAAAACAGCTGGCCGCTTCGACCTGGCATCAGAATTATTTCGACCAGGATCTGGGTGCAGCGGTCGGCCGTGTCGTCAACGACGTGTCGGTGGAAATCGTCTCCGGGCAGATGAATTCCAAGGACGGCGCCCAGATGATCCAGGACGCTTTCGAGCTGGAACAATAACCAGCGCCTGCAGACCATCCTGGCGCTCCAGTGAAGAGCGGGAGCGCCAGTATTGCTGCCGACATGCCGAAAGCAGGACCCATGGCCAATATTTCAGTCCCGTCGATAACCACGGCCGCAAGGCCGGCAAAAAGAGCCGCAAACAGCAAGAGCTCGGTCGCCCATGACCGGCTGGCGGTGCTGTTGATCTTCCTGCCGCCGGCGCTGCTGCTTTTCACGCTCTTCGTCATCATGCCGATGGGCGAGGCGGCCTGGTACAGCCTCTATAAGTGGAATGGCTACGGCACGCCGACCGAGTTCATCGCGCTGCGCAATTTCCAGGTTCTGTTCCGCAATGCGGCCTTCACGCAGGCGCTGGTCAATAACGGCCTGATCATCGTGATCTCGATCTGCATCCAGGTGCCGCTCGCCATCTGGCTGGCCACCATGCTGGCGCACCGCATTCCGGGTGTCGTCGGCTACCGCCTCATCTTCTTCCTGCCCTATGTACTGGCGGACGTCGCCGCAGGCCTCATCTGGCGCTTCGTCTATGATGGCGACTATGGCCTGTTTGCCGCCGTTTCCAACTTCTTCGGCTTCGCCAACCCTTACGTGCTCGCCGACAAGGACGTGGCGATCTATGCCGTGCTTGGGGTGATCGTCTGGAAATATTTCGGCTTCCACATGATGCTGTTCATCGCCGGCCTGCAATCCGTCGACAAGAGCGTGCTGGAGGCCGCCGAAATCGACGGCGCCACCGGCTGGCAGAAGTTCCGTTACGTGACGCTGCCGCTGCTCGGCTCGACCTTGCGTCTTTCCATCTTCTTTGCCGTCGTCGGCTCGCTGCAGCTCTTCGACATGATCATGCCGCTGACGGGCGGCGGGCCGTCCAACTCCACCCAGACGATGGTCACCTTCCTCTACACCTACGGCGTCATGCGCATGCAGGTCGGCCTCGGCAGCGCCGTCGGCGTGGTGCTCTTCATCATCTGCGTGACGCTCGCCTTCGGTTACAAAAGGATATTCATGCGCCATGACTGATATGAGCTCTTCCATCCGCATGAGCACATCAACACGCGTCTATCTCTACGTGTCGCTGAGCCTGATTGCCGCGATCGTGCTCGTGCCGCTGCTGACGACGGCGCTCGGCGGCTTCAAGACGCTGGGCGACTTGCGCACCAATCCCTTCGGCCTGCCGACGGAGTGGCAATGGGCGAACTACACCGATATCCTCTTCGGCGAACGTTACTGGCTGCAGATCGGAAATTCGCTGGTGATCGCCTCGCTCACCGTCCTCCTGACGCTGATCGTCTCGTCGATGGCGGCTTTCGCCTTTGCCCATGTCCGCTTTTTCGGATCGTCGTTCCTGCTCAATTATTTTCTGCTCGGCCTGATGTTTCCGGCGGCGACCGCGATCCTGCCGCTGTTCATCCGCATCCGCGATCTCGGCCTGCTCGATACCTATTGGGGCGTGGTGCTGCCGCAGGTGGCCTTCGGCCTCGGCATGAGCATCCTGCTGTTTCGAAATTATTTCCGCAACCTTCCGGAAGAATTGTTTCAGGCGGCATTCGTCGACGGTTGCGGCTATCTCCGCTTCTTCTGGCATATCTCGCTGCCGCTTTCCCGGCCGATCGTCGCCACCGTCAGTATCATCTCCTTCGTCGGCAGCTGGAACAGCTACATCCTGCCGCTGATCATGCTGAACTCGGAATCGAAATATCCCTGGCCGCTCGGCATCATGGTCTATCGCGGCGAGTACGGCACGGAGTGGCAGCTGGTGCTGGCCTTCATTACGCTGACCATCCTTCCCACCATCATCGTCTTTTTCGTCGCCCAGAGACACATCATCGCCGGTCTGACCGCCGGTGCCGTGAAGTCCTGAGCCGAACCGTTGGAGTACAATCATGGCATCCGTTGAACTCACCGATATCAGCAAGACCTATGGCGCCGTCGATGTCATCCACGGCATCTCGCTTCACATTGAGGATGGCGAATTCGTCGCCCTCGTCGGGCCGTCCGGTTGCGGAAAATCGACGCTGCTCAGAATGATCGCCGGCCTCGAGGAGATCACCGACGGCGAGATCGCCATCGGCGGCAAGGTCGTCAACGCCATGACGCCGCGCGAACGCAACATCGCCATGGTCTTCCAATCCTACGCGCTCTATCCGCACATGACGGTCGCTGAGAACATGGGCTTCAATCTGAAGCTCGCCGGCGTTGCCAAACCGCAGATCGAGGCCCGGGTGGCCGAAGCCGCCCGCATGCTGGATCTCGCCAACCTGCTCGACCGCAAGCCGGCCCAACTTTCCGGCGGCCAGCGCCAGCGCGTCGCCATGGGGCGCGCTGTCGTGCGCAATCCCGCCGTCTTCCTGTTCGACGAGCCGCTCTCCAACCTCGATGCCAAACTCCGCGTGCAGATGCGCTCGGAAATCAAGACGCTGCATCAGAAGGTCAGGACGACCTCGATCTATGTCACCCATGACCAGATCGAAGCGATGACGCTTGCCGACCGCATCGTCGTGCTCAATCAGGGCAGGGTGGAGCAAGAGGGGACGCCGCTCGAACTCTACAGAAAACCCGCCAATCTCTTTGTCGCCGCCTTCATCGGATCACCGGCGATGAACATGCTCGAAGGCACGGTCGACGGCGAAAATGGTGAGCCCGCCGCCCGCCTCGGCGACGGCACGGCAATCCGCATCGCGCCCGACCGCAAGGTCAAGGCCGGCCAGGCCGTCACCATCGGCCTGCGCCCCGAACATCTCGTTCCCGGTGTCGCCGCCGGCACGCCGCTCGCCGGCCGGACGATGCTGGTGGAACCGACAGGCGCCCAGACGCATGTCGTCTTCGATCTCGCCGGCCAGCAGGTGACCGCCATCGTCGACGGCGAATATCCCGCCCGTTACGGCGCCGTCTTCGAGGCGAGTATCACCAGCGATCAGGTGCACGTCTTCGACCGCGGCACCGGCGTGGCGCTGTAGACGCAAGAATGGGGCATGCGATCCTCGGTCTAGGAGATCGCCGAATCCAGCCCCTCATCCGCCTGCCGGCACCTTCTCCCCGTAAACGGGGCGAAGGGACACGCCGCGGCCCTCTCCGTTTCTCACCCACGTCTCGCAGGACACGTCCCCTCTACCCGTTTTTACGGGGGTCCGGAGGACGGGTCGAGATCTGTGGCTCGACCCCGGTAAGGTTAGCGTGAGGGGCAGCTATTCACGCGTTCCGGCGGCAAGACCCGGGCCACTACTCCCTAGACCATAAACTGCCATTGGTGGTATTTGCGGCATAACTCCGAAAATCTTCAGCTCAATGCATGCATCAGTGACGATCGCCTGGAGTGGTTCGAGATCGTTAGCATGAATTGTGGCGGCCGAAATTGCTTGAATGATCCGGCGATTTCGGCGTTAGGCGCTCCCTAAGGTATACGTTCCGTATGGAAGAAGAGACTTCATTGGACGGCGGCGGGCGTACCCGAGTTTCGCGACGCGGCAGCGTGGTCTTTCGCGCATCAGGTCCATGGTCCCATACGGTCATCAGTCTTCTGCAGCATCTTGAGCGCTCCGGTTTTTCTGAAGCACCGCGTGTGATAGGCCGAGGTTTCGACGAGCAAGGACGCGAAACTTTATCATTCATCGAGGGTGAAATTCTTCATCCCGGGCCTTGGGCCGACGACGCACTTCCCCGGTTGGGGGATATGCTCAGACGACTGCACGACGCCACCAGTTCATTTTCAATTCCGAAGGATGCCGTTTGGCGACCATGGTTTGGTCGCGCCGTCGGTCGTGGTCCACTGGTCATTGGTCACTGCGACACTGGACCTTGGAACATCATATCCCATGCAGGCCAGCCGATTGCTTTGATTGATTGGGAAGTTGCCGGTCCAGTGCGCCGGGATATCGAACTGGTGCAGGCATGCTGGTTGAACGCTCAGCTCTATGATGATGACATCGCGGAAAAGGTGGGCCTCGGTTCGGCAACAGCGAGGGCACGACAAGTCCGCATGCTGCTCGACGGATATGGCCTGGCACGGAATGCTCGAAGCGGGTTCATCGACCAGTTGATCGAATTCGCAGTGCTGGATGCAGCCGCACAGGCAATCGAATCCAGCGTCACCGCGGAAAGTAAGGACTCTGAGCCACTCTGGGCAATAACATGGAGAACAAAGAGTGCGGCCTGGATACTCCGCAATCGCCGCATGTTGGAGACCGTTCTTGTTTGACGACGCGCTATCCCCCAGACGTCGGAGTTCCTCGTCAGGATTGCGCAATTGCCGTGATTATAGTGAGATGCAGAGAGCTTATCCCGTTAGGCGAAAGCGCGACAACAGGGTCGCATGCTATGGCACCGAGACGAAGGATGACTTTAGAACTGGACGCTGAAACGATTTCGCGGCTCATCCAGCACATTGAGCCCGATCTTACCGTCAGCGGTTTCTCCCGGCTGGAGGGCGGCAGCACTGAGGTCTACAGGATTGATCTTGCGAATTCCGATTACGGGTCGCTGGTTCTCAAGATTTATCCGGACGAGCCCGAGTGGGGACCCTCGAAGGAGGCGCTCGTAGCGGGCTGGCTCAAGGATTTGACGCTGCCGGTTCCTACGTGGCTGCGCGTCGATGAATCACGGTCCCTTCTGCCATTACGCTATTCCTTGTTGACTCATCTGCCCGGCCGCTCGCTTCGTCACTGGATGGCCGAGCCTGATATCAAAAAGGTCTATCGCCAGATGGGGGAGCTTCTGAGGCGCATTCATGCGGTGCCGATGCCTGCTTATGGCTACGTGCATGGCCAGGGCATCGACAAACCGATACCCACGAACGCAGATTATATGATCGCGGCGTTCGACGATGTGTTTCGGCGGTTTCGCGACCTTGGCGACGATCCCGAGTTGGCAAGTCGTCTGCAACAATTTGCCGAGGGCAGCTTCGATATTTTCGACGCAAGCGACGGTGCGGTTCTCGCCCACGACGATCTTCATCAAGGCAACGTGTTGGCGGTGCGTGGCAAGGCTGGCGGACTTGAATTGAGCGGGCTTGTCGATTTTGGAAACGCACGCGCTGCCGATAAGCTCTTTGATTTGGCCAAGGCCCTTTTCTGCTCTGCACATGAAGACCCGCGCAGCTACCAGCCAATTTTGGAAGGTTACGGCTCGGTCGATCACCCGGACACCGAAAGGGCGCTTCGGCTCTACACTCTTTTCCACCGGGTCAGCATGTGGTGCTGGCTAACGAAGATTGGCGTAGACGCTGCAGCCGAGGCCGGCCCCGGCGGAATTATCCGCGATTTGCGCGAAATGGTGATCTAGCAAGGCAAGTCCGAAGGAGGCCGCCGATGTCGAAATTATTCGAGGTTTAAAACGGCCGGAACTTCACGGCTGCGGACCCGCTCCGGGAAGCTGGACGATCAAAAGACCAAAACCTAAAAGAGATTAGGCCCAAATCCGCCTCTTGAAGGAGGAGAAAAAATGAAACGCATCGAGATGGAGGTGAGCGGCGGCTGCCAGTGCGGTGCCGTGCGCTACCACGCAACCGCTATGTTTGACAATTCGCATCTCTGCCATTGCCGCATGTGCCAGAAAGCCTCGGGCAACATCTTTGCCGCGCTCGTCGCCGCGCCCGATGATGCGCTCACCTGGACACGCGGCAAGCCGAGCGTCTGGAAGAGCTCGGAGCTTGTCGAGCGCGGCTTCTGCGCCAATTGCGGCACGCCATTGTTCTTCCACCACCTCGAAAACGGTCGCACCAACCTGATGATCGGTTCGCTCGACGATCCGCACGCCTTCTCGCCGCTTGCCAATACCTGCACCGAGAACATGGTGGCATGGTTCGATACGATCACGGGCATAGAAAATACCGGTGCGACCGAAAACAACGGCGCCGACTGGGCCGCGGCGATCAAGGAGAGCAGCAACCAGCACCCCGATCACGATACCACCTCTTGGACGGCGAGGGTGCGTGATGGCTGAGTCCTATTCCGGCGGTTGCCAGTGCGGCGGTTGCCAGTGCGGCGCTGTCCGTTGCCGCTGTTCCGAAAAGCCGTCGTGCCGGAAACCAACGACAGCAACAGCTTATTTTCAAGATGATGCACGCAGGGGTGCCTGAAGGTCTGCTCTTTAGCTAATTCGTGCCTCGACGCAGCCCGTCAGTTTCCGGCCCGGCCCCCGCTCCGTCTTGACCCCCGCGCATAGCGGTCCTACAAGATAGACTATGGCAACACACCTCTGACTGGCCGCGCCTTGCGGCCTTGAGCGAAGCACAGTCCTGCACGACACCGCGGGGCCACTTCCACTTGCCAAGCCAAATCAGAGATTTTCCAATGCCCACGCTCTACCTCACTTGCGGTCTTCCCGGTTCGGGGAAGACGTCGCTCGCCAAGATAATCGAACATGAAGCATCTGCCCTCCGTTTGACCGGAGACGACTGGATGCACAAGCTTTACCCCGGCATCTCTACGCCGGAAGCCGAAACTGGTCCGTGCCGTGGTAGAGTCGAGAGCCTGCAATGGCAGATCGCTCTGCGTGCCATCAGGCTTCAGTGTAACGTTGTCGTGGATTGGGGAGTGTGGTCACGGGCAGAACGCGACACCTGCCGGGAGGAAGCTCGCGCAGCTGGTGCCCGCGTCGTCCTCTGCTTCCTCGACGTTCCCTTTGATGAGCTTTGGGACCGGGTCTCCCAGCGAAACGCCGAGCTTCCAGTCGGCACGTTCGACATCTCGCGGGCGGACCTGCTTAGGTGGTCGAAGCTGTTCGAGCCGCCAACCGCCGAGGAGTTGGCGCTTTACGATCGGCAAACCCATCCAGCCATCACCGCCCTTAGATGAAACGCCACAGCGCCAGGGTCTTCTCCGTCTGCGTAGTAGGCGGGTCCGGACCAGCTCGTTGATTTCGCGTAAGGCGACAGCGCAACAGACGCGCCGCTCTCGGCCCATAACGGTCGTCTATCCAAGCCGCGCCGATCTCCGTTGTTGGTGCGAACCGGACAACCGCCGGCCGCGCCACCCCGGCGGCCTACTGCCACGCTGTATTATTCCGCTGCGATCCGTGTAACGCCGTTGGCCTGGACGATCTTTTCCAGTAGCGCCAGCTCTTCCTGGGTAAGATCCGTCAGAGGCGGGCGCACAGGCCCAGGGTTTTGCCCGAGGACGCGAAGGCCGGCCTTGATGATGGAGACGGCATATCCCTTCTTGCGGTTGCGCAAGGCGACGAAGGGGAAGAAGAAGCTCTTCAAGATCTCATCAACGGTTGCCTGATCGCCGGTGCGCAAGGCGCCGTAGAAGCGCTGGGCGAGGGCAGGCACGAAGTTGAAGACGGCCGATGAATAGGTGGTCACGCCTGCGGCGAAATAGGCCTGGGCATAAACCTCGTGGGTCGGCATGCCGCCGACATAGACGAGACGGTCGCCGAGCAGAGTGGTGATCTCGATCACCTTGTCGACATCGCCGACGCCGTCCTTGAAGCCGATCAGGTTCGGGCATTCGTCCGACAGACGTGCGATGCTGTCGGCGGTCAGGATGGCGTTGTCGCGGTTATAGACGATGACGCCGATGCCAACCGATTGGCAGACTGCCTTGACGTGGGCGACGAGGCCCGCCTGTTCGGCAAACATCAGATAGGGCGGCAGCAGCAGCAGCCCGTCCGCGCCGGCCTTTTCGGCCGCGACTGCGATCTCGATGGCGAGCGACGTGCCGTAGCCGGTTCCCGAAATGATCGGCGTCTTGCCGGCCGACGCCTTGGCGGCCCGGATAACCTGCGGGATCTCTGACGGGTTGAGGGAGAAAAATTCACCGGTGCCGCCGGCTGCAAAGAGTGCAGCAGCGTCATAACCGGAAAGCCACTCGACATGGCGGCGGTACTTGGCTTCGTCGAACTTGAGGTGCTCGTCGAAATGCGTAACCGGAAACGAGAGGAGACCACTACCGACGGCCTTCTTCAATTCAATCGGGTTCATCATGAAGTCCTGTTCTTGACGTGTTGAAAACTGGGCTCACTCGCTTTCGAGCACTTGCAGAAGTGCTGCGATATAGCCGTAACAAAAGGCAAATGCGGTCGCGGACGGATCCTTGCCGCTGACGGTCGGAACATGGTCGGGCATCAGCATGTATTTGAACCCGACTTCCTTGTAGATCCTGGCCGAGCGGACCATGTCCATGTCGCCTTCTTCAGGGAAGGTCTCCATGAAGGACAGCTTGCCGCCGCGAATATTGCGGAAGTGCACATTGAAGATCTTGTCGCGCTGGCCGAACCAGCGAATGACATCGTCGATTTCCTTGCTGGGATTTTCGAGCATCTCGCCGATCGAGCCCTGGCAGAAATTGAGGCCGTGATACGGGTTCTCGCGCATCAGCACGAACTTCTTCAGGCCTTCCACCGTACCCAGCACCCGCGTCACGCCGCGATAGCCGGGCGGCGTATAGGGATCGTGCGGATGGCAGGCGAGCCGGACGCGGTTGCTTGCAGCGACAGGAACGACGCGTTCCAGGAAATAGTCGATCCGCTCCCAGTTTTCGTCCTCGGAAAGCACGCCGGCAAGACCGGGCTCGGCCTGCTGGTCCGTCTTGTCCCAGCGGAAGCTCGCATTCAGCGATCCGCCGCGTCCCGGTTCATCCGGCGTGCGGGGAATGCCGATCAGGTTGAGATTGTACTTCACCGCTGGAATGCCGGCTGCCGCGACGTTCTCGATCAGCTTGCAGACGGCGTCAATCTGCCTGTCGCGATCGGGCCCGGCAAGCAGGATATCAGGATAGGAAGCTTTTTCGATCGGCTGCGAGGGCAGCGGCAACTGGATCATGTCGAGGATCAGGCCGAAACTTTCGACCTTGTCGCGATGGCGCTCGAGATCGGAGAGCGTCCAGCTGCTCGGCTTTCCCGGCGGGTCGGCATTGATATGCTTCACGCCCAGTTGCGCGAAAATACGATAATCATCGTCATCCCGCGCTGCGACCTGCGTTCCCAGATACATTTGAGTCTCTTTCGAAATTACACAACGTCATATGACATAATATGAATTTCGAAGAGTGTCGAGCCCTATTGCTGCTCGGCGAGCATGCGGTAGCGGCGTTGGCTGGCCAGCATATGCGCCCGCATTGCCTGTCGCGCCCGCTCCGGATCCTGGTCGGCGATTGCCGAGAGGATTTCGACATGTTCGGCATAAACCTTCTGAAGATAGTCACGGTCATTGGCTTCCGGCAGCGTCGGAAACTGGCCGCGGGGGATGGCTCTGGGGCCGAAATGGCGCAGAACATCAACATAGAATCGGTTGTTCGTGGCGGCGGCAATCGCCATGTGAAAGGCGTAATCCGCCTCCACGGTTTGCTGCCCGGTTTCGATGAGATTCGCCATTCTGCGGTTGGCTTCGCGAATCGCCGCCTCCTGCTCGGCAGTGCGGCGATAGGCGGCAATTGCCGCTGCTTCACCCTCGGCCGCCATGCGGAACTCCAGCAATTCCAGGGTTTCCGGAATGCTTTTGATTTCCACCGGCGTCAGCGACAGGACCGAATGCGCCTTCGGATCTGCGACAAAGACCCCTTTGCCCTGGATCGGCTTGACGAAGCCCGCCGACCTGAGATCGGCAATCGCCTCCCGCACCACGGTGCGGCTGACGCCGAATGTCGCTTCAAGCTGCGGCTCGGTCGGCAGTTGATCGCCGACGCGCAGCTTCCCCGTTTCGATTTGCCCCCGCAGCTGATCGATGACCTGCTGCGCCAGTCTTTGCCGGCCACCGCCGAGTGTCGTCATTGTCCGCTCCCCAATCCCTTTTCGTCAGTCTGCCGCTCGGGTCTTGCAAATCATATCAGACTTCGATAAATCATAATACGACATACGGCCGACATCATATGTCTTTTATAGTAGTCTAGGGAGGACTGACAATGAAGCATTTTTCTAGGGGCTTGTTCGTCGGCGCCGTCATCGGTGCCCTGACGATCGCTGCACCGCTCTCGCAGGCCGCCACGCCGCAGGATCAGCTGGTGGTCGGCACATCGCTGGCGCAGGTTCTGTCGCTGGATCCGCACCAGGCGACAGAAGGCAAGGCGGTCGAGATCATGTCGAATCTTTACGATCGGCTGGTCGCCAGCACGGCCGACGGCAAGATCCTTCCGCAGCTGGCGGAAAGCTGGAAGATCGATGACAAGGGCATCACCTTTACGCTGCACAAGGCCAATTTCGCCTCCGGCAATCCGGTCACCTCGAAGGATGTCGTCTATTCATTGGCGCGGCTCCTGAAGATGGACCAGGCCGCCGCCGCCAACCTCAAGCGCGTCGGTTACGACAAGGACAATGTCGAAAAGCTCGTCAAGGCCGTCGACGACCAGACGGTGCGCATCGATCTCTCCGACCAGGTGACGGCAGAGCTTCTGCTCTACCGGCTGGCGACGACGACCACCAGCGTGGTCGACAGCGTCGAGGTCGAAAGCCACGCCGTCGATAATGACTACGGAAACGCCTGGATGAGAACGCATTCGGCCGGCTCCGGTCCGTTCACTCTCAATCGCTGGTCTCCGAACGAACTCGTGATCCTTGACGCAAACAAGGACTATATGGCCGGCGCGCCGAAGATGCGCCGCGTCATCGTTCGGCATGTGCCTGAAAGCCAGGTCGAGCGGCTGATGCTCGAACGCGGCGATATCGATATCGCCAGCGCGCTCAGCGCATCCGATCTCGCGACCTTCCAGGACAAGCAGGGCTTTGCCATCCAACGTATTCCGACGGGCGGTTTCTACGTGCTGTCGATGAATGCCGGCAACAAATACCTCTCCAACCCGAAGGTCCGCGAAGCCATTGCCTACGGCATCGACTATAAGGGCATCGAAAAGACCATTATGGGCCCCTACGGTCGGGTGAGAAATGTTCCCGTTCCCGAGAATTTCGAATATGCGATCCCCAACCCCGATTGGCAGCTCGACGTCGAAAAGTCCAAGCAGCTGCTGAGCGAGGCGGGCTTCAAGGACGGCTTCTCGCTGTCGCTGAAGACCATTGCGCAAACACCGCGCATCGATCTTGCCACCGCCATCCAGGCATCGCTTGCCCAGGTCGGCATCAAGATCGACATCCAGCAGGGCAACGGCTCGGAAATCATCGCCGCCCATCGCGCCAGGGATTTCGACCTGCTGATCCCGCAGACCGGCGCCTATATGCCGAACGTGCTTGGGTCGATGGAGCAGTTTTCCTCCAATCCCGACAACTCGAAGGAAGCCAACAATGCCGGCAATTTCGTCTGGCGTTCGGCTTGGGACATTCCGGAACTCACGGCCCTGACGGCCAAAGCATCGATGGAGCCGGACGCCAAGAAGCGTGGTGAACTCTATGTTCAGATGCAGAAGATGTTCGTCGAACAGAAGCCGGCGGTGCTTCCGCTCTTCGAGCGCTTCGAGCCGATCGTCCTGTCCGGTAAGGTTCAGGGATATGTCGGGCATCCCTCGCAATTGACGCGTCTCGAGAACGTCACGAAGGTCGAAACTCAGTAATACGCCAAGGCAGCCGATCATGAAGGAACTCTCCGTAGCCGAATTTGGCCGACGCCTGGCGCATTTGCTGGTCAGCCTGTTCATTCTCTTGTGTGTGACCTTCGTGATCGGCCGCATTCTCCCCACCGATCCGGTCGGCGCGATTGTCGGCGAGCTCGCCGATCCCGCCGCCTATGCGGCGATGCGGGCGCGCCTGGGGCTCGATCTGCCGATCTACCAGCAGTTTTTCCTCTATCTGAACGGGCTGGCGCATGGTGATTTCGGCACGGCCGTCTTGACGGGCAATCCGGTCTCTGCAGACCTCGCTCAAGCCTTTCCGGCGACATTCGAACTCGCGACGTTGGCGGTGATCATTTCGACCTTCGTCGGCGTTCCGCTCGGCCTGGTCGCGGCGCTGTTTCGCGACAGCCTGATCGACAAGACCGCCCGGGTAGTGGCGCTCGTCGGTCATTCGATCCCGGTTTTCTGGTTCGGTATCGTCGGGCTCGTCATCTTCTATGCCGGCCTTAACTGGGTCGGCGGGCCGGGCAGGATCGATGTCTTTTACGAAGGCCTCGTCACGCCGCAAACCGGGCTGTTGTTGATCGACAGCCTGCTGCAGGGCGAGACGGAAATCTTCTGGAATGCGCTCGGCCATATCATCCTTCCTGCCGTCATCCTCGCCTATGCGGCGATGGCCTACATCACCCGCATGACGCGCAGTTTCACCCTGGAGCAGTTGAGCCAGGATTATGTCATCGCCGCCCGCGCCAAGGGTGTCAGCCCAACCGGCACGATCTTGCGCCATGTCCTGCCGAACATTGCGGTGCAGCTGATCACCATCCTGGCCATTTCCTATGGCGGGCTGCTCGAAGGCGCTGTGGTCACCGAGATCGTCTTCTCCTGGCCGGGCATTGGCCAGTACATGACGAACGCGCTGATGATCGGCGACATGAACGCCATCGTCGCCGGCACCATCATTGTGGGATTCATTTTCATGTTGTTGAACTTTCTGGCCGACGTCGCCTATGCCGTCTTTGATCCGCGCATGAGGGAGACGGCCCGATGAGCGACGCACTCCGCAGCGAGATTCGGATCCGCCCTCCAAGTGTGTCGAGCCGCATGGCGGCGTCGCTTGCGCGCGCCGGCGGCAAATTGGCCGACGAGCCGCTCGGTCTTGCGGGGTTCGTCATCCTTGGTCTGCTCTGCGTGATCGCGATCTTCGCGCCGCTTCTGGCGCCTTATGATCCGGTCGTGCAGTCGCTTGGCGACGCCTTGCAGCCGCCGAGCCTCGCGCACTTGGCAGGTACGGACGAATTCGGCCGCGACATCTTGAGCCGCCTGATCTTTGGCACGCGCATCACCATCCAGACCGTATTTTCGGTCTCCCTGATCGTCGGGCCGATCGGCCTGTTGATCGGCGTCGTTGCCGGCTTCTTCGGAGGGCGCACCGATGCGCTGCTGATGCGCGCCACCGACGTCGTTCTCTCTTTCCCGTCGCTGATCCTGGCGCTCGCCTTTGCTGCGGCGCTCGGCGCCGGATTGACCACGGCAATCATCGCGATCTCGCTGACCGCATGGCCGCCGATCGCGAGACTCGCGCGCGCCGAGGCCCTTGTCGTCAGGAACGCCGACTATGTGGTCGCCGCCCGCCTTTATGGCGCCTCGCCGATGCGCATTCTTCTCCTCTACATCGCGCCGATGTGCGTCCCATCGGTCATCGTTCGGCTGACGCTCAACATGGCGGGCATCATCCTGACGGCGGCTTCCCTTGGCTTTCTCGGGCTTGGCGCCCAGCCGCCGGCGCCGGAATGGGGCGCGATGATCTCCAGCGGCCGCAAGTTCATGCTCGATTATTGGTGGGTTGCCGTGATGCCGGGTATCGCCATCCTCCTCACCAGCCTTGCCTTCAACATCGCCGGAGATGCTCTGCGCGACATTCTGGATCCTCGCCATGCAAGATCGTGATCTGCAGCCCGTTCTTTCCGTCGAAGGATTGAGCGTCCGTTTCGGCCGAGGCGCCGTGCCCGCCGTCTCCAACGTGACTTTCGACGTCGGGCGCGAACGTGTCGGGATCGTCGGAGAATCCGGCTCCGGCAAATCGACGACCGGCCGCGCCATCATGCGTCTTCTGCCGCCGGCCGCGGTGGTCTCGGCCGAGCGTCTGGATCTCGCCGGCAGTTCGTTGCTGTCGAAGACCGAACGTCAGATGGGCGCGCTGCGCGGCAAGGACATCGCGCTGATCATGCAGGATCCGCGCTATTCGCTGAATCCGGTGCTGTCGATCGGCAAGCAGATCGCCGAAGCCGCACGCCTTCATCTCGGTCTTCATAAGAAACAGGCGCATGAGGCTGCCCGCGCCATGCTGGAGCGCGTGCGCATCAGCGATCCGGAGCGGGTCATGGCGCTTTATCCGCACCAGATATCGGGTGGCATGGGTCAGCGCGTGATGATCGCGATGATGCTGCTGGCGCGGCCGAAGCTGGTTATCGCCGACGAGCCGACCTCGGCACTTGATGTCAGCGTTCGCAAGGATGTGCTCCTGCTGCTCGATGAGCTGGTGCGCGAGAACAATTCCGGACTGCTGTTGATCAGCCATGACATTCGCATGGTGGCAGCCTTTTGCGAGCGCATCATCGTCATGTATGCCGGCCGGATCGTCGAGACCCTGACCAGCCTCGATGAGGCTCGCCATCCCTATACCCGCGGGCTGATCGCTGCGCTACCCGACCCCAGGAATCCGGTTCGCCGGCTTGCGGTTCTCGACAGGACGAAACTCGATCTGGAGACGGCACAATGATAAATGTGCGTGACCTCGATGTCGTCTTTGCCTCCGGTAAATCAAGCAACCATGTCGTCAGGGGCATCAGTTTTCAGGTCGGCCAGGGGGAGACGCTCGGCATTGTCGGTGAATCCGGATGCGGCAAATCGACGGTGCTGCGTTGCCTTGCCGGCATGGAGGCCGGTTGGACCGGTCACATCGAGCTTGGCGGCAAACCGATCGGCAAGAGGCGCTCCCGCGAGGAGCTGAAATTCGCCCAGATGGTGTTTCAGGACCCTTACGGATCCCTGCATCCGCGCCATCGGATCGGCACCGCCTTGGCGGAACCGCTGCGCGCCATGCGCCATTCCGATATCTGGTTGAAGGTCGAAAAGGCATTGATCCAGGTGGGTTTGCCGGCGAGCTTCGCAAACCGTTTTCCGCATGAGCTTTCCGGCGGCCAGCGGCAAAGGGTGGCCATCGCCCGCGCTCTGATCCTGTCGCCGCCCATCCTGTTGCTCGATGAGCCGACATCGGCGCTCGACGTCTCGATCCAGGCTGAGATCCTCAACCTGCTGGCCGATCAGCGCGAGGAAAAGGGCCTGACCTATCTGCTCGTCAGCCACGACCTCGCGGTCATCGCCCATATGTGCGACCGGGTGCTGATCATGAAGAATGGTTGCTTCGTCGATGATCTCACCAGGGAGGATCTGCAGGCCGGTATCACCCATGATGCCTATGCGCGTGAACTGTTCGAAGCGAGTTTTATCGAGGCTTGATATCCCTCGGCCTTGTGCCCGCTGCTGTCCGGTTTGCGTGGATAGCTGCCCCTCACCCTAACCCTCTCCCCGTAAAAACGGGGCGAGGGGACGTGCCACACGAGAGGTGGAGGAAGGGGAACGGAGACGGCGCGGCGGGGTCCCTTCGCCCCGCGAGCGGGGAGAAGGTGGCGGCAGCCGGATGAGGGGCAGGCTTCAACGATTCGGACAGCATTGACCGTGGCGCGGGATTGTCAGCGGCCTTCCGTAACGGCAGACACATGCCTGACCGCCGCGACGCTGCCCCTTTCGACGAGATGGCAGGCAAGCTCGACCCGCCGTCTTGGCGTCGCAAGGCCGAGCATCATGTCGCGCAGCAGATCGAGCGCGGTGGCGCCCAGTTCGCGCATCGGAATATGCACTGTCGACAGCGGCGGATTGAGAAAGGCCGACTGCGGCAGGTCGTCTATGCCCATCACCGAGATGTCCTGCGGCACGGCATAACCCATCGCCTGCAATCCGCGCACCGCGCCATTGGCAAGACTGTCGCCCGCCGTCAGGATGGCGGTGAAGGAGAGGCCTTTCTCGCGGACAAGACGGGTGATCGCCTCGGCGCCGAGCTCCGGCAGCCAGTCGTCGACCTCGAGGACCAGATCGGCATCGGCCGTCAGCCCATGATGCTGCAGGGCATCGCGCCAGCCCTCGAGGCGCCGCTCGATCGTTCGCCGACCCGGCCTCAGCATGAACAGGATGCGTTCATGCCCGGCTTTGATCAGCCGCTCGGCGGCGATGAAGGCGGCCGAGCGGTTGCAGGGCGTAACGCTCGAAAGCCGCATATAGGGATCGTCGCTGTTGACCAGCACGACGGGCTTTCCGAGATCAGCCGCCGCCGCCAGCATCTCCTCTTCGTCGACGGTCAGGATGAGCATGCCGCCAAAGCTCGGATCATCACGCATCTCGGCGACGACGCGGGCTTCATCCCCCTTATCGGCAACCGGGCGCATCGCCAGTTCTATGCCGAGGGCGGCGGCGCGCGCATTCAATCCTTCGAGCACGTAGACCGTAAACTGGTTGCGGACATAGTCGATCATCGCTGCGCCGGAGGCGACGAGCATGACCTTCTTGCCGGCGACGCTTGCCGGCAGGGCGTAGCTGACCGCACTTGCCGTTTCCAGCACCAGCTTGCGAATCTCCGGCCTGACGCCCTTTTCGCCGGCCAGCGCACGCGACACCGTGCTGATCGAGACGCCGCATCGGGCGGCAATGTCGTCGAGGCGCGTGCGCCTGCCTTTTTTCTCTTCCGCCGCCATGTCGTCTCCTCGCACCCGCTACTATGCAAAAATCTTTCAGATTGCGCAAATGGATTGCCTGTGCACAATCGTTCCCTGAGGAGTCCGCGGCAAGCGGCAGAGCAGGGAGGCTTTGAAGATGCGGCTTGAGGGCCAATCCATGCGTCGGCGTTTTGTCCGGCGTCTCAAGGATCGAGCATGATGCCGAAAAGTGTGAGCGGTTTTCGGACGACATCATGCTCTAGCTGTTCTAGGGCGGGCTGAAGCATGACCGCTGAGCAGCAATCCCATCTCCGCCGTGCGACGGCCAAGGCCAGCCCGATCGTCTACTGGCAGCTCGCCAACCTGTGGCAGCAGCGCTACGACGTCGCCGACCGTCCGATGGAAGGCAGCATGGATCCGTTTTTCTTCGTCACCAAGACGAAGAACTTCATTCCGCATGAATATCCCTGCCGCACCGAATTCAAAAAATCCTTCTCCGGCCGGCGGCCGCAACCGGCTGCCGAATTCGAGGCTGTCCGCTGGTGGCTCCCCTTTGCTTCCCCACGTGTCGATCTTTCCGGCTTCTGGTTTCGCCCGACACGCATCGGCTGCTGGGCGCGCACATTCCTCGATGCCCGCGTGGCGGGGCGTGCGACGCTTCGGCTGTCGACCTGCGGCGGCGCGATCCTCTTCGTCAACGGCCGCGAGCAGGGCTTCATGGCGCCTTACCAGCGCAATCTCGAAGCTCAGCAAGACTTCAAGGTCGAACTCACGGCCGGCCTGAACGAGATCCGCGTCTATTTCGACGATCTCGCCGAGCGCGATGCCCGCTTCTATTTCCAGCTGGATTATGTCGAAGGACCGGAAGTTGAAACTGCCGTGCCCGTTCCCATCGCCGCCGGTGATGCGGATGCGCTGGAGGCGATCCTCGAAGGAATGCGCTTCGACCGCACCGCCTACCTCGGCGAAGATGTGACGATCCTTTTTCCCGCGCCGCTGCCGGTGGCGCTGACCTGCCATGTCGAGATCGAAGGCGACTTCATGTCGATCGAGCGCTTCGATTATGATTTCGAGCTGGAAGCGGGAGCAACGAAACTGGCGCTCGGAACCTCGGCGGATATGCCCGCCGATTTCCGCCATTTCCGCATCACGTTCAAAACAGGCGAGCTTTCGCTCGGTCGCACGCTCGGTGTCGAGATCTGTCATCCTGAGCGCCAGGGGGAGGCACCCGCCGCCCTTGAGAACCGCGTCGCCGAGGCGCTGGCCGAGGTTGCCGCCCATTCCGAGCCCGACACGGTCTGCGCTTTTGCACGCCTTGCGCTGGGGCAGGGCGGCGAGGAAACCGAGGCGATGATCTCGGCGATGCTCCCGGTCATCGAGGATTGTCACGACTGCGCCGATTTCGTGCTGGTGCCGCTGCTCTTTGCCTATACGCGCTGGAGCGATCTGCTGTCACCTGCGCTGCGCGACAGGATCGAACACGCCGTCCTCAAATACCGCTACTGGATGGATGAGCCAGGCAATGACGTTCAGTGGTATTTCTCGGAAAACCACGCGCTTCTCTTCCATACCGCTGCCTATCTCGGCGGCAGGCTTTTCCCGGAAGCCGTCTTCGTCCGTTCCGGCCGCAGCGGCGCCCAGCAGATGCAGGTCGGCGAAGAGCGTGTCCGCGCCTGGCTCGATCACTTCGAGCGCTGGGAAATGGCCGAGTGGAATTCCGTTCCCTATTTCCCGATCGATCTCAAGGGGCTGACGGCGCTCGCCGCCTGCGCGCCGGATGAGACGATCCGCAACCGGGCGAGTGCCAGCATCGTCCGCCTGATGGAGATCGTCGCCCGCTCAGCCCATCACGGCATGCTGACCGGCAGCCAGGGCCGCTCCTACGAACATACGTTGCGCCCCGGCCGCTCGGTCGAACTCTCCGCCATAGCCCGGCTGCTCTGGGGCCGCGGCTGGTACGGCCGGCGTGTCCACGCTTTGCCACAGCTTGCCGTCTGCATTCGCGATCACGGCCTGCGTTTTCCCGAAGCGCTTGCGGCGATTGCGGCGCACCAGTCGGACGAGGCGCAGGAATGGACCTTTTCCCAGGGTGAGAACCGTTTCGCCGCCCTCTACCACTATAAGACCCGTGACACCGCGCTCGGTACCATCGCTCATTATCGTCCCGGCGCCTGGGGCTACCAGGAGACGGTGCTGCATCTGCGCTTGGGCGACCGGCCGGAAGCGCAGATCTGGATCAACCATCCCGGCGAAACCATCCAGTTCGGCTACGGCCGACCGAGCTTCTGGGGCGGCTGCGGAACGCTGCCGCGGGTGCACCAGTATCGCGATCTGGCGATCCTCGATTTCGAAATCCACGAGGGCCAACCGGATTTCACTCATGCCTGGTTCCCGATCGAGGCTTTCGACGACACGGTGGTTGACGGCAATCTGGCGCTCGCCCGCTCCGGCAATGGGATTGCGATGCTGATCGGCAACGGCGCACTGAAGCCGGTAAAGCAAGGCCCGACGACGGATGTCGAGCTGCGACTGGCCGGACGCAAAGGCCGCTGGATCGTCCGTCTCTCCGATATCGGACGCGAGGGAAGCCTTGACGAAATGCAGGCGCGTTTCGCCACGCTATCGGCGCGGCGAGACGATGAGGGCGCATTGATCGTCGCCGATCCGGATTATGGCCGGGTCGTCTTCGAAGAAGATGGCACAGTGCGTGCAGAAGGCCGTATTCTTCGCCCGCCGGACTGGTCGGTGCGGGGAGAAGCGGTACATCTGGAGATACCGGGCAGGCAGCCTCGGCGCGCGGCCTCGTAGACGACGTGTTCGGCAGGTGGAGGACCAGCCGGGCGCGGCAATTTTTCGGTCAAGAGGAGGAGAAAATGACCAGAATGAAATCGATCGGCGCGGCTTTTGCTGCAATTCTCTTGAGTTCCGTTGCCGCCCATGCCGGCGACGTGCGCATCATGTGGTATTCCGATGGCGGCGAAGGCGAGGTGATCAAGGATCTGCTCTCGCGCTTTTCCAAGGCCAATCCCGATGTCAATGTCATCCTCGATGAGGTCTCTTATGACGTCGTCAAGGAACAGCTGCCGGTGCAGCTCGAAGCCGGGCAGGGGCCGGATATCGCCCGCCTCACCAATCTGAAGGCGCCGGCCCAGCACTGGCTCGATCTTCGCCCCTACCTCACCGACGCGAAATATTGGGAGGACAATTTCGGCGCCCAGGCCGACTGGATGCGTCCGGACGGCTCGAATGCCATCACCGGCTTCATGACGCAGCTGACGCTGACCGGCGGTTTCGTCAACAAGACGCTGTTCGAACAGGCCGGCGTCGAGATCCCCGGCCCGAAAGCCACCTGGGACGACTGGGCGGCGGCGGCCAAGAAGGTTGCCGACAGCCAGAAGGTCTTCGCCATGGCGATCGACCGCTCCGGCCACCGCGTCTCCGGCCCGAATATCTCCTACGGCGCCAACTATATCGCCGCCGACGGCAAGCCGGCGCCGATCGATCAGGGCGCCAAGGAGTTCCTCAGCCGCTTCGTCAAGTGGAACGAGGACGGCATCATCAACAAGGATGTCTGGGTCAGTGCTGCCGGCACCACCTACCGCTCCGCCGCCGAGGACTTCATCAATGGCGGACTTGCCTATCTCTATTCGGGCAGCTGGCAGGTCTCGGGCTTTGCCCAGAAGATCGGCGACAATTTCGACTGGGTGATGGCGGGAAGCCCCTGCGGTTCGGCCGCTTGCACCGGCATGCAGGGCGGCGCCGGTCTGGTTGCCGTCAAATATACCAAGAACCCGAAGGACGTCGCCAAGGTGATGGATTACCTGGCAGGTGCCGACGTGCAGAAGGAATTTGCCGAACGCAGCCTGTTCATTCCGGCGCATAAGGGCGTCGCCGCCGGCCAGATGGACTTCAAGACCGACAATCCGCATGTGCAGGCAGCGCTGAAGGCCTTCGTCGAAGCGGCCGGCCAGACGGCGGCACCTGCCATGAAGCTGCCGGGCTGGAAGTGGTCGGATGCCTATTACAGCGCCATCGTCGCCCGCATCAGCCAGGTGATCGCCGGCGAGATGAAGCTCGACGACGCCTATGCCCGCATCGACGAGGACATCAAGGCCAAGGTCGCCGGCAACTGACGGAAGAACAGATGACGGCGAAGACGGCTTCTTCTGAACCACCTGTCAAAACCGGTCTGCGGCAGGCGCTGCTTGCGCCTGTCCGGCTTGTCATGGGGATCGTCGACATTCCCATGCGTGGCTGGCAGAAGCTGGCCGGGCTGAACGGCATGGCGGGCGTCTTCCTGGCGCCCAACATGCTGATCTTCACCGTCTTCGTGCTGCTGCCGCTGGTCATCAACTTCATCTATTCGACGACGAGCGGCAGCGCCATCTTCCTGCAGAACAGGACCTATGTGGGCGCCGACCAGTACCGCATCCTCTTCGATTGCCGCTCTTATCTCGATCCCTCGACCTGTGCCGCCGACACTTTCTGGGCGGCCGTGCGCAACACCGCCGTCTTCGTCGTCTTCCAGGTGACGGCGATGTTGATCGCAGCGCTCGCAACGGCGCTGATCCTCAACCGCGAGCTTTCCAATCGAGGCTTCTGGCGCGCCGTCTTCTTCTTCCCGGTGCTGCTGTCGCCTGTCGTCGTGGGCCTGATCTGGAAATGGATCCTGCAGCGTGAGGGCCTGTTGAACTATGCGCTGAGCCCCTTCGGCTTCGAGCCGTTCTCCTGGCTCAGCGATCGTTTCTGGGCTTTCTTCTTCGCCGTCTTCGTCTCGGTTTGGGCGCATATGGGCTTTTATGCGCTGATCCTGCTCGCCGGCCTGCAGGCAATCCCGCGGGATCTCTACGAGGCGGCGGCGATGGACAGCGCCCGTCCGATCCGCATCTTCCGGCGCATCACCCTGCCGCTGCTGATGCCGAACCTCATCGTCGTCCTGGTCTTGGCGCTGATCCGCGCCGTGCAGATCTTCGACGAGGTCTTCGTTTTGACCGGCGGCGGCCCAGGCACCAGCACCATGTACATCACCCAATATATCTACGAGACCGGCTTTGCGAGTTCGCTGCGCAATCCGGGGCTGGCGTCGGCCGCCTCGATCCTGATGGGCATCGTGCTCGTCATCCTGACGCTGGTCCAGCTCGGCGTCAGTAGCCGCAACGAGAAGAAGGGAGCACGCCAATGAGCGCTGTCTCTGCCTTTCTGCTTCGCCGCCGCGGCCGAGGCTGGCATTGGACCGATGTCGTCACCTGGATCTGGCTGATCTCGGGCGTCTTCCTGATGTTCGGCCCGGCCGTCTGGCTGGTCTTCTCTTCCTTCAAGACGCCGGCGGCCCTTGCCGAATTCCCGCCGTCCTTCCTGCCCTATGTCACCGAACAGGCAGTGGTGCCGGGTTACGACAAGCCGTTGCCGCTCTATAATGTCGTGATGCCGGATGGCAGCACGCGTGTGCTCGCCGAAGTCCGCCGCATCGGCATCATCGGCCAGATGGTCGATCCGAAGCAGCCGGGCGAAATCGTCAAGGCGAATATCAAGGACCGCACGCCGGTGCGCCAGGTCGAATTCGCCGGCGGCAACTACACCGAACCTTTCCAGCGCTTCGATTTCTTCCTGTTCCTGCGCAACTCCGTCTTCGTCACCGTCGTGGCGACGGCGATTACGCTGCTCGTCAATTCCATGGCCGCTTTCGCGCTGTCGAAATACCAGTTCCCCGGCCGCACCGCGGTCATGCTGATGATCCTGGCGACGCTGATGGTGCCGCTCTCGGTCATCGTCGTGCCGCTCTATTCCGTCATCGGCACGTTGAACCTCTTCGACAGCCTCTGGGGCGTCATCCTGCCGACGGTCGCCACCCCGACCGGCGTCTTCCTGCTCAGGCAATACATGCTGACGATCCCCGACGAATTGCTCGACGCCGCTCGTATGGACAAGGCCAGCGAATGGCAGATCTACTGGCGCATCATCCTGCCGCTGTCGGCACCGGCTCTCGCCGTGCTGGCGATCTTCTCGGTCGTCTGGCGCTGGAACGACTTCCTCTGGCCGCTGATCGTGCTCTCGCGCAAGGAACTCTATACGCTGCAGGTCGGCCTCAACGTCTATGCCGGCGAGCTCAATGTGCAATGGCACTACATCCTCGCCATGACCGTCGTCTCGATGATCCCGGTCGTGCTGATCTTCGTCTTCCTGCAGCGCTTCATCACCACGGGCATTGCCGGCTCGGGGCTCAAATAAGCCACCTTAAGAAAAGAAAACAGGAGAGTGCATGAGCGGGCTCGAGCTCAGGAATATCGTCAAGAATTTCGGCGCCGTCGAGGTCATTCGCGATGTCTCGCTTGAGATCAATGACGGCGAATTCGTCGCTTTCGTCGGCCCCTCCGGTTGCGGGAAATCGACGCTGCTGCGCCTGATTGCCGGCCTCGATAAGCCGACCGGCGGCAGCATCGCCATCGACGGCAATGATGTTACCGCTATCAGCGCTGCCGATCGCGGCCTGGCCATGGTCTTCCAATCCTATGCGCTCTATCCGCATATGAGTGTCCGGGAAAACCTCGCCTTCGGACTCGAGAACACCAAGGTGGCGAAGGCCGAGATCGAAGCGCGCATTATGGACGCTGCGCGCATGCTGGAGATCGAGCCGTTCCTGCAGCGCCGTCCGGGCCAGCTCTCCGGCGGCCAGCGCCAGCGCGTCGCCATCGGCCGCGCCATCGTGCGTCGGCCGGATGCCTTCCTGCTCGACGAGCCGCTGTCCAATCTCGACGCCGAACTCAGGGTCAGCATGCGGGCCGAACTTGCCGCCCTTCACGCCCGCCTGAAGGCGACGATGATCTACGTCACCCACGATCAGGTCGAGGCAATGACGCTGGCCGACCGCATCGTCGTGTTGAGAGGCGGCAGGATCGAGCAGGTGGGAACCCCGCTGGAACTCTACAATAAGCCGGCCAACCGCTTCGTCGCCGGCTTCATCGGCGCGCCGCACATGAATTTCCTCGAAGGCGCAGTTGTCGGTCACGAGGACGGTTTCGCCGAGGTCGAAACCGTCGGCGGCCATCGACTTTCAGTCATTGCCAAGGAGGCCCGCCCGGCGGGCGAAAGGGTCAGCATCGGCATCCGGCCGCAGCATATCACCCTTGCCGATGCCGGCTCCGCGAGCAGGCTGGATACCCGCGTCACCCTTGTCGAGGAACTGGGCTCGGAGACCGTGGTTCATGCCGAGGCGGCGGGCAAGAAGCTGATCGCGGTCTTTGCCGGCCAGCAGCGCATGAAATCGGGCGAAAGCCTGCCGCTGCATCTCGACCCCGACGTGCTGCACCTCTTCGGCGAGGATGGCCGGCGCCTGTCTTAACGAATGTCGCGCAAAGTGGGCAGCGGCTTTCCGTTCGAAAAGAGCGGGATGAGGAAGCGGACCGGGCGGGGCAGGAAGCTCGTCAGCCCATTTCGCTGACCACCGGGAGAAAGCGGAAAAATCCCGATTTTCTCCAGCACCGCCGCGTCCGCTTGGCGCGGCCCGCAACCTCGGTCCGAAAATGCGCATATCGGCGAAAAGGTTCCAGGAAAACAACCGCATTCCCCCATGCCGGAAGCCTCGATGCGGTGCGCCGGCTCTTTCCAAATCGACAGGTCGCACTAGCTTAAAGGGGACGTGACGAAAGGAGAAACCTATGACCGACGCACCGAATACGGCGACCCCGGCGCGAAGAGGGTTGCGTGGCCGCCCTTATAGCATCGGCGAATTTGCCAGGAAATATCGGTTGGACGACAAAGAGGCAAAGCGCCTCTACGACAAGTTCGGCCCGTCGGCCACCGAACTCGACCTGTTGATGGCAGCAAAGCAGCGCCCACCGGGCCTGCCGACCAATCTTGACGCCTGAAGGCGCTCTATGAGGATCCGAACTGGAAGTTGCCTTTGCGGGGCGGTGGCCTACAGGGTGGAAGGGGAGCCGCTTCGCACCGGCCTTTGCCACTGCGCCGATTGCCGCAAATCGAGCGGCTCCGCCTTCACCTTCTTCGCGGTCTGGCCGCGCCAGGCTTTTTCCCACAGCGGTGAGATCGCCACCTTTTCAGGCCGCAGCTTCTGCCCCGCCTGCGGCAGCAGGCTTTTCTGCCTCAGGGAGGGCGAGGCGGAAATCCGCCTAGGGTCCCTGGACACTCCGCCGACCGACCTTGCGCCTGGCTATGAAGTCTGGATCAAGCGGCGCGAACCGTGGCTGCATCCTTTGCCGGGCGCCGGCCAATATGCCGAGGACGCGGATTGATAGACGCTTCGGGCGCCTGAACCAGCCTTTCCTTACCAATATTTCATTTCACCCATCCGCAATTCCGTGCCAGTTCGGCGGCACGCTAATCGCCGGTTCATCTGCGTTGTGATTATTTCACCGCAGAGGCCGCAGGCGGCCACTGACGGATTGAGGACGACATGAACAAAATCGTAAGCGGCAGCGAGACCGGAGCAAAGACAGGCGCAGCATCCGATCTGGCAGCGGTCCTTGCCGCATCGGGACGGCAGGGCAAGCGTGGCCGCTGGCGCGGACGCCTGATCATCCTGCTGATTCTCATCGTTGCCGCAGCAGTCGCCGCTTATTTCTATATGGGCCGTGGGCAAAGCGAAGTGAGCTATGCCACCCAGCCGGCAAAACGCGGTGATCTGACGGTGCTCGTCACCGCCACCGGCTCCGTACAGCCGACCGAGCAGGTGGATATATCGAGCGAGCTTTCCGGCACGGTCCGCGACGTCAATGTCGATTACAACAGCACGGTCAAATCAGGCGAAGTGCTCGCCCTCCTCGATACGAATAAGCTCGAGGCGGATGTGAAGAGCTCGCGCGCCAAGCTCAATTCGGCTAAGGCGAATGTCATCAAGGCCAATGCCGATATGCAATCCGCAAGCACCTCTCTCGAGCGGTTGAAGAGCCTGGTCAGAAGCAACGTCTCCACCCAGCAGAGCCTCGACGACGCCAGCTACAAATATGATTCCGCCGTCGCCGCCAAACAGATCAACGAAGCCGAGGTCCTGGCCTCGGAAGCCGACCTGCAGCTTGCCGAAGTCAATCTCGCCAAGGCGAAGATCATATCGCCGATCGACGGCGTCATCCTCACCCGCTCCGTCAATCCGGGCGCCACGGTCGCAGCCTCGCTTTCGGCCCCGATCCTTTTCACCATCGCCGGCGACCTGAAGAAGATGGAGCTGCAGGTCGATGTCGACGAGGCCGATGTCGGCCAGATCGCCGTCGGCCAGAAGGCGAAGTTCACGGTCGACGCCTATCCCGACCGGACCTTTCCCGCCGAGATCGAGCAGATCCGCTTCGCCTCCGAAGTGGTCAACAATGTCGTGACCTATAAGGCGGTTCTATCCGTCGACAATGCCGACCTGCTGCTGCGCCCCGGCATGACGGCGACGGCCGATGTCACCGTCGAGGCCGTCAAGGATACGCTGATGGTGCCGAACGCTGCGCTGCGCTATGCCCCGGCGCAGGCAGAGAGGCGCGGCCGCGGCATTTTCGGCATCTTCGGCCCGGCACGCCAGCGCAACAACAATGCCGGCCCGGCGCTGAAGGGCGCTGAGCGCCGCGTCTGGGTCCTGCGCAACGGCCGGCCAGTGCCTGTTGTCATCCAGGTCGGCGCATCCGACGGCCAGTTCACCCAGGTCGTCTCCGGTGACATCAAGCAAAACGACGCACTGGTGATCGACGCCACGGCGCGTGCGAACTAGGCGGAGAGACGGATGGCAAGCCCGCCGCTCATCGAATTCAGACAGGTCTCGAAAGTCTATGGCGAGGGCGAGGCGGCGATCCGCGCGCTCGACCACGTCGACCTTGCGATCAACGCCCATGAATTCGTCGCGATCATGGGGCCGTCTGGCTCCGGCAAGTCGACGGCCATGAACATTCTCGGTTGCCTCGACGTGCCGAGTGCCGGCGACTACATCTTCGAAGGCATTCCGACCAGCGGCTTCGACCGCAGCCAGCTGACGCTGCTGCGCCGCCACATGCTCGGCTTCGTCTTCCAGGGCTTCAATCTTCTGTCGCGCACCTCCGCCGTCGAAAATGTCGAGCTGCCGCTGATCTATCGCGGCATGGCGGTGCGCGAGCGGCGCGAGCGGGCCCGCGAGGCGCTAGCGCTGGTCGGATTGACCGGGCGCGAACATCACAAGACACAAGAACTGTCAGGCGGCCAGCAGCAGCGCGTCGCCATCGCCCGCGCCATCGTTACCGAGCCGGCACTGCTGCTCGCCGATGAACCCACAGGCAATCTCGATACGAAGACCAGCGTCGAGATCATGGATCTGATGACGCGGCTGAACCGCGAGCAGGGCATCACCATCGTCATGGTCACCCACGAGCCCGACATTGCCGCCTATGCGCAGCGGCTGTTGCGTTTCGTCGACGGCAAGCTGGAGACGGAAGTCGAGCATCGGAAGAGGGCGGATCATGTTCTTTGAGACGCTGAAGCTGGCGCTGCGGGCCATCAGCCGCAATATGCTGCGCTCGTTCCTGACCGTGCTCGGCGTCGTCATCGGCGTTGCCGCCGTCATCGCGCTGGTGACGATCGGCAACGGCACCACCGCACAGGTCTCGACCGAGCTGTCGCGGCTGGGCACCAACATGCTGTTCGTCCGCCCCGGCCAGTTCGGCCCCGGCCGGGCAAGTTCTGAGGCCAAGCGCTTCAGCGTCAAGGACGTCGCGGCGATCCGCGACCAGATCGGCGGCCTCAGGGCCGTGGCGCCGCTCAACCAGTCCACGGCGACGGTGATTTTCGGCGGCCAGAACCATTCCACCAGCGTCTCCGGCACCACCAACGATTATTTTATCGCACAGGACTGGAACCTGGCGCTCGGCCGCAATTTCACCCCCGCCGAAGAACGCGGCCAGGCGCGCTGCATCATCGGCGAGACGGTGCGCTCGCAGCTGTTCGGCAGCGCCGACCCCACCGGCCAGCAGATCCGCGTCGGCAAGGTCTCGTGCCCCGTCATCGGCGTGCTTGCCAAGCGCGGCCAGTCCGGCATGGGCAACGACCAGGACGATGTCGTCATCATGCCGGTCAAGGTGTTCCAGCGGCGCATCAGCGGCAGCAGCAACGTGCCGCAGATCATCATCTCGGCGCGCGACGGCGTTTCCACCGCCAAGGTGCAGTCCGATGTCGAAAATCTCCTGCGCGAGCGCCGCAAGATCGTCCCCGGCCGCCAGGACGATTTCAACGTCAACGACATGACCCAGATCGCCGCGGCGATGACCGGCACGACGACGCTGCTGACCGGCCTGCTCGGCGCCGTTGCCGCGATCAGCCTGCTCGTCGGCGGCATCGGCATCATGAACATCATGCTGGTCTCCGTCACCGAGCGCACCCGCGAAATCGGCATCCGCTTGGCGATCGGCGCGCTCGAAAACCAGGTGCTCACCCAGTTCCTGGTCGAAGCGGTGGCACTGTCGCTGTTCGGCGGCATCACCGGCATCATACTGGGCCTCGGCCTCGGTTTCGGCACCGTGACACTCCTGAAAGTGCCTTTCGTCTTCAGCCCGCTCATGGTCGCCGTCGCCTTCCTGTTCTCCGCGGCAATCGGCATGATCTTCGGCTATTTCCCGGCGAGAAGGGCCGCGCAGTTGAACCCCATCGAGGCGCTGCGGCACGAGTGAAAGACTGTGGCTCCCCGATAAATGCGCCATGGCAATACGCATGACGTCTCTCTGCTCTTGTCAATCGAACGCAACCGCTATCGGAGGCCAAGCATCATGCCGCTTAACAGGCTGGTGATCTATGCTGGGAATGTCGAGGAAACGGCGTGCTTTTATGAGAAGCACTTCGGTTTCAAGGCAACCAGCCTGCCCGGCGACAGGATCATTGAACTCATCGCTCAGGACGGCGGTGCGAATATCATGCTGCACCAGGCCGCCAAGGGCCAGCGGAGCGGCCAATCCACCGTCAAGCTGGTCTTCGACGTGGAGGACGTCGAGGCCTTTTGCAGGCGATGCGCGGAGAACGGCCTGGAGTTCGGTGCCATCCATAAAGCCGATGGCTATCAGTTCGCCAATGCAAAAGACCCATGTCAAAATTCGATCTCGGTTTCCAGCCGGGCATTTCGCAAGGGGTGACCGAGGGAAGGTAGCGCGCGCTTTGCCTCTATAGACGAGGGCGAGTTTGGCGAGAGAGCCAACCGCACTCTCCGTCCTCCTCGGCCTTGAGCCGAGGACCCATGCCGCGGCTGCTGATGGATGCGAGGTGGATGCTCGGCTCAAGGCCGAGCACGACGGAGAGTGGGGTGGTCGGCAGGAGCCATTCACGGCGTAGACGCCCGCGCCTGCAATGCCATTCCGCCGATTTTCAGCAGCCTCGCGAATGTTATCTATCTGTCTCTATTCGATATTTCGGTGCCGACTTGTCTTCGGTTTTTGGCCGTGTCACTATGTGATATATCAGACTTGGCGACGGAGCTCCGTATTGCAGACTTCACAAAGCCATCTTGCCTATCTCGCGCTGGAGCATCTGATCGTGACGCTGGCCTTGAAGCCCGGCGCGCTGGTCACTGAAAAGCAGCTGATCGATATGGCGGGCCATGGGCGTACGCCGGTGCGCGAGGCGATCCAGAAGCTTGCCTGGCAGGGGCTGATCCTGGTCAAGCCGCGCGTCGGCCTGCAGATCGCCGAGATCGCGGCTGAGGATCATGGCAATGTCATGCAGGTGCGCCGCGAGCTGGAGCCGATCGCGGCAAGCCTTGTTGCTGAACATGCAAGCGACGAGCACCGCGCGCGCCTCATCGATTGCGCCCGCGCGATGGAGGAATGCGCCGTCACCGGCGATCTCGCCGGCTTCTTCGCCGCCGACAAGGCCTTCGACGAAATCCTTGAAGATGCCTGCCCGAACGGCTTCATCCCGGCAGCACTCGGCCCGGTGCAGACGCATTCACGTCGCCTCTGGTACTCCAAGGCAAGTCCGGAGCGCATGGATCGCGCCATCGCGCTGCATGTCGCCGTCATCCGCGCCATCCATCAAGGCAGGCCGGATGAAGCGCGCACCAGCATGGCGGTGCTGATCGATTACCTTAGCCACACATAGCAACGGCCCCGTTTCCGGAGCCGTTGTCAGATCAGATTGTCAGAAATGCTTTAGCCGACGAAAGCGCGCTCGATGACGAATTCGGCAGGCTTGCTGTTGGCGCCTTCATCGAGGCCGGCCTTCTCGAGCAGTTCCTTGGTATCCTTCAGCATGGCCGAGGAACCGCAGATCATGCCGCGGTCGATCGCTGGGTCGAGCGGCGGCACGCCGAGATCGGTGAACAGCTTGCCGGAGGAGATCAGGTCGGTAATGCGGCCGCGATATTCGAAATCCTCGCGCGTGACTGTCGGATAGTGGCGCAGCTTGTCGCCGACGACTTCCTTCAGCAACTCGTCGTTCTGGATCTCGTGCACGAGGTCGAAGCCGTATTTCAGCTCTGCGACATCGCGGGTCGTATGGGTGAGGATGACTTCCTCGAACTTCTCATAGGTCTCGGGATCGCGGATCAGGCTGGCGAAAGGCGCAATGCCCGTTCCCGTCGAGAACATGTAGAGACGACGGCCGGGCGTCAGCGCATCGAGCACCAGAGTGCCCGTCGGCTTCTTGCGCATCAGCACCTGGTCGCCCGGCTTGATCGCCTGCAGATGCGATGTGAGCGGGCCGTCAGGCACCTTGATCGAGAAGAATTCAAGCTCTTCGGCCCAGGCCGGGCTGGCGATCGAATAGGCGCGGAACACCGGCTTGCCCTCGACCATCAGGCCGATCATCGCGAATTCGCCGGAACGGAAACGGAAGCCCTGCGGCCGGGTCATCGTGAAACGGAAGAGCCGGTCGGTATAGTGCGTGACATCGAGCACCGTCTCGGCATAGACGCCGGCGGGGATGGACAAGGCGAAGTCTTCGGTCTTTGCAGGCGCGTTCATTTCGGTAGCGGATCCCGTTTCGTCGGATGAACAGTCGGATGCGAGCGAGATATTACAAATCCGGCCGGAATTAAAGGCATTCCATTCCACGCGACGCTTCTAAAGGGAAATATGCATGTCATTGTCAGGATTCAATGGGGAGCAGGGGCAGGCGGGGAATGTCGTATTTCCCGCTGGCGAAGCCGGGCAAAGGATGCATATTAGAGCAGCGCGCCGCAAACGGATACCGGTTTTCGAGAAAAACGGTGCGACAACAAAGACCTACGGCGTCGAACCCGATTCAACAGCAGGGTCCGGCAATGGTGGCGAAAAAAAAGATGCTTGCCGGGGCGAGCGCGATAGGGCGGTCGGGGGAATATGAAGATTTTCAACTATAAGCGTGTTCCTTATGCGGAGATGCGCGCCTTTTCCGTCCATATCCTGACGGCATCCGGCTCCTTCCTTGCCTTTCTCGGCGTTGTTGCCGCCGCCGAGCACCGCTTCATCGACATGTTCTGGTGGCTGGGCCTTGCCCTTCTCGTCGACGGCATAGACGGGCCGATCGCCCGCAAGGTGCGCGTCAAGGAAGTGCTGCCGAACTGGTCGGGCGATACGCTCGACAATATCATCGATTACGTCACCTATGTGCTTCTGCCGGCCTTCGCGCTCTATCAGAGCGGCATGATCGGCGAGCCCTGGTCCTTCGTCGCTGCCGGCATGATCGTCGTCTCCAGCGCTATCTATTATGCCGATATGGGCATGAAGACGGACGAGTATTTCTTCTCCGGCTTCCCCGTCGTCTGGAACATGATCGTTTTCACGCTGTTCGTCATCGACGCCAGCGCCACGACGGCGCTCACTGTTGTCATCGTCTCGGTGGTGCTGACCTTCCTGCCGATCAATTTCCTCCACCCGGTCCGGGTCAAAAGGCTGCGCCCGCTCAATCTTGGCATCTTTTTCCTATGGTCGGCGCTCGGCATCTTTTCGCTGCTGATGCATTTCGACACACCCGAATGGGCGCTCATTCTCTTCATCGTGACCGGAGCCTATCTTTACGTCATCGGCGCGGTGCTGCAATTCTTCCCCGCCCTTGGACGCGAAGCATAGGACAGGCAAGATGACCAAAACGCAGGCGGTTTCATTCTCGAGAACGGGCGGGCCGGAGGTTTTCGACTATGTCGAGATCGATCTTCCCTCGCCCTCGGCGGGCGAAGTGCAGATCAGGCAGGCGGCGGTCGGGCTTAATTTCATTGACGTCTACTTCCGCAACGGCACCTACAAGACCCCGCATCTGCCGTTCGTCACCGGCAAGGAGGGCGCCGGCACCGTGACATCGGTCGGCCCCGGCGTCGAGGATTTCAAGGTTGGCGACCGTGTCGCCTATGCCAGCGCCGACGGCGCCTACAGCGCCGAACGCAATATCGAGACGCGGCATCTGGTGCATGTGCCTGACGGCATAGAACTCGAAACGGCGGCGGCGATGATGCTGAAGGGCATGACTGCCGAATACCTCTTGAACCGCACCTTCAAGGTCGGCCCCGAGACCGTCCTGCTGTTTCACGCCGCCGCCGGCGGCGTCGGCCTGATCGCCGGCCAATGGGCTAAGGCGCTCGGCGCCACCGTCATCGGCACGGCGGGCTCCGAAGACAAGATCGAGCTGGCGCTCGCCCATGGCTACGACCATGTGATCAACTACAAGAACGAAGATTTCGTCGCCCGCGTTCGCGACATCACCGGCGGCAAGGGCGTGGATGTCGTTTACGATTCGATCGGCCGGGATACTTTTCCACAGTCGCTCGATTGTCTGAAACCGCGCGGCCTTTTTGCCTCCTTCGGCCAATCCTCCGGTCCGATCGAGAATTTCACCCTCGCAATGCTGGCGCAGAGGGGCTCGCTCTTTGCGACGCGGCCGACGCTCTTCACGTACATCGCCGCGCGCCAGGAGCTGATCGACAGTGCCAAAGCGCTATTTGATATTGTGCAAAGCAACAAAGTGCGTATCAATATCAATCAAACCTATCCGCTGCGTGAGGTTGGGCGGGCTCACGTGGATCTGGAAACAAGAAAAACAACAGGAACGACGCTGCTGATTCCATGAGATCCGAAACGGACCGGTCGGCAGAAGAAATGAGGGGAACGTGTCGCCATTGAATGTGCCGGATTCCGGTGCGTTATTATCGGTCCAGAAGCTGACGAAGTTCTTCGGTGGCTTTGCCGCCTGCAATGAAATCGATCTCGATATCGCGCCGGGCGAAATTCATGCGCTTCTCGGCGAAAATGGTGCAGGCAAATCCACCCTGGTGAAGATGCTGTTCGGCGTTCTCGAGCCGACGGGCGGGCATATCCTCTGGCAGGGCCAGCCGGTCGCGATCGCGTCGCCGGGTGAAGCCCGTAAGCTCGGCATCGGCATGGTCTTCCAGCATTTTTCGCTGTTCGAGGCTCTGACGGTTGCCGAAAACATCGCCCTGTCGCTGGATGACGCCATCCCGATCGACAGGATCGCCGAAGAGGCGAGGGCACTGTCCATCGCCTACGGCCTGCCGCTCGACCCGCATGCCCATGTCGCCGATCTCTCGGTCGGCGAGCGCCAGCGCATCGAGATCGTCCGCGCGCTGCTGCAGAACCCGAAGCTCATCATCCTCGACGAGCCGACCTCGGTGTTGACGCCGCAGGAGGCCGACAAGCTGTTCGAGACGCTGTTCAAGTTGCGCGCCGAAGGCCGTTCGGTTCTCTATATCAGCCACCGCCTGGAAGAAGTGCAGCGTATCTGCGATCGCGCCACCGTGCTGCGTCATGGCCGCGTGACCGGCGCCTGCGATCCGAAGCGGGAAACGCCTGCCTCGCTCGCTCGCATGATGGTCGGCAGCGAAGTGGCGACCGTGACGCATCCGGAGCGCAGCGACCGGGGCGAGGTGCAGCTTGCCGTCGCCAGTCTTTCCGTCGCCGCGCGTACCCCTTTCGCCATGTCGCTGCGTGATGTCTCGATGGCGGTGCGCTCCGGCGATATCCTCGCCATTGCGGGTGTCGCAGGCAACGGGCAGAGCGAGCTCTTCGATGCACTGTCTGGCGAATATCCGGTCGCCTCGGCCGAGGCGATCGTCATCCGCAAGAAACACGTGGGCAACCAGGGCATTACCGCCCGCCGTCTTCTCGGCGCCGGCTTCGTGCCGGAGGAGCGCCACGGCCACGCCGCCGTCTCCGCCATGAAACTGTCGGACAACCTTGTCCTTGCCCGCAGCCAGTCGGACCGCAAGGCGTTTCTGGGCCTCTTCGGCATGATCCGCCGCGGAGCGGTCAAATCCGCCGCCAGGCGCATTTCAGAAGCGATGGATGTGCGCAAGAGTGGCGAAGATCCGGCCGCCGGCTCCCTGTCCGGCGGGAACCTGCAGAAATTCATCGTCGGCCGCGAGCTCGACCGCCAGCCGGCGGTGCTCGTCGTCAACCAGCCGACCTGGGGCGTCGATGCCGGAGCGGCAAGCCGCATCCGCCAGGCGCTCGTTGATCTCGCAAGAAGCGGTTCGGCCGTCGTCGTCATCAGCCAGGATCTCGACGAAATTTTCGAGGTGGCGACAGATATCGCCGTCATCTCCGAAGGCCGCCTTTCCCGGCCTTTCCCGGCGGGCGAACTGACGCGTGAAAAGATCGGTCTGCTGATGGGCGGCCTGCACGAGAGCAGCTCTGCCCCGGAGGCGCCCCATGCGCATTGAAGAGGCAGCCCATGCGCATTGAACTGGAAAAACGCCCCGACGTTTCGAAGCTCTTCGGCTTCGTCTCGCCGCTCCTCGCCCTTGTTCTGACGCTCACTTTCGGCGCCATCATGTTCGCCTTGCTCGGCAAGGATCCGGTTGGCGCGCTGAGCGCGTTCTTCGTCGAACCGCTGCTCGAGGTCTGGTCGCTGCATGAGCTGGCGATCAAGGCCGCCCCACTGATCCTGATCGCCGTCGGCCTGGCCGTCTGTTATCGCTCGAACAACTGGAATATCGGCGCCGAAGGCCAGTTCACCATCGGCGCCATCACGGGATCGTATCTGCCGATCATCTTCTACGATTGGCATTCGCCGTTGGTACTGCCGCTGATGCTGATATTGGGCGCGCTCGGCGGTGCCCTCTTCGCCGCCGTTCCGGCGCTGCTGAAGGCGCATTTCAACACCAATGAGATCCTGACATCGCTGATGCTGGTCTATATCGCCCAGCTCTTCCTCGACTGGCTGATCCGCGGCGCCTGGCGCGATCCGAAGGGCTTCAACTTTCCGGTTTCCCGTGATTTCCCGCCGGAGGCGGTGCTGCCGGCGATCTGGGAAGAGTCGGGCCGCGCCCATTGGGCCTTCATCTTCGCCATTGTCGCCGCAATCGGCGCCTGGTTCATGCTGCGTTATACGCTGAAAGGCTTCGAGATCGTCGTGCTCGGCCAATCGGAACGGGCAGGGCGCTTTGCCGGATTCTCGTCGAAGAAGATGATCTGGTTCAGCTTTCTCTTCTCTGGCGCTCTTGCCGGCCTTGCTGGCATCAGCGAGGTTTCCGGCTCGATCGGCCATTTGCAGCCGGCGATCTCGCCGGGCTACGGCTTCACCGCCATTATCGTCGCCTTCCTCGGCCGCCTCAATCCGCTCGGCATCATTGCATCGGGCCTGGTGCTGGCGCTGACCTATCTCGGGGGCGAGGCGGCACAGCTTTCGCTCGGCGTTTCCGACAAGGTCACCCGCGTCTTCCAGGGGCTGCTGCTCTTCTTCGTGCTCTCCTGCGATACGCTGATTTATTACAAAATCCGCCTGGTCTGGTCGCGGGTCGGGGGCAGGGCGGCATGAGCATCTTTGAAGCGATTCTGCTGACCGTCATCACCGCCTCCACGCCGCTCGTCATCGCCGCACTTGGCGAACTGGTGACCGAGCGCTCCGGCGTTCTCAATCTCGGCGTCGAGGGCATGATGATCATGGGCGCGGTCGGTGCCTTTGCCACGGCACAGCTCACCGGCTCGGCCTATATCGGCATTGTCGGCGGCGTCGTCAGCGGCGCGCTGTTTTCGCTGCTCTTCGCCTTCCTGACGTTGACGCTCGTCGCCAATCAGGTGGCGACAGGCCTTGCGATGACGATCCTGGGCCTCGGCGCCTCCGGCATGCTCGGCGAGGCCTTCGTCGGCGCGCCCGGCGTCCGGCTGCTGCCGATCGAAATCCCGGTGCTTTCGGCCATTCCCTATGTCGGAACGGTCCTCTTCAAGCAGGATCTGATCTTCTACCTGTCGATCCTGCTCGTTATCGCCGTCAACTGGTTCCTCTTCAAGAGTCGCACCGGACTGAAGATCCGCGCCATCGGCGACAATCACGCCTCGGCACATGCGCTCGGTATCGACGTCATCCGCATGCGCTACCTTGCCGTGATGTTCGGCGGCGCCTGCGCCGGCCTTGCCGGCGCGCAGTTGTCGCTGATCTATACGCCGCAATGGACAGAGAACATGTCCGGCGGGCGCGGCTGGATCGCGCTGGCGCTCGTCGTCTTCGCTTCCTGGCGGCCTTGGCGCCTGCTGGCCGGCGGTTATCTTTTTGGGGCGGTAACGATCCTGCAATTGCACGCGCAGGCCTTCGGCATCGGCATTCCTTCGCAGTTCCTCTCGATGCTGCCCTATGCGGCGACAGTTGTGGTCCTCATCATCATCTCGCATAATCGGCGCACGACGTTGATCAATACGCCGGCCTCGCTCGGCAAAGCCTTCGTGCCGGACCGGTGAACAACAACAAGACAGGTTTCGAAAACTTCCAACCAACAGGGATCAATATGAAAAAACTAGCACTTGCTCTCGCAGCGACAGCTGCCCTCGTCCTGAGCATCGGTTCGGCCGCCGAGGCGGCTGATAAGACCAAGGTCTGCTTCGTTTATGTCGGCACCCGCACCGACGGCGGCTGGACGCAGGCCCATGAGAACGGGCGCCTCCAGATCGAGAAGGAATTCGGCGACAAGATCGAGACGCCCTACCTCGAAAGCGTTCCGGAAGGCCCGGATGCCGAACGCGCCATCGAGCGCATGGCCCGCTCCGGTTGCTCGCTGATTTTCACCACGTCCTTCGGTTTCATGGACCCGACTATTGCCGTCGCCAAGAAGTTCCCGAAAGTGAAGTTCGAGCATGCGACAGGCTTCAAGGCCGCCGACAATGTCGCGACCTACAATTCCCGCTTCTATGAAGGCCGCTACATCAGTGGCATTATCGCCGGGAAGCTCTCGAAAACCGGCACGGCCGGCTATATCGCCTCCTTCCCGATTCCCGAGGTGGTGATGGGCATCAATGCCTTCGAAATCGGCGCCAAGTCGGTCAATCCGAACTTCAAGATGAAGGTTATCTGGGTAAACACCTGGTTCGACCCGGGCAAGGAAGCCGATGCCGCCAAGGCGCTGATCGACCAGGGCGTCGATATCCTCACCCAGCACACGGACACGACCGCGCCAATGCAGGTCGCCGAGCAGCGCGGCGTCAAGGCCTTCGGCCAGGCTTCCGACATGATCAAGGCTGGTCCGAACGTCCAGCTGACCGCGATCATCGACACTTGGGGCAATTATTACGTCAAGCGCGTCAAGGCGCTTCTCGACGGCACCTGGAAGTCAGAGCAGAGCTGGGATGGCCTCAAGGACGGCATCCTGACGATGGCGCCCTACACCAACATGCCCGACGACGTGAAGAAACTCGCCGAGGAGACAGAAGCCAAGATCAAATCAGGCGAACTGCATCCCTTCACCGGTCCGATCAACAAGCAGGACGGCACGCCGTGGCTGAAGGCCGGCGAGAAGGCCGATGACGGCACGCTGCTTGGCATGAACTTCTATGTCGAAGGTGTGGACGACAAGCTGCCGGGTAAATAATCCGCACGTCCATCTCGCAAATGCGAAGGGCGCCTCTGTAGGGCGCCCTTTTTGCTGCAGTGCATCCCAAGATTCCGATTTACAAAAGTAATACTATATGATTTTTTGACCGTGCGCCGCGAGGAGCGGCATTTGGGAGGAAATCATGAAATTGAAGACTGCACTTTTGAGTGCCACGATTCTGGCTGCCTGCATGTTCGGTTCGGCTTCGGCCGCCGGCCTCACTGTCGGCTTCTCGCAGATCGGCTCGGAATCGGGCTGGCGTGCGGCTGAAACGACCGTGACCAAGGAACAGGCCAAGAAGCGCGGCATCGATCTGAAGTTTGCCGATGCGCAGCAGAAGCAGGAAAACCAGATCAAGGCTCTGCGCTCCTTCATTGCTCAGGGCGTCGATGCCATTCTCATTGCTCCGGTCGTTGAAACCGGTTGGGATGACGTTCTCAAGGAAGCCAAGGAAGCCGAAATCCCGGTCATCCTTCTTGACCGTACCATCAAGGCTCCGGATGATCTCTACCTGACGGCGGTGACGTCGGACCTGGTCCATGAAGGCAAGGTTGCAGGCGACTTCCTGGTCAAGACCGTCGGCGACAAGAAGTGCAATGTCGTCGAGCTTCAGGGCACCACCGGTTCGTCGCCGGCCATCGCCCGCAAGAAGGGCTTCGAAGAGGCCCTTGCAGGCCACGACAACCTCAAGATCGTTCGCAGCCAGACCGGTGACTTCACCCGCACCAAGGGCAAGGAAGTCATGGAAAGCTTCCTGAAGGCCGAGAATGGCGGCAAGGATATCTGCGCTCTCTACGCCCATAACGACGACATGGCCGTCGGCGCCATTCAGGCGATCAAGGAAGCCGGTCTGAAGCCCGGCAAGGATATCCTCGTCGTCTCCATCGACGCCGTGCCGGATATCTTCAAGGCCATGTCCGAAGGCGAGGCCAATGCCACGGTCGAGCTGACGCCGAATATGGCTGGTCCGGCCTTCGATGCGCTCGAAGCCTATCTGAAGGACAAGAAGGCTCCGGCCAAGTGGATCCAGACCGAGTCGAAGCTCTACACGCCGGCCGACGAGCCGATGAAGGTCTACGAAGAGAAGAAGGGTCAGGGCTACTGATCTGATGTGACGCCGCTGTATAATTCCTGAAATCGGAATTCGATTTCCGGCTAAAATCATGCAGCAACTCAAAGCGCTACAGCGTCCTTATGCGTCTCGAAAAGGCGAGGGCGCTGTAGAACCGCACCGGCCCGTCATGGACCGGTGCGGAACTGCCTTTGCCGCCTTGGGACGTCATGTCCGGCCGCGGCGCGGCTTTTGCCGTCAATATCAGGAAAACAGACCCTTATGATTCACGATTTCGAGAACGTTCTTGCGGCCTCCGGAATATCGAAATTCTTTCCTGGCGCAGTGGCGCTGGATAAGGTCGATTTCACGCTCCGCAGAGGCGAGGTGCACGCATTGCTGGGCGAGAACGGCGCCGGCAAGTCGACGCTGATCAAGTGCATCACCGGCGCCTATCATCGTGACGAGGGCAGCCTGACGCTGGACGGCCAGGAAATCAATCCGGCCAATACGCTCGCCGCCCAGAAGCTCGGCATCGGCACGGTCTACCAGGAGGTCAATCTCCTTTCCAATCTGAGCGTTGCCGAAAATCTCTTTCTCGGGCGCCAGCCAAGGCGCTTCGGCATGACCGACGTGCGTGCGATGAACCGCAAGGCGCGTGAGTTGCTCGCCGGCTACGGCGTCGATATCGACGTCACCGCCGAGCTCGGCCGTTTCTCCGTCGCCGTCCAGCAGGTGGTTGCCATCGCCCGTGCCGTCGATCTTTCCGGCAAGGTGCTGATCCTCGATGAGCCCACTGCAAGTCTCGATAATCAGGAAGTGGCGCTGCTCTTCCGCATCATCGACGACCTGAAGAAGCGCGGCCTGGGCATCGTCTTCATCACCCATTTTCTCGAGCAGGTCTATGCGATCAGCGACCGTATTACCGTGCTGCGCAACGGCAAGCTCGTCGGCACCCGCGATGTCGCCGATCTGCCGCGCCAAGGCCTGATCGCCATGATGCTCGGCCGCGAACTGGCCCATGTCGAGGAGACCGTCAGGGAACACAACCTTGCGGCGGGTGATGTTCGATACCGTTTTTCAGGCTACGGCAAACGTGGCAAGGTCAAACCTTTCGATCTCGATGTGCGCGCTGGAGAAGTGGTCGGCGTCGCCGGGCTGCTCGGTTCCGGCCGCACCGAAACCGCCGAACTGCTCTTCGGCATCGAGCATGCCGACAGCGGCAGCGCCACGATCGACGGCCAGCCGGTCACGCTTTCGAGCCCCCGCGCGGCGATCGCAAAGGGTTTCGGTTTCTGCCCGGAGGACCGCAAGACCGATGGCATCATCGGCGACCTGTCGATCAGGGAGAACATTGCCCTGGCGCTGCAGGCCCGCCGCGGCTGGACGCGGCCGCTGTCGCGCGCCGAGCAGAATACGCTTGCCGACCGCTACATCAAGGCGCTCGATATTCGCACCACCGATCGCGAAAAACCGATCCGGCTACTGTCCGGCGGCAACCAGCAGAAGGCGATCCTCGCCCGCTGGCTGGCGACCAATCCGAAGTTTCTGATCCTCGACGAGCCGACCCGCGGCATCGATGTCGGTGCCCATGCCGAGATCATCCGGCTCATCGAAGAGCTCTGTGCCGGTGGCATGTCGCTGATCGTGATTTCCTCGGAACTTGAAGAGCTTGTCGCCTATAGTTCACGTGTCATCGTACTTCGCGACAGACAGCATATCGCCGAGCTGACAGGCGAGCGTATCACCGCTGCCGGCATCGTCGATGCCATCGCTGCGGCCGAGCACAAGATGGAGGATGCATGAGGTTCTCGCTGAGAGCGCTGACATATCGCCTGGCGCCGCAATTGATTGCGCTCGTTGTCATTCTTCTGTTGAATTTCATCACGTCACCGCAGTTTTTTAATGTTGTGGTTCAGAATGACCGGCTTTATGGGAGCCTGATCGACGTCCTGAACCGCGGCGCGCCGGTGGCGCTGCTGGCGATCGGCATGACGCTGGTCATCGCCACCAAGGGCATCGACCTGTCCGTCGGTGCTGTCATCGCGATCTGCGGCGCCGTCGCCGCCTCGTCGATTGTCTCAGGAAATTCAGTCTCATATACCATTATCCTGACGCTTGCGATCGGGCTTGCCTGCGGTGTCTGGAACGGTTTCCTGGTGGCAGTCCTCAATATCCAGCCGATCATCGCCACGCTGGTGCTGATGGTGGCCGGCCGCGGCATCGCCCAGTTGATCACTGAAGGCGCCATCCTGACCTTCAACGATGATGGGCTCACCTTCTTCGGCAGCGGTTCGCTGGCTCTCCTGCCGATGCCTGTCGTCATCTGGCTTCTCGTCGGCCTGCTCGTCATCCTGCTCGTCCGCCGCACGGCGCTCGGCATGCTGATCGAGGCCGTCGGCATCAATCGCCGCGCCAGCACGCTCTCCGGCATTCAAACGCCGGTGCTGCTGATGGCGGTCTATATGCTGAGCGGGATCTGCGCCTCGATCGCGGGCATCATCGTCGCAGCCGACATCAAGGGCGCCGATGCCAACAATGCCGGCCTGTGGCTGGAACTGGACGCGATCCTCGCCGTCGTTGTCGGCGGCAATTCGCTGCTCGGCGGCCGCTTCAGCATTCTCGGATCGCTGATCGGCGCGATGATCATCCAGGCGGTGAATACCGGCATCCTCTCCGCCGGCTTCCCGCCTGAATTCAACCTGATCATCAAGGCCGTCATCATTATCGTCATTCTCGTCATCCAGTCGCCGGCGGTACAATCGCTCGCTATCTTCGCCAGCCGCCGGCAGGGCAGGGAGCAGCTGAAATGAACTCGAAATACCTGCCGCTGCTTGCGACCATCGTCATCTTCGTGCTCGCCTATGCCGGCTGCGCGCTGCAATATCCGAACATTCTGTCGACGCGCGTCATCGGCAATCTTTTGACCGACAACGCCTTTCTCGGTATCGCTGCCGTCGGCATGACCTTCGTCATCATTTCGGGCGGCATCGATCTGTCGATCGGCTCGGTCATCGCCTTTACCGGCGTCTTCCTCGCGGTGATCCTTGAGAATACCTCGATCCATCCGCTGCTCGCCTTCGCGATCGTGCTCGTCATCACCACCGCCTTCGGCGCTGTCATGGGCGCGATCATCCACTATCTCGAAATGCCGGCCTTCATCGTGACACTTGCCGGCATGTTCCTGGCGCGCGGCATGGCCTTCGTGCTCTCGATCGACAGCATCCCGATCAACCACGAATATTATTCGACGCTGACGAGCCTCTATTACCGTCTGCCCGGTGGCGGGCGGCTGACGCTGATCGGCGGCATCATGCTTCTAGTCTTTGCCGTCGGCATCTTCATCGCCCAGCGCACCCGCTTCGGCACCAATGTCTATGCGCTCGGCGGCGGCACGCAGACGGCGCGGCTGATGGGCGTGCCGGTCGGCCGCACGACAATCCAGATCTATGCGTTGTCGGGTTTTCTGGCGGGTCTATCCGGGATCGTTTTTTCGCTGTACACCTCTGCCGGATATTCTCTTGCAGCAGTCGGCGTCGAACTCGATGCCATCGCGGCGGTCGTCATCGGAGGGACGCTGCTGACGGGAGGAGCGGGATTCGTGGCGGGAACCTTGATCGGTATCCTGATCCAGGGGCTCATTCAGACCTACATCACCTTCGACGGCACACTGTCGAGCTGGTGGACCAAGATCCTGATTGGCCTTTTGCTGTTTGCATTCATCCTGATGCAGAAAGCCATCCTGTTCGTTTCCAGTCTGAACAAGAGGTACGCCTGAGGGGGAGACGGATCGCTTGCGCTACAAATTGGACGAGACACGTAAAACGGGGCGCAGAACGCGAACGAGCCACGCTCAGGTCGTCGACGAACTCGGCAAGGCGATCGTCGCCGGCACCTATCCCGTCGGCTCGATCCTGCCGGGCGATACGGAACTGGCGCAGCGTTTCAAAGTGTCCCGCACCGTGTTGCGCGAGACGATGAAGACGCTCGCCGCCAAAGGGATGGTCGTCGCCAAGGCCCGGGTCGGCACGCGTGTGACCGAGAAGAATCTCTGGAACATGTTCGACAGCGAAATTATCGCCTGGCATTTCGACAACGGCGTGACGGAAGAATTCCTGCTGCAGCTCTACGATATTCGTCTCGCCTTCGAACCCTTCGCCGCCGGTCTCGTCGCTGAACGGGCGAATGCCGAGGAGATCGAGACGCTGCGCGGGCTGGCGCTCGATATGGCAGCGGCCGGTCATACGGCCGACAGCCTGGCACTCGCCGACCTTCGTTTTCACCTGGCGATCGCCGAAGCCTCGCACAATCCCTTCATGCGGACACTAGGGAGCCTCATCGAAGCAGCCCTCGTCGGCATGTTCAGGATGAGCACGCCGCCAACCGAAAACGGCTTCGCCAATATCGCCGATACCCATATGCGCATCGTCGATGCGATTGTTTCCGGCGATAACGCCGCCGCGCGCCGTGCGATGGAGGACGTCATCCTGGACGGTCGCATTCATGTGCATGAAGCTTTCGCAGCCCGCGGGTCCGGGACCGTCGAAGGGTCGATTTCAGCCGCCATTTCACCCTTGTGAGGGCTTTGTTTGTCTGCAGCGCCGCGCATCTTTCGAGAGGCGCAAAGCAGGCTGCAGCACTTTGAATGGCTGCATGATTTTATCCTTAAATCGATTCCGATTTAAGGAATTATGCAGTATGAGGCGATAAAGCCGCCTCATGGCGCGGATTCGCGGAGCAAATCATGGAACGCACTTGTCTTGCCGTCATCCTTGCCGCCGGTGACAGCACGCGGATGAAATCCTCGAAATCGAAGGTCCTGCATCCGGTCGCCGGTCGGCCGATGATCGCCCATGTCGTCGAGGCGGTCGCCTCCGCCGGCATCTCGTCCGTCGCCCTTGTCGTCGGCCGCGATGCCGAGGACGTCGCAAAGGCGGCAAGCATCGACGGCGTCGGCATCGAATCCTGTCTGCAGAAGGAACGCCTCGGCACCGGCCACGCGGTGCTGGCAGCGCGCGAAGCGATCGCCAAGGGTTATGACGATATCCTCGTCACCTATGGCGACGTGCCGCTGCAAACCGACGCACCGCTGAAGGCCGCCCGCCAGGGCCTTGCCGATGGCAGCGATGTCGTCGTCATCGGCTTCCACACCGACCGCCCGACCGGCTACGGCCGCCTGCTCGTCAAGGATGGCGAACTCATCGCCATTCGCGAGGAGAAGGACGCGACCGATGCTGAGCGCGCTGTGACCTGGTGCAACAGCGGGCTGATGGCGATCAACGGCAGAAAGGCGCTCGATCTTCTCTCGCGCATCGGCAATGCCAATGCCAAGGGCGAATTCTATCTGACCGATCTTGTCGAGATCGCCCGTTCGCTCGGCGGACGCGTCACCGCGGTCGATGCTCCCGAGATCGAGATGACCGGCTGCAACAATCGGGCCGAACTCGCCGTCATCGAGCGCTTCTGGCAGGAGCGCCGCCGCCACGAGATGATGCTTTCCGGCGTCACCATGATCGCGCCGGAAACGGTCTTTCTCGCCTATGATACCGTCATCGGCCAGGATGCGCTGATCGAGCCGAACGTTGTCTTCGGTCCTGGTGCTGTGATCGACAGCGGCGCCGTCATCCATGCCTTCTCACATATCGAAGGCGCGCATGTCAGCCAGGGCGCGACCGTCGGCCCTTTTGCGCGGCTGCGTCCGGGTGCGGATCTCGGGACCGGTTCGAAGGTCGGCAATTTCTGCGAGGTCAAGAACGGCAGGCTCGGCGAGGGCGCCAAGGTTAACCACCTGACTTACATCGGTGATGCCGTCATCGGCGCCGGCAGCAATATCGGCGCCGGCACGATCACCTGCAACTATGACGGCGTCAACAAGAGCGAAACGGTGATCGGCGAAAACGCCTTCATCGGTTCCAATTCCTCGCTGGTCGCGCCGGTGACGATCGGCGACGGCGCCTATATCGGCTCGGGCAGTGTCATCACCGTCAACGTGCCGGCCGACGCGCTGGCGCTCGGCCGCGCCCGGCAGGAGATCAAGCCCGGCCGCGCGACGTTGCTGCGTGAACGTGCGCTCGCCATCAAGGCGGCGAAAAAGGCGAAAGCCTGACCGGCCTTGCGTAACCGGCGGAAATTGAAAGTGACCGCCGAGGTGATTGAGAAATAAGCAAGAATCGTTAGGACTGGCCTCGTTGTCGAAGCCTTTATGGGGATACTATATGTGCGGCATTGTGGGGATCGTCGGAACTGCGCCTGTTGCGGGGCGCCTGGTCGATGCGCTGAAGCGTCTCGAATATCGCGGTTACGATTCCGCCGGTGTCGCCACCATTCATGACGGCGTGATGGCTCGCCGCCGCGCCGAGGGCAAGCTGTTCAATCTGGAAAAGCGCCTCGACAGCGAACCGCTGCCCGGCACCGTCGGCATCGCCCACACGCGCTGGGCGACCCATGGCGTGCCGAACGAGACCAATGCCCATCCGCATTTCGTCGAAGGCGTCGCCGTCGTCCATAACGGCATCATCGAGAATTTTTCCGAGCTTCGCGACGAGTTGACCGAAGAGGGTTCGGTTTTCAAAACCCAGACCGATACCGAAGTCGTTGCCCATCTGATGGCGAAATATTTGCGCGAAGGCCTGGAGCCCCGCGCCGCCATGCTGAAGATGCTGAACCGGGTGACCGGCGCCTATGCGCTGGCCATCATGCTCAAGGCCGATCCCGGCACGATCATGGCTGCCCGTTCCGGCCCGCCGCTTGCCGTCGGCTATGGCCGCGGCGAGATGTTCCTCGGCTCGGACGCGATCGCGCTTTCGCCCTTCACCAACGAGATCACCTATCTCGTCGACGGCGATTGCGCCATCCTCACCCGCGACGGTGTCGCCGTGCTCGATTTCGCCGGCAAGCCGGTCAAACGCGCCCGGCAGATCTCGCAGGCGACTGCCTATGTCGTCGACAAGGGCAACCACCGCCACTTCATGGAAAAGGAAATCTACGAGCAGCCGGAGGTGATCTCTCACGCTCTCAGCCACTATGTCGATTTCGCCGAGAATACGATCGGCGCCAATGCCGCCGCGATCGACTTCAAGGCGGCGACCGGCCTTGCGATCTCGGCCTGCGGCACTGCCTATCTCGCCGGCCTCGTCGGCAAATACTGGTTCGAGCGTTATGCCCGCCTGCCGGTTGAGATCGACGTCGCCTCCGAGTTCCGATACCGCGAAATGCCGCTGTCGCCGTCGCAGGCAGCCCTCTTCATCTCGCAGTCCGGTGAGACCGCCGATACGCTGGCATGCTTGCGTTATTGCCGCGACAACGGCTTGAAGATAGGCGCCGTCGTCAATGTCCGCGAATCGACGATCGCGCGCGAATCCGACGCCGTCTTCCCGATCATGGCCGGCCCCGAAATCGGCGTCGCCTCGACCAAGGCCTTCACCTGCCAGCTTGCCGTGCTGGCAGCGCTGGCGATCGGCGCCGGCAAGGCGCGCGGCACGGTGAGTGCTGACGAGGAGAGGGCGCTGGTGCGCCATCTTGCCGAAATGCCGCGCATCATGAGCCGGGTGCTGAACCTCATCCAGCCGCAGATGGAAAGCCTGTCGCGGGAGCTGTCGAAGTGCAAGGACGTGCTCTATCTCGGCCGCGGCACCAGCTTCCCGCTCGCCATGGAAGGCGCGCTGAAGCTCAAGGAGATTTCCTATATCCACGCCGAAGGTTACGCCGCCGGCGAGTTGAAGCACGGACCGATCGCGCTGATCGACGAGAACATGCCTGTTATCGTCATCGCCCCCTACGACCGTTTCTTCGAAAAAACCGTCTCGAACATGCAGGAGGTCGCGGCCCGCGGCGGCCGCATCATCTTCATCACCGACGAGGCCGGTGCGGCGGCCTCGAAACTGCCGACGATGGCAACAATCACCCTGCCTGTGGTCGACGAAATCATCGCACCGATGATCTTCTCGCTGCCGATCCAATTGCTCGCCTATCACACCGCCGTCTTCATGGGCACCGATGTCGACCAGCCGCGCAACCTGGCGAAATCCGTGACCGTGGAATAAGCCTGCAGCACCGGGACCGTCCCGCCGAAACATATTGTGCGGCGTCCCGAATTCTGGCAATTTTGGTGTGCGGACAAGGGGGAAGGGCCGGCGTTCCGGCCCGTCCAGGACTGATATGGAGTTCATCAGGAAACGATGGCCGACAACACCCCCAGAATGCCGGTCGCGACGCGGCTGAGGAATAATTTTCTCGCAGGACTGATCATCTGCGCCCCGATCGCGATTACCATCTGGCTGACCTGGACCTTCATCCACTGGTCGGACAGCTGGGTCAGGCCCTATATTCCGGCACGCTGGAATCCGGAAAGCTATCTCAATTTTGCCATTCCCGGTTTCGGCCTGTTGACTGCCGTCGTGCTGATCACTGTCGTCGGCTTTCTCGGCAAGAACCTCATCGGCCAGAGCATCGTTGGTTTCGGCGAATCGATCGTCCAGCGCATGCCGCTGGTGCGGACGATCTACAGAAGCGTGAAGCAGATTTTCGAAACCGTGCTGAAGGAGCAGTCGAACTCCTTCAAGAAAGTCGGCCTCATCGAATATCCAAGTCCCGGTCTCTGGGCACTGGTTTTCGTCGCCACCGACGCCAAAGGTGAAATCGCGTCGAAGTTCAATGCCATGGGCCAGGATATGGTGGCGGTCTTCCTACCGCCGACGCCGGTGCCGACGGCTGGTTTCCTCGTCTTCGTTCCGCGTGAGAAGATCGTCTTGCTCGACATGTCGCCGGAGGATGCCGCCAAGTTCCTGATTTCGGGCGGTCTGGTGGCTCCTGAAACCCCGCAGCCGGAGCCGAAGCAGAAGCATTTGCCGCGGCCGAAGCCGGTGGCGGTTTCCAAGGCTGAATGATGCATGTCGCCCAAAAGTGTTCGGCGGTTTTGGGATAACGACATGCATAGAACAAAGACTTAAAGCGCGCCTCGGCGCGCTTTAGCCCGCTCTCAAGAACCGGATCGCTTCGTCGCGGCGGAAAAGATAGAGCAGGGTGCGGATCGCCGTTCCCCTCTCCGTGGTCAATTCCGGATCCCGCTCGATCAGGTAAGCCGCATCCTTGCGGGCGATCTCCAACAGGTCGGCATGCGCCTCGAGACTGGCGATGCGAAAGCCCGGCGTGCCGGATTGCCGTGTGCCGAGCAACTCGCCTTCACCGCGCAGCTTCAGATCCTCCTCGGCAATACGGAAGCCGTCCTCCGTCTCCCGCATGATCGAGAGCCTGGCATGGCCGGTCTCGCCGAGCGGCCCCTTGTAGAGCAGGATGCAGGTCGAGGCCTCGTCGCCGCGCCCGACGCGGCCGCGCAGCTGATGCAATTGCGCCAGGCCGAAACGCTCGGCATGTTCGATCACCATGATCGTCGCGTCCGGCACGTCGACGCCGACCTCGACGACGGTGGTGGCGACGAGCAGCCGGGTCTCGCCGTTCTTGAACGCCATCATCGCCCCGTCCTTCTCCGGCCCGCTCATGCGGCCGTGGATCAGGCCGATGCCCGGGCCAAGTGCCGAGACCAACGTCGCATGCCGCTCCTCGGCCGACATCAGGTCGAGCTCTTCGGACTCCTCGACCAGCGGACAGATCCAGTATGCCTTCTTGCCCTCGGTGATCGCGCCTTGCAGTCGGCCGACGATTTCGCCGGTCCGTTCCATCGGTACGGTGATCGTCTGGATCGGCTTGCGGCCGGCCGGTTTCTCGGTGAGCTTGGAGACGTCCATATCGCCGAAGGCGGCAAGCACCAGCGTGCGCGGGATCGGCGTCGCCGTCATGACAAGCATATGCGGCGAGAGGCCCTTGGCGGTCAGCCGCAGGCGCTGATGCACGCCGAAACGGTGCTGCTCGTCGACGACGGCAAGCATCAGATTGGCGTAGGCGACGCTGTCCTGGAACAGCGCATGCGTGCCGATGATGATCTGGGCAGCACCCGAGGCGATACGCTCCAGGATTTCCTCCCTCTCGCGTCCCTTGGTTCGCCCGGTCAGCACCTCGATGCCGAGCCCGGCGGAGGCGGCGAATTTCGAGATCGTTGCGTGGTGTTGCCGCGCCAGGATTTCGGTCGGCGCCATCAGCACGGCCTGGCCGCCGCTCTCGATCACCGCCGCCATCGCCATCAGCGCCACCAGCGTTTTGCCGGAACCGACATCGCCCTGCAGCAGCCGCAGCATGCGCTCGTTGCCGGCCATGTCCTTCAAAACCTCGGCGATCGCCTCGTTCTGGCTTGATGTGAGCGAGAAGGGCAAGGTCTTCAGGATCTTGCTGCTGATGGCGCCGGTCGCAGTGACTGGCTGGCCCGCCACCTTACGCAGCCTCTGCCGGACCAGGCTCAGCGACAGCTGGCCGGCGAGGAACTCGTCATAGGCAAGCCGCCGCCGGGCAGGGGCCTGCGGGTCGATATCGCTGGGATCGCGCGGCTCGTGCAGCATGTGGAAGCTGTCGCGGATCGACGGCAGGCCCTGCTTCTCGGTCAGCGCCAGGTCGATCCATTCCGGCAGCTCGGGAAAACGCGGCAGGCCGGCGTCGATGATCTTGCGCAGCGTCTTCGGCGAAAGCCCCGCCGTCAGCGGATAGATCGGCTCGACCAGCGGCAGGCTCTCCGTCTCGTCGGCCCTGACGATATAGTCGGGATGTACCATCGAGGCGCGACCGTGGAACCAGTCGATCTTGCCGCTGACCGTCACCTCCGCGTCAACAGGCAGCTGCTTTTCCAGCCATGCCGCCTGTCCGCGGAAGAAGACCAGCGTCAGCTCGCCGGTCTCGTCATGCAGGAAGACGCGGTAGGGAATATTGCTTTTGCCGCGCGGCGGCACCTGGTGCCGGTCGACGCGCGCCGTGATCGTCACGATCGCACCCTGCGGCGCGCGGGCGATGCCTGGTTGGTTGCGCCGGTCGATCAGCGAGAAGGGCGCGTGGAAGAGCAGATCGATGACCCGGCAATCCTCCAGCGTCTCGCGCCCGAGCAGCTTGACCAACAGGTCGGCGATCTTCGGTCCGACGCCCGGAAGGCCCGAAATAGGGGAAAACAGAGGATCGAGAATGGCGGGGCGCATGCGGCCAAAATGCGATGAACAATGCGGCCTTGGCAAGGCTGACAAGCCGCTTTCGAGGGTCTATAGAGGCGCATCAACAGGAAGGTAATGCCATGACAGGTGTCACGCTCACGAGTGCCGGTCTCGACCCGCGCCGCCGCCGGATCCTTTTCCGTTGCTGGCATCGCGGCATCCGCGAAATGGATCTGGTCTTCGGCCAGTTCGCCGAAGCCGAGGTCGCGGCGCTGTCGGAAGCCGAGCTCGACGAGTTCGAGACGATCATGGCGGAAGAGGACAATGATCTCGTCCGCTGGATCATGGGAACATGGCCGGTGCCTGAGCGTTTCCAGACACCGATGTTTGCCCGCATCGCCGCCTACAAGCCCGATTTTGACAAGCCCCTCAGGACGCCGGAATGATCCCTGGTTTCGATGCGAAGAAGCTTGCGGCCATTGCCGAGCCGCTGACGATCGGCAATGTGCCGGCAGGTCTTGAAACGCTGCTGCTCGCCGAACTCGCCCGAACGGGAGAGCCGGTCGCCTATGTCATATCCGACGGCCACCGCATGGCCGATCTGGAGCAAATGCTGGGCTTCGTCGCCCCTGAAATTCCGGTTCTCACCTTGCCGGCCTGGGACTGTCTGCCTTATGACCGCGTCTCGCCGAGCGCCGACACCTCGGCTCGCCGGCTGGCTGCGCTCGGCGGCCTCATCGCCCATCGCAAGAAGCCGCATGCGGCAATCGTGCTCGTCACCGCCAATGCCATGCTGCAGAAGGTGGCGCCGCAGGATGTCATCGAAAGCCTGACCTTTTCGGCCCGCCCCGGCAACCAGCTGCGCATGGATGATCTCGCCGGTCGCCTCGAGCGCAACGGCTTCGAGCGCGTCGCGACCGTTCGCGAAGTCGGCGAATATGCCGTGCGCGGCGGTATTCTCGACGTCTTCGTGCCGGGTTCCGAAGAGCCGGTCCGCCTCGATTTCTTCGGCGACACGCTGGAAAGCATCCGCAGCTTCGATCCGGCCAGCCAGCGCACGATCGGGCAGGTGCGTTCCCTCGATCTCAATCCGATGAGCGAAGTGACGCTGACGCCCGATACGATCAGCCGTTTCCGCAAGAATTATCTCTCCGCTTTCGGCGCGACCACACGCGACGACGCGCTCTATCTCGCCGTCTCCGAAGGCCGCCGTTACCCCGGCATGGAGCACTGGCTGCCGCTTTTCTACGAGAAGCTCGATACCGTCTTCGATTATTTGAGCGGCTTCCGTATCGTCATCGACCATACGGTGCGTGAAGCAGCCGAAGAGCGCTCCAAGCTTGTTTTTGACTACTACGACGCCCGCCTGAACTCCGGCCAGCCGGCCAAGGGGATGACGCAGGGCACGCCTTACAAACCGGTGACGCCGGGCCAGCTCTATCTCGACAGCAAGCTTTTCGGCAAAACCCTCGATGCGCTGGGCGCGATCCGCATCAGCCCCTTCAACGAGCATGAGGGCGAGGCACGGCGGGTCGTCAATGTCGACGCCCGCCAAGGCCAGCGCTGGGCCCGTTCGAATGCCGAAGGCGGCGGCGATGCCGAACGCATCAACATCTTCGACGTCGTCGTCAAGCATATTGCCGACCGCCGCGCCGCCGGCGCGAAAGTGCTCATCACCGCCTGGACCGAAGGTTCGCTGGAGCGCCTGCTGCAGGTGTTGAACGAACATGGCCTGGAAAAGGTCAAGCCGATCGAGGCGCTGAAGGATGTCGGTTCGCTGGCGAGAGGCGAGGCTGCCGCTGCCGTGCTCAGTCTCGAAGCAGGCTTCGAGGCCGGCGACCTCGTCGTCATCGGCGAGCAGGACATCCTCGGCGACCGCATGGTGCGCCGCTCCAAGCGCCGCAAGCGCGCCGCCGATTTCATCTCGGAAGTCGCGGGCCTCGACGAGGGCTCGATCGTCGTCCACGCCGAACACGGCATCGGCCGCTTCATCGGGCTGAGGACCATCGAGGCCGCCGGCGCGCCGCATGCCTGCCTCGAACTGCAATATGCCGACGAGGCCAAGCTCTTCCTGCCGGTCGAAAACATCGATCTTCTCTCGCGTTACGGCGGCGAAGGCACCGAAGCCCAACTCGACAAGCTCGGCGGCGGCGCCTGGCAGATGCGCAAGGCCAAGCTCAAGAAGCGCCTCCTCGATATGGCCGATGCGCTGATCCGCATCGCCGCCGAGCGCCTGACGCGCCATGCGCCGATGCTGACGACGCCAGAAGGCCTTTACGACGAATTCGCCGCCCGCTTCCCCTATGACGAGACCGAGGACCAGGATAACGCCATCGAGGCGGTGCGCTCGGATCTCGCCGCCGGCCGGCCGATGGACCGTCTCGTCTGCGGCGACGTCGGTTTCGGCAAGACCGAAGTAGCGCTGCGCGCCGCCTTCGTCGCCGCGATGAACGGCGCCCAGGTCGCCGTCGTCGTGCCGACGACACTGCTTTCCCGCCAGCATTTCAAGACCTTCTCCGACCGTTTCCGTGGTCTGCCGGTGCGCATCCAGCAGGCCTCGCGCCTTGTCGGCGCCAAGGAGCTGGCGCTGACCAAGAAGGAAGTGGCGGAAGGCAAGACCGATATCGTCGTCGGCACCCATGCGCTGCTTGGCGCCGGCATCAAATTCGCCAATCTCGGTCTGCTCGTCATCGACGAGGAGCAGCATTTCGGCGTTAAGCACAAGGAGCGGCTGAAAGAGCTGAAGAGCGACGTGCATGTGCTGACGCTGTCGGCAACGCCGATCCCGCGCACGCTGCAGCTTGCCATGACCGGGGTGCGCGAATTGTCGCTGATCACCACGCCGCCGGTCGACCGCATGGCGGTACGCACCTTCATCTCGCCCTTCGACAGCCTGGTCATCCGCGAGACGCTGATGCGCGAGCATTATCGCGGCGGCCAGAGCTTCTATGTCTGCCCGCGCCTCGCCGATCTCGAGGATGTGCATGCCTTCCTGCAGTCGGATTTGCCGGAGCTGAAGGTCGCCGTCGCCCATGGCCAGATGCCGGCCGGCGAACTCGAAGACATCATGAACGCTTTCTATGAAGGCCGTTACGACGTGCTTCTCTCGACCACCATCGTCGAATCCGGCCTCGATGTGCCCACGGCCAATACGCTGATCGTTCACCGCGCCGATATGTTCGGCCTTGCTCAGCTCTATCAGCTGCGCGGCCGTGTCGGCCGCTCGAAGGTGCGCGCTTTTGCGCTCTTCACCCTGCCTGTTAATAAGGTGCTGACGGCAACCGCCGAACGCCGGTTGAAGGTGCTGCAATCGCTGGATACGCTCGGCGCCGGGTTCCAGCTGGCGAGCCACGATCTCGATATCCGCGGCGCCGGTAATCTGCTCGGCGAGGAGCAGTCCGGCCATATCAAGGAGGTCGGCTTCGAGCTTTACCAGCAGATGCTGGAAGAGGCGGTTGCCGAGGTCAAGGGTGTCGACGAGATCCACGATACCGGCTGGTCGCCGCAGATCTCCGTCGGCACGACGGTGATGATCCCGGAAGCTTACGTGCCTGACCTGCACCTGCGCATGGCGCTCTACCGCCGCCTCGGCGAAATCACCGAGCTCAAGGAGATCGATGGCTTCGGCGCCGAGATGATCGACCGCTTCGGGCCGATGCCGATCGAAGTCCAGCACCTCTTGAAGATCGTCTACATCAAGTCGCTCTGCCGCACCGCCAATGTCGAAAAGCTCGATGCCGGTCCGAAGGGCGTCGTCGTGCAGTTCCGCAACAAGGAATTCCCCAACCCGGCCAACCTCGTCGGTTATATCGGCAAGCAGGGCACGATGGCGAAGATCCGCCCCGATCACAGCCTGTTCCTGACCCGCGACCTGCCGACGCCGGAAAAACGCCTGCAAGGTGCCGCGGTCGTCATGACGCAGCTGGCCGAGCTTGCGAAATAGAGCAATTCCAGCAAAACTGTGCCGCGGTTTTGCGTCCGGAATTGCGTGGAAAAGGGAGATGGAGATGGCAAAATACGGCGCAACGATCGCCTGGCAACGCAACGGCGAGACCTTCACCGACAACCGCTACAGCCGCGCCCACCGCTGGACCTTCGACGGCGGCATCGAGGTGAGGGCGTCTTCTTCTGCGCATGTCGTTCCGCTGCCCTATTCCGCCGAGGATGCCGTCGATCCGGAAGAGGCTTTCGTCGCCTCGCTCTCCAGCTGCCACATGCTCTGGTTCCTGTCGATCGCCGCCAAACAGCGCTTTTGCGTCGACAGCTACACCGATGCCGCCGAGGGCATCATGGAGAAGAATGCCGAAGGCCGTCTTGCCATGACCGTCGTGACGCTGCGGCCGCATGTCGTCTTCAGGGGCGAAAAGCAGCCTTCGCTCAGCGAGTTGGAAAGCCTGCACCATCGCGCCCACGACGAATGTTTCATCGCCAATTCAGTGAAGACCGAGGTGCGCTGCATTCCGGTTCTGGGCTGAAGCTGGAGCCGGCGACGTCAGTTGAGCCCCGACCGCGCCTCGGCCTTCGCCTTGGCGATATCGCGCAACGCGTTCGCCAGCACGTCGGGCGTCTGAGCGCCGCTGACGGCATATTGCTGGTCGAAGATGAAGAACGGCACGCCGTTGACGCCCATCTCCTGGGCCGCCTTGATCTCGGCCACGATCAGGTCGCGATCGGCATCGGAGGCGAGCAGCGAGGCGATGACCGAGCGGTCGAGGCCGGCCTTTTCGGCAATATCGAGCAGCACAGCATGTTCGCCGACATTGCGGCCTTCCTCGAAATTCGCCCTGAACAGCGCGGCAACGACCTTGTCCTGCTTCTCGCGGCCTTCGATCATCGCCCAGTGGATCAGTCGATGCGCATCGAGCGTGTTCGGGCCGATCTTGATCGCCTCGAAATCAAAGGCGATGCCGACCTCGCGGCCGTAATCGGTGAGCATCTTGTGCGCCTGGGCCACACGCTCCTCGCCGCCGAGCTTCTCCGCCAGCGCCTTCTTCTGGTCGACGCCTTCCTTGGGGTAGTCGGGATTGAGCCGGTACGGCCGCCAGTTGATGTCGACGCCGATTTGGTCCTGCACCTCGGCGATGGCGAGTTCCAGCCGCGCCTTGCCGAGATAGCACCAAGGGCAGACGACATCCGAGACGACGTCGATGGTGATACGCTCCATGATGATTTTCCTTATTTCTGTGCGCCTCCGAAGGAGGCATGAGGACCGGCGGTTCGCCAGTTTTACTGCGCGCTCGTATCCCACCATACCGGCAGCTGATAGCCGCTGAGCGGTACGCTGTCGGGACGGCCGATGCGCTTGCTCCGCGCCACCCATTGCTGGTCCATGTGATAGAGCGGCAGCACGTAATGGCTGGAAAGCAGCAGCCGGTCATAGGAGCGGACCGCTGCAGTGAAATCCTCCGCCGAGCGTGCCCTGAGCAGGTGATCGATCAGTGTGTCGAGATCGGGATCGTTGGCGCCGGCGAAGCTGTCGGTTCCCTCGCGCGTGCGCGCAACCGAAGACCAGCGGCCGAGTTGCTCGTTCCCAGGGGACAACGACGAGGTATAGGACTTCATGATCATGTCGTAATCGAAGCTGTTTGTCCGGCTCTGATACTGCGAATCGTCGACCGTGCGGATCGAAGCGGCAATGCCGATCGTCTGCAGCGAGCGCTGATAGGCAACTGCAAGCTTTTCTTGGTCGGCATTCTGCGTCATGATCTCGAAGGCGAACTGGCGGCCGGACGCATTGAGCATCTTGCCGCCCTGGATCGTATAGCCGCCCTGTTTCAGTTGCTCGACGGCCTGTTTCAGCACATTGCGGTCGCGGCCGGAACCGTCGGTGACCGGCAGCTTGTAGGTGCCGTCGAGAATCTCCGGCGCAATTTTGTCCTTGATCGGCCCGAGCAGGGCAAGCTCGGCCGCATTGGCGGGAACGCCGAAACTCGACAGCTCGGAATTCTGCCAGAAGCTCTGCGTGCGTTTATAGGCGCCGGAATAAAGGTTCTTGTTCGCCCATTCGAAGTCGAACACCAGCGACAAGCCTTCGCGCACCTTGGGATCGGTAAAGATCGGCCGGCGCGTGTTGAACACGAATCCGAGCATGCCGCTCGGCAGTTTCGGTGTGAACACGTCCTTGACCACAGCCCCCGAGGTGACGGCGGGGAAATTATAGGCATTGGCCCAATGACCGGGATTGCCGTCGGGATAGATGTCGACATCGCCCTTCTTGAAGGCCTCGAACAGCGTCGTGTCCTGCAGGAAATACTGGACGGTGATCTGGTCGTAATTGTCGGTGCCGACCTTGGCGGGAATGTTCTTGCCCCAGTAATTCGGATCGCGCTCATAGGTGATGCTCTCGCCGGGCTTCACCGTCTTCACCTTGTAGGGACCGGAGCCGACCGGGGGCGTCAGCGACGAACGGTCGAAGGTTTCTGGGTCGATCGCATGTTTCGGCAGCACCGGGAACAGGCCGAAGATCAGCGGCGTCTCCCGGTCGGCCTTGTCGTTGAAGGTGAAGCGCACGCTGCGCTCGCCGACCTTCTCCATCTTGGCGACGACGTTGAGGCGGTTGGCGAAGGGCACGCGGCCCTTGTCGCGCATCAGCTCGAAGGTGAACATCACATCCTCGGGCGTCACCGGCTGGCCATCAGCCCATTTCGCCTTCGGATTGAGGTTGAACTGGATGAAGCTCCTGTCGTCGTCCCATTCGACCGTTTCGGCCAGCAGGCCGTAGAGTGTGAAGGGCTCGTCCCTGGAACGCTGCATCAGCGATTCGTAGACGAGATTGCCATAATCCGGATCCCACATGCCGCGCGCCGTCGTGCGCATGCTCTTGAGGATGAACGGGTTGAGGTTGTCGAAGGTGCCGACCACGCCATAGGTGATCTTGCCGCCCTTTTTCACGTCGGGGTTGACGTAAGGGAAGTGCTTGTAGTCGGCCGGCAAGGCCGGCTCGCCGTGCATCGCGATGCCGTGCAGCGGCTCGGCAGCGACAGTGCCGCACAGCAGCGAGAGGACGAGGGGGACAACAAACCGGAGCATTCGGCAATCCTTGATCCGTGAAAACGGGGCATGATTCACGCCAAGATTATCATGGGGTCGATCGATTCCAACACGGAACGGCGATTTCTTTGGCATCGCGACGAAATGCTCCTCAAATTGCCAAAGAAATGCTGGATATCTTGAACGCTGCGATGTAACAGGTGAACCCGAAGTTTCGGGGTCATGCATTTGCCTTATTTTTTTAAGAGGTGGAGTGTCAACGACCCGATGGTTGGGGCGGCAAGACGCTGCCCCGAACGGATATCAGGAGACGGAATTCGTTATGATGTTCAAGTCTGAAAAGAAAATGCGGGCAGCACTGTCCGTTCTGGCAGTGATGTTCGGCGCCGCTTCGGCTCCGGTCTCCTCCTTCGCACAGAGTGCGGCGGCACCGGCTCCGGCCGATGCCCCGGCGCAGGCCGCAGGTGCGCCGAAGCTTGGCTGGTACAAGACCTGCAGCAAGCAGGAAGACAACGACATCTGTGTTGTCCAGAACCTGATCCTCGCCAATGGCGGCCAGCTTGTCACGGCCGTCGGTCTGATCTCGGTTTCCGGCAAGATCAATCGCAAACTCCTGCAGGTTTCGGTTCCCACGGCACGCCTCGTTCCTCCCGGCGTCATCATGCAGATCGACGGCGGTAAGGGCCAGAAGCTCGACTACGCCGTCTGCCTGCCGGACAAGTGCACCGCCGAAATTCCGCTGACCGACGCGATGATCGCCAGCCTCAAGAAGGGCAGCGATGTGATCTTCACCTCGATCAACTTCCGCCGCGCTCCGAACCCGATCAAGATTTCGCTCGAAGGCTTCACCGGCGCTTATGACGGCGAACCGGTGACCGAAACCAAGCTCGCCGAAAGCCAGCGCAGCCTGCAGGAAGGCATGCAGAAGAAGGCCGAAGAAGCCCGCAAGAAGTTGGAAGAGGCCCAGAAGGCAGCCAAGGCGCAGTAATCCTGCCACTTTCTTTGAAACAGAAACCCGGCTTCGCGCCGGGTTTTTTGTTGCGCAAAGGAAAGGCCTCGCCGGGAGAAGCGAGGCCTTGATTCAACGATCGGCACGAGTGGGTTAGTGGGCGAAGCTCATCTTGGGTTTGAACTGCCCTGAAGGGGCCTGATCGAAAATCTGGTAGATCTGCGGATTGCGAAGCGGCGTGCCGCTTTCATCGTTCATCAGGTTTTGCTCGGAGACATAAGCGACATATTCGCTTTCGTCATTCTCGGCGAGCAGGTGATAGAAGGGCTGGTCCCTGCTCGGGCGCACCTCGGCGGGAATGGAATTCCACCATTCCTCCGTATTCGCGAACTCCGGATCAACGTCGAAGATGACGCCGCGAAACGGAAAAACCTTGTGCCGAACCACTTCGCCGATACTGAACTTTGCTACTCTTTCTTTCATGGTACGACTTCCTTTCATCACCAAATTTGGTGATTGGTGTCGCGCAAATCAAGATTTTTGCGCGAGTTCGTCACATGAACGTCATATCCTCCTTCTGCATAATTCCTTAAATCGGAACCGATTTAAGGACAAAATTATGCAGCACTCCAAGTTCTACAGCATCCTTTGCGCGTCTGAAAGACGCGCGGCGCCGTAGTGGCGTCCATGACCTGGGAGGCGAAAGCCCCGGCGGGCCGGGACTTTCTGTGTTCGCGGCCGATCAGGCCGAATAGTACATGTCGTATTCGACCGGATGCGGCGTCATTTCGAAACGCATCACCTCAGCCATCTTCAGCTCGATGAAGGCATCGATCTGATCGTCGTCGAAGACGCCGCCGGCCGTCAGGAACTTGCGGTCCTTGTCGAGGCTTTCGAGTGCTTCGCGCAACGAGCCGCAGACGGTCGGGATCTTCTTCAATTCCTTCGGCGGCAGGTCGTAGAGATCCTTGTCCATGGCCTTGCCGGGATGGATCTTGTTCTTGATGCCGTCGAGACCGGCCATCAGCATGGCGGCAAAGGCGAGATAGGGATTGGCGGTCGGATCCGGGAAACGGACTTCGACGCGCTTGGCCTTCGGGTTGGAGCCGAACGGAATGCGGCAGGAAGCCGAGCGGTTGCGGGCCGAATAGGCAAGCAGCACGGGGGCTTCGTAACCCGGGACGAGACGCTTGTAGGAGTTCGTCGACGGATTGGTGAAGGCGTTGATCGCCTTGGCATGCTTGATGATGCCGCCGATATAGAACAGGCAGCTCTCGGAAAGGCCGGCATATTCGTCGCCGGCAAAGGTCGGCTTGCCGCCCTTCCAGATCGACTGGTGCACGTGCATGCCAGAGCCGTTGTCGCCGAAGATCGGCTTCGGCATGAAGGTCGCCGTCTTGCCGTAGGCGTTGGCCACCTGGTGCACGACGTATTTGTAGATCTGCATCTTGTCGGCGTTGCGCACCAGCGTATCGAACTTGATGCCGAGTTCGTGCTGGGCGGCGGCGACTTCATGGTGGTGCTTTTCGACGACGACGCCCATTTCGGAGAGCACCGTCAGCATTTCCGAACGCATGTCCTGGGCGCTGTCGACGGGGGGAACCGGGAAATAGCCGCCCTTGACGCGCGGGCGATGGCCGAGGTTGCCGGTCTCGTAATCGGTATCGTCGTTCGACGGCAGTTCGGTCGAATCGAGCTTGAAGCCGGTATTGTAGGGATCGGCCTTGTACTTGACGTCGTCGAAGACGAAGAATTCGGCTTCAGGGCCGACGAAGACCGTATCGCCGATGCCGGATGCCTTGAGGTAGGCTTCGGCCTTCTTGGCGGTGCCGCGCGGATCGCGGTTATAGGCCTCGCCGGAAACCGGATCGAGGATGTCGCAGACGATGACCATGGTCGACTGGGCGAAGAATGGGTCCATATGCACCGTTTCGGTATCGGGCATCAGCACCATGTCGGACTCGTTGATGGCCTTCCAGCCGCCGATCGACGAGCCGTCGAACATCACGCCATCAGCGAACATGTCTTCATCGACGCAGACAACGTCCATCGTCACATGCTGCAGCTTGCCCTTCGGGTCGGTGAAACGCAGATCGACGAACTTTACGTCGTTCTCCTTGATCTGCTTCAGAATTTCGCTTGCGGTCGCCATTAATGAGTGTCCTCCGATTTGCGATGACGGTGTAGGTCGGCGATGACGGTAACGGACTTTGCGCGATTGGCAAAGTGGTCAGATGGCATCAATGCCGGTCTCGCCGGTGCGGATGCGGATAACCTCTTCGACGTTGGAGACGAAGATCTTTCCGTCGCCGATGCGGCCGGTCTGCGCCGCCTTGCGGATCGCATCGATGACCGCCTCCGCGTTCTCGTCGGCCAGTACGACCTCGACTTTGACCTTCGGCAGGAAATCGACGACGTATTCGGCTCCGCGGTAGAGTTCCGTGTGGCCCTTCTGACGGCCGAAACCCTTGGCTTCCGTGACCGTGATACCCTGCAGGCCAACTTCCTGAAGGGCTTCCTTCACTTCGTCCAGCTTGAAAGGCTTAATGATCGCTTCGATCTTTTTCATGAGAAAATGTCTCTCCGCTTCTCTTGTTATGGCAGGAATTTTCCCGCTCGCCGGATATGATGCAGATATCGTGCCAGTTTGAAATCCATCTTGTCGAAAAAACACGTCGATTCTGCCAAAACCGGCGCGTTTGCGGGGAATTCCATGTGGTTTTGGCGACGGTCAGATGGAAAAACATTGTCTCCCGATCAAAATCCCATCGGAAACGGAAAAACTCATGTATTTTCGCAACTGCGAATAAACATCACGCTGAGATGAAAATATAGGCAAATGCCTAAATGGAGTCCTTCTCTTTGGTATTTCAGGCGGTTGTTTTTTAGGCGTTTTTTGATTGAATAGGATGATGAGCAAACATCTGTCCGACCTTCTTCTCACGCCTGCCGAAATGGCCGCCGTCGACGCTGCCGCGGCCGCATCCGGCATCGACTCCTTCGGCCTGATGGAGAGGGCAGGTGCCGCGGTCGCGGCCGCTGCTCTGCGCCTTCATCCCGGAGCATTGCGTTTCGCCGTCTTCTGCGGACCCGGCAACAATGGCGGCGACGCCTATGTCGCAGCACGTCACCTGCATGAGAGCGGGGCGAGAGTGGCTCTCTTCCACCTTGGCGATCCCGTGAGGCTGAAGGGCGATGCCGCGCGTGCCCGCACAGGCTGCGCGCTTGAGGGACAGGAACTCGACCTCTATCGGCCGGAAACCGGCGACGTCGTCATCGATGGCCTGTTCGGGGCGGGGCTTGGCCGCGAAGTGTCGGCCGATGTGCGTGCGCTGATCGAGCGCGTCACCGAGGCCAGTATTCCCGTGCTCGCCATCGATCTACCCTCCGGCCTCGATGGCCGTACCGGAAAGGTGCTGGGTGCCGCCTTCCGGGCCTGCAACACCATCACCTTCATGACCCGCAAGCCCGGCCATCTGCTGATGCCGGGCAGAGAGCTTTGCGGTGAACTGGAGGTCTTCGACATCGGTATCCCGGCCCGCATCGTCAGGGCTGAGGCAGGCGGCCTCATCGCCGAGAACACGCCGGATGCCTGGAAGAGTGCGCTGCCGGCCGAGCAACTGGAAACCCACAAATACAAGCGCGGTCATCTGGTCGTCTTCTCGGGCGAGGCCGACAAGACGGGTGCGGCACGCATGTCGGCAATCTCTGGCCTGAAGGCCGGCGCCGGCCTGGTGACGATCGCCGCCCCCCGCGCGGCGATGGCCGCCAATGCCGCGCATCTGACAGCCGTCATGCTGCATGCCATCGACGACGAGGCCGACCTCGGCGACTGGCTCTCCGACAAGCGGCTGCAGACCTTCGTCCTCGGCCCCGGCTTCGGCATCGGCGCCAGGGCACGCGGCTTCGTCTCGGCCCTTGCCGATCGCCACCTGGTGCTCGATGCCGACGGCATCTCCTCGTTCAAGGATGATCCGCAACAGCTGTTTGATCTCTTCCGAGGTGAGCCGCGTCTGGTGTTGACACCGCACGAGGGCGAATTCGCGCGGCTCTTTCCCGATATCGGCGGCGACGATGGACTCGGCAAGGTGGATAAGGCTGTCGCCGCCTCCCGCCGCGCCAATGCCGCGATCATTTACAAAGGCGCCGATACCGTCATCGCCGCACCCGACGGCCGTGCGCTCATCAATACCAACGCTCCCGTCTGGCTTGCCACCGCCGGCTCAGGCGACGTGCTTGCCGGCATCATCGGCGGATTGCTCGCCCAGGGCCTGCCGGCCTTCGAGGCCGCGGCCGCCGGCGTCTGGCTGCACGGCGAGGCCGGCCAACGTGCCGGCAAGGGGCTGACGGCGGAGGAGCTTGCAGCCGAGGTATTGCCGCTTTAGCGCCGCCGCATCCTCCTGCACCTCGAACGCAGAAGCAATCCGCACTGTCCCCGACATGTCTGGCCGTGGCGTAGGCTGGGTTGTTTTAACATTGTAAATGCGGCCGACGTGTCAGTTGAGTGACGGGTTTTATTTCGAATTTTTAGAGCGACATCGATCAGCGAAAGAATGTCCTGCGCCCCGAATCAGCAATCCGTAAAACTAAACTGTCATTAAAATGTTAATGAATGGAAATACTTAATGGTGTCAGGAATTCCTGTCGGCTGAACCACGGGGGTTCGTACGGCCGGTCCTGAGCTGATCTGGTGTGAATTCTGATCGAAGTCCGCAGTAAACGGTTGCGAGGGGGAAGCGCCGATGGAACGTTTTTTTCGGCAAGTCCACAGAGTGACGACCGCCGCCCGCTTTGCCGGACTTGCGGCAATTGTCGGTTCACTCTTCATCGCTCCTGCAGCCATGGCCGAGCCCATTCGCGGCGCCGGCTCCACATTCGCGGCACCCATCATCGCGAAGTGGGCGGAGATCTATGAGAAGGCGCGGATGGATGACGGCGACTTCAGCTCACCCGATTGGACGGTAGACTACGAGCTCGTCGGTTCGCTGGCAGGTCTGATGCGCCTTGACCAGCCGGAGCTGGATTTCGCTGCGACCGATGTGCCTGTCTCCCACGACGAGCTTTTGAAGCATGGCCGCCAGCAGTTTCCGATCGTGCTCGGCAGTGTGGCGATTGCCGTCAACCTTGACGGTATCGACAAGGGCCGTATCAACCTGACTGGCCCGCTGCTTGCGAATATCTATCTCGGCAAGATCCAGTCATGGGCCGATCCTGCCATCAAGGCGATCAACCCGGCGATCAGCCTTCCCGATCAGAAAATCAGCCCGGTTACCCGCAAGGACGGGTCAGGCACCACCTTCATGTTCACCGAATACCTGACCTCGGCAAGCCCGGAATGGAAGGCGGCACATGGAGCGGATACGCTGATCGCCTGGCCTGTGGGGACGAGTGTCGAGGGAACCGGGGATCTCATTCGCGCAGTGCAGGCAACCAAGGGGGCGATCGCCTATGCCGATTTTGGCCAGGTCGAACGCGCAAACCTGCCCTATGCCGCTGTTCAGAACAAATCGGGCCAGTTCGTAAAACCGGGACCGGATGGCGTGCGGGCTGCCGCCAGCACCGCCTCATGGGATGAAGCGAAGGATTTTTCGGTGTCGCTCACGGATCAACCGGGAGAGGCGGCCTATCCAATCAGCGGGGCGACATTTGCTGTCGTTCCCATGACGGGACAGGCGCCCAATCGCTATCGCCGCGTGCATGATTTTTTCCGCCTGGCGTTCGAGACAGGCAGTAAGGACGCCGAAGCGCTGGGCTATGTGCCTTTGCCGCCGCAGCTCGTCAGTCAGATCGTCAAATACTGGCTGAAGCAGGATGCATCCGCGAGCCAGTAAATCGTTCGCGCGCATGATACGCGGCCGGGACATCCCCGACCGTAGGAAATCGGGCATGTGAGGCGCGGAGCGTCGTTGAAGCGCGCCATTTTGGCGCCAAGGGGGTAAGGCGTAATGAACATCGACATTTTCAAGGATATTCTTGTGCCCGTTATCGGCGGGCTGGGGATATTCATGCTCGGTCTGGAGTTCATGTCGAACGGCATCCAGGCACTCTCCGTCAACAAGATGCGCGCATTTCTCGCAAAAGCGGCAGGCACGCCGATCAAGGGCGTGATCGCCGGAACTCTCATCACCGGCGTCATCCAGTCATCGACGGCAATGACGGTCATGGTCGTCGGCCTCGTCAATGCCGGTGTTGTCGGATTGCGTCCGGCGATCAGCGTCATCATGGGCGCCAACATCGGAACGACGCTCGGAAACGGCCTGATCGCCTTGCCGCTCGGTCCTCTTGGCCTGATCTTTGCGGGCGTTTTTTCGCTGGTTTACTGCTTTGCCAAGAGCGAGCGGATCCGCAACGTCGCGCTTGCCTGCATGGGCTTCGCGCTGATTTTCTACGGTCTCAATCTGATGACCGGCGGCCTTCGGCCGCTGCGCAACATACCGGAGGTCATGGACGTTCTGTCGACGCTGACCGCCGACTCCTATTACAACCTGATCAAGTGCGTGCTGATCGCTGCCGGCGTCACCGCGATGATCCACTCCTCGTCGGCGACGATCGGTATCGTCATGGGGCTTGGCGCGGCTGGTGTCCTTGACTGGACGACGGCGGTTGCCTTCTCGCTGGGTGCCGATCTCGGAACCACGATCACCTCCTGGATTGCCTCGCTCAATCTGTCGAAGAACGCCAAACGCGCTGCCTACGCCCATATGTCCTTCAACATTATCGGCGTCTGTATCACCGTGCCCTTGTTCTTCGTCTCGATCGACGTTCTGGCATGGGCGATGCAGTGGTTCGGCGGCGATCCCGGCGTTCCTGTCGTCATCGAGGGCAAGGAGACATTTCCGCTGGTCCCGGTCGCTGTCGGTCTCTATTCAACCTTCTTCAACGTCTTCAATACGGCGCTGCTGTTTCCTTTCGTCAGCGTGTTCGAACGTGTCTTGTCGCGTATTGGCCGCACCGATGCGGAGGATGTCGAAGACTATTCGACGCCGAAATTCCTCGATCGCAGGCTCACGAGCGACTTCGCGCGGGCCGTTCCAGCCGTCCAGCAGGAGACCGCGCGGCATCTGCAGGCCGGCGCGATGTTCCTGGATATTGCCCGGTCTGCCAAGTCGGCGCCATCGGACCCGGGCGAACACTATCTCGCCACCGATATCCTCAGCCGCGACATTCGCGACTACACCGCATCGCTGATGAAGGAGGATCTGCCTTACGAGCAACTCGATCTGGTTGCCAGCCTGATCGAGGAGGCGGATTTCACCGCTGCGTTGACGGAATCGATGCATCAGGTCGCCCGGCGCGTGAAGCGTGAAAAATTCAGCGAGCCCGCTCTGGCGATCGTCAACCAGGCATTGAGCAAGCTCGATGCCTCTTTGCAGGAAATCATGCCCGACTATGGCGTGGTTCGTCCCTCGATGCCGGCCGGCCATGTCAGCCTCCCCACCGTCACCGAACTTCGGGCTCAGACACTGGCGCTTGGCCCGAATGCCGGCGCGGCTGAACGCGGCACGATCCTGGCGCTTCTCGGCTCGGTCGAGCGCGCGGAGATTCTGATCCGCCGCATCGACGAGGAGCGCAAATCCGTGAACCGGCAGAGCGTTCTGTCGCGGGCTTCTCAGAAACGGGAACGGCAGGTCCGTCCTCCGCTGGACGAGGGCGGCTTGAGCCCGATGCCGGCTGAATAACGGCCATTGTCGTCGCGATCCTTGCGTGGCATCTTCCCGCCGGAGGATGCTACGTCTCGTTGACGGGCTTTCCGTTTTCACTGTGTAAGTCTGTCTTCCCGACGGAGGCTCGAATGAGTATTGGCCTGATCGCCCTTCTTGATGATATCGCGGCATTGGCCAAGGTGGCTGCGGCATCGCTCGACGATATTGCCGGCCAGGCTGCCAAGGCAGGCGCGAAAGCGGCTGGCGTCGTCATCGACGATGCGGCGGTCACGCCGCGTTACGTCACCGGATTTTCGCCAGCGCGCGAACTGCCGATCATCGGCAGGATCGCGCTCGGCTCGCTGAAGAACAAGCTGCTGATCCTGCTTCCCGCAGCGCTTATCCTGAGTCTCGTCGCCCCGCAGGCGATCACGCCGCTGCTGATGATCGGCGGGCTTTACCTCTGCTACGAAGGCGTGGAAAAAGTCTACGGGCTGGTGCTGCCGCATGCGGCCCACGCCCATGAATCGGCACTCGAGGCAACGAGCCTCGATGCCAAATCGATAGAAGACGAGAAGGTTGCCGGCGCAATCAAGACGGATTTTATCCTGTCGGCGGAAATCATGGCGATTACGCTTGCCGCAGTGCCGTCAGGCGGCATGTTCACCCAGGCCCTCATCCTCGCCGTCGTGGGACTGGGCATCACGGTCTTGGTCTATGGCGGCGTGGCGCTTATCGTCAAGGCCGATGATCTGGGTCTGATGCTGGCGCGTGCGCGCACCGCCTCTCCGATCGGCGCCTTCTTGCGTTCGATCGGAAAGGGGCTTGTCACGGGCATGCCTTATTTTCTGAAACTGCTTGGCATTGTCGGAACGGCCGCCATGATCTGGGTCGGCGGCGGCATCATCGTTCACGGCCTCGAAGCCTATGGCATCGGCGGCCTTGCACATCTGATCCATGATGCCGGCGAGGCGACCGCGCATGCCATTCCCGCTCTGGCATCGGTGCTCAGCTGGATCGTCGAGGCCGCAGGAGCGGGCATCGTCGGTATCGTCGCCGGCTTGATCGCTATTCCGGTCGCAGGCTATATCGTCTCGCCGATCTGGCGCTACCTCAAATCGCTCCTGCCGCGCCGCCGGAAAGAGGCGCTGGCGGACGGGAAGAAATGAAACCGTCGTCCATCGACGAGCAATCCGTCATATCCAGCGGGCGCGCTTGAAACGGATGAAAAGTCCGATGCACATGACAGCGATGACTGCCAAAACGACAAAATAACCGTAGCTGGTTTTCAGCTCGGGCATATTGTCGAAATTCATGCCGTAGATACCGGCGATTGCCGTCGGAACGGCGAGAATGGCAGCCCAGGCCGCCAGCTGCCGGGTGATCGTGCCCTGTCTTTGCTGTTCAAGCAGATTGCTCGCTTCGAAAACCGATGTGATCACGTCGCGCAAGCTTGCAACCATCGTCTCGACACGGTGCATGTGCTGAAGCGCATCGCGGAAATAGGGCTTCGCTTCCCTGTCAAGCGACGGCAGGTCGAGATGGTAGAGCTTGCCGCAAAGGTCGAGCATTGCGTCCAGCACCCGCTGAAACAGAATGATTTCCCGCCGCAACTTGAAAATCCGGGTGATCTGGCTGCGGTCGAGAAACGCGTCGAGCATCTTTCGTTCCATGTCGAGAACGGCATCCTCGATCGTGCGCACGATGGGAAGGTAGCCGTCGACAATGAAATCGAGAATGGCATGCAGAATGTAGTCAGTGCCATGGCAGAGCGTCTTCGGCGAAGTCTCCAGCCGGCCGCGCAGCTCTCCGTGCCCGCGCTCCGAGCCATTCCGCACGGTGATGATATAGCGCTTGCCGACGAAAATTGCGGTTTCCCCGTAGGTGATATGATCTCCCTCAAGCTGCGCCGTCTTTGCGATGACGAACAGCTGGTTGTCATAAACGCTGAGCTTCGGCATCTGCAGGGAACTGAGCGCATCGGCGATCGAGAGTTCGTGAAGGCCAAAACGGCTTTGCAGCAGCAGGAGTTCGTCCCGGCTGGGCTTGTGCAGGCCGATCCAGATGAATTCATTATCCGTCGCCGGAATGGAGGCAGCCTCGAAAGGGACAGCCTCGACCCGGCGTCCGTCGCGATACAGATAGGATGCGGCAACGCTCATGCGGGCTCCCAGGTTACCACGCTCATGATGCCCTCATGCAATGCGTGTCTGACGATGTGATACCCACAAGGTCACGATCCTTTTGTGACTATCGAGCCCCGCCTATTTCGCCAACGCCTGCTGCAGGGCGATCGCCCCATGCGGCGCATTGACCTTGCCTTCATGAATCATGAAGGCGAAGACGTCGCGTGGCTCGACCCTCACCTTACGATCTCCATCGATCAGCGGCAGATCGTCGGGAACCTTGCCTTCGGCCCAGGTCTCCAGCCGGGTTGCCCAGGCCTTCAGGTCCTTCTCCGGGTAGCAGGTCGGAATATCGTCCGAGCCCTTCTGCAGCCTGGCATAGACGAAATCGGCCGTGACGTCGGCGATCATCGGATATTCGAAATGTTCGGCACAGACCGGCGCCACGCCGTATTTCGAAAGCAGCGCCACGAACTCCGGCACCTTGAAGGAATCGTGCCGTACTTCGACCACGTGGCGGAGCGCCAGCCCATCCTGTTTTGCCGGCAGCAGCTTCAGGAAGGCTTCGAAATCGTCCGGATCGAACCTCTTCGTCGGTGCGAACTGCCACAGCAGCGGCCCGAGATGATCGCCGAGTTCGCTGATGCCCGATGACAGGAACCGCTCCATCGACTCACCGGCTTCGGCAAGCACCCGTCGATTGGTGACGAAACGGGTCGCCTTCAGCGAGAAGATGAAACCGTCGGGCACATCAGCCGCCCATTTGGCAAAGACCGCAGGCTTCTGCGTGCTGTAATAGGTGCCGTTGACCTCGATGACCTTCAGCTGGCGGCTGGCATAATTCAGCTCATCCTTCTGTTTCAGGTCATCGGGAAAGAAATGCCCGCGCCAGGGCTCGAAGGTCCAGCCGCCGATGCCGGTGCGGATAGTGCCGGATTTCGTCATGTCGTCCTCCCCATTCGCAGCCGCTCAGGCCGCATTGATCTCTTTCGTCATGTCGACGAGCGTCCATCCTGGCCGATAAGGGTTCGGCCGGCGACCCGTTTCCTGAAACCCGAAGGCGCTGTAGAGCGCGATATTCCGCTCCATCCGCGCATTCGTGTAAAGCCGGATCTCCGGCACGGCCCATTCCCGTGCCTTGCCTTCCAGCCAGCGCAGCATCGCCAGTCCATGACCGGCACCCTGAAAGGCCGGCGAGACCGCGATGCTGAACAGCATGAGGTGATCGGAATGCTGCTCGACGACCACCAGGCCGGCCGTTTGCCCGCCGATCTCGCAGAGCCAGACCTCGCCGCGTTCGATCCTCGGTGTGTAATCCTCCGTCACCGGCATCGGCGGAGCGCCGAAGAGTTCGCTATAAGGCCGATAAGCGGCTGACGTCAGCGTCGCGATCGTTTCCAGATCATCGGGCGACGCCGGCCGCATCGTCATTCCGCCGCAACCGCCTTCTTCGCCGGCCGCCGTTCCAGCAATTCCTTCAGGAACTGTCCGGTATAGGACCGCTTCTCCTTAACGATCGCTTCGGGCGTACCGGTTGCGACGATCTCGCCGCCGCCGTCGCCGCCTTCGGGGCCGAAATCGAGCACCCAATCGGCCGTCTTGATGACTTCGAGATTATGCTCGATCACCACCACCGAATTGCCCTGGTTGACCAGTTCGTGCAGCATTTCGAGCAGCTTGGCGACGTCGTGGAAATGTAGGCCGGTCGTCGGTTCATCGAGAATGTAGAGCGTGCGCCCCGTCGAGCGTTTCGACAGTTCCTTGGCAAGCTTGACGCGCTGCGCCTCGCCGCCCGAGAGCGTATTGGCCTGCTGGCCGACCTTGATATAGCCGAGACCGACATCCTTCAGCGCTTGCAGCTTGTCGCGCACCGCAGGCACCGCGGCGAAGAAATCGACACCTTCCTCCACGGTCATATCGAGCACGTCGGCGATCGACCTCTGTTTGAAGGTGACGTTGAGTGTCTCGCGATTGTAGCGCTTGCCGTGGCAGACGTCGCAGGTGACGTAGACATCCGGCAGGAAGTGCATCTCGATCTTGATGACGCCGTCGCCCTGGCAGGCCTCGCAGCGTCCACCTTTGACGTTGAAGGAGAAGCGGCCCGGCTGGTAGCCGCGGGCCTTTGCCTCCGGCAGGCCGGCGAACCAGTCGCGGATCGGCGTAAAGGCGCCGGTATAGGTCGCCGGGTTCGAGCGCGGTGTGCGACCGATCGGCGATTGGTCGATGTCGATCACCTTGTCGATATGCTCGAAGCCGTCGATGCGGTCGTGATCGGCCGGGTTTTCACGCGCGCCCATGACGCGCCTTGCCGCCGATTTATACAGCGTCTCGATCAGGAAGGTGGATTTGCCGCCGCCTGAAACGCCGGTCACCGCCGTGAACACGCCGAGCGGGATCGACGCCGTGACGTTCTTCAGATTGTTGCCGCGCGCGCCGACCACCTTGATCTCGCGGCCCTTCTTCGGCTTGCGGCGTTCGTCGGGAACGGGGACGCCGAGTTCGCCGGAGAGATATTTGCCGGTCAGCGACTTCGGATTGGCCATGATATCCTGCGGCGTGCCATGGGCGATGACCTGGCCGCCGTGAATGCCGGCGGCCGGGCCGATATCGACCACGTCGTCGGCCGACAGGATCGCATCCTCGTCATGTTCGACGACAATGACGGTGTTGCCGATGTCGCGCAGGTGCTTCAGCGTGTCGAGTAGCCGGGCATTGTCGCGCTGATGCAGGCCGATCGACGGTTCGTCGAGCACGTAAAGCACGCCCGTCAGCCCCGAACCGATCTGCGAGGCAAGCCGGATGCGTTGGCTTTCGCCGCCCGACAATGTGCCGGAATTGCGCGACAGGCTGAGATATTCCAGGCCGACATCGTTGAGGAAGCGCAGCCGGTCGCGGATTTCCTTGAGGATGCGCACGGCGATCTCGTTCTGCTTGGCATTGAAGCTTGCCGGCAGCGTCTCGAACCAGTCGCGGGCGACGCGGATCGACATACCAGTCACTTCGCCGATATGCAGCGTGTCGATCTTCACCGCCAAGGCCTCCGGTTTCAGGCGGAAGCCGTTGCAGGAAGGGCAGGGGGCCGCCGACATGAAGCGCTCGATATCCTCGCGCGCCCAGGCGGAATCGGTCTCTTTCCAGCGGCGCTCGAGATTGGTGATGATGCCTTCGAAATTCTTCTGCGTCGTGTAGGAGCGGGCGCCATCGGCATAGTGGAATTCGATCTTGTCGTTGGTGCCGTTGAGGATGACGTCCTTGGCCTCGTCGGAGAGATCGTTCCAGCGGGTGCCGAGCTTGAAGCCGTAATGTTTGCCGAGCGCTTCCAACGTCTGATTGTAATAGGGCGAGGTCGACTTGGCCCAGGGCGCGATCGCCCCGTCGCGCAGCGTCCGCTCGGGCTCGGGCACGATCAGATCCGGATCGATCTTCTGCTGAGCACCGAGGCCATCGCAGGTCGGGCAGGCGCCGAAGGGATTGTTGAAGGAGAAGAGCCTGGGTTCGATCTCCGGAATGGTGAAGCCGGAGACCGGGCAGGCAAACTTCTCCGAAAACAGCACGCGTTCATGCGTCTCGTTCAGCGACTTGTTGGCCGAGCCGCCGGCCGACGTTTCTTCCGGCGGCAGCGGCTTGTCGGCGAATTCTGCGACCGCCAGCCCGTCGGCAAGCTTCAGGCAGGTCTCCAGGCTGTCGGCCAGGCGCGCCGAGACATCCGAGCGCACGACGATGCGGTCGACCACCACGTCGATGTCGTGCTTGTATTTCTTGTCGAGCACCGGTGCCTCGGCGATCTCGTAGAACTGCCCGTCGACCTTGACGCGCTGGAAGCCCTTCTTCATCAGCTCGGCCAGTTCCTTCTTATATTCGCCCTTGCGGCCGCGCACGAGCGGCGCAAGAATATAAAGACGGGTGCCTTCGCCGAAATCGAGGATGCGGTCCACCATCTGGCTGACGGTCTGGCTCTCGATCGGCAGGCCGGTGGCCGGCGAATAGGGAACGCCGACGCGGGCAAAGAGCAGGCGCATGTAGTCGTAGATCTCGGTGACGGTGCCGACCGTCGAGCGCGGATTGCGCGAGGTGGTCTTCTGCTCGATCGAGATCGCCGGCGACAGCCCGTCGATCTGGTCGACGTCGGGCTTCTGCATCATCTCGAGAAACTGCCGGGCATAGGCCGACAGGCTCTCGACATAACGCCGCTGGCCCTCGGCATAGATCGTGTCGAATGCGAGCGAGGATTTGCCGGAACCCGAAAGCCCGGTCATGACGATCAGCTTGTTACGCGGCAGATCGAGATCGATGCTCTTGAGATTATGCTCGCGCGCGCCGCGGATGGAGATCGTCTTCAGTTCGCTCATCGTCTCTGCTTTGGTTTTCTGGATGACAGCCCTTATTTAGTGATGCCGACGGGCGAGTCGAGGCTGAATATCCGCAAGGGCTCAAGGTTTTCGATTCTGTTGACAGGATCATACGGATAAACTAGAACAAATAAAGAACAAAATTCCTGATGGATGCATGCGGCTTTCTGATGGATAAACATGTGGATTAAATGCCGCCCATGCGCATCGGCGGTCCGTGATGGTTTAAGGTGCGCCGATCGATTAAACGCCGCCGGGCAGGGCGGCAGGCAGGGTGAGAAGTATGGCTGGTAGCGTGAATAAGGTAATTCTGGTTGGAAACGTCGGGGCAGACCCCGAAATCCGCCGCACTCAGGATGGCCGGCCGATCGCCAATATCCGTCTTGCAACCTCGGAGACCTGGCGCGACCGCAATTCCGGCGAGCGCCGCGAAAAGACCGAATGGCACACGGTCGTCGTCTTCAACGAAGGCCTCTGCAAGGTCGTCGAGCAATATGTGAAGAAGGGCGCCAAGCTCTATATCGAAGGCCAGTTGCAGACCCGCAAGTGGCAGGACCAGCAGGGCCAGGATCGCTACAGCACGGAAGTGGTGCTGCAGGGTTTCGGTTCGACGCTGACGATGCTCGACGGCCGCGGTGAAGGCGGCGGCGCGAGCCGCGGTAGTGGCACTGGCGCTGGCGGCAACGATTATGGCGACGACTACGGCGCACCGGCTCCCTCCTCATCGCCGAGCCGCGGCGGTGGCGGCGCCGGTAACTTCTCGCGGGATCTCGACGACGATATCCCGTTCTGATCGGTAGCCTTTTTTGGCTTTGTGAAAGACTTGAGAGAGCATGGTGCCTTGGACGGCGTCATGCTCTTTTTCGTTGAACCTGCACCGGATGGGCCTGAACCATCTGCCGCTATTTTTAGTGCGGCGTCGCGCTGATCAGATTGAACGCCGACTTCGCGCCATCGACGACGAATTGTGCGGCGAGCGCTGCGAGGATGACGCCGAGGAGCCGTGTCAGGATCGCCCGGCCAGTGACGCCGAGGAAACGGTCCAGCCTTTCGGCGATGAGCAGCATGACGAAGGTCAGCAGCATATTGGCGGCAATGACGCCGATCAGCTGCGCTTTCCCGATCGAGGTGGCCAGCGTGCCGGCAAGCAGGATCGTCGCCGAGATCGCGCCCGGGCCGGCAATCAGCGGCAAGGCGAGGGGAAAGACGGCGATATTCTCGATATGATCCTTGGTGATCGCCGCCTCTGTCGCCTTCTCCTTGCGCTCTTGCCGCCTCTCGAACACCATCTCGAAGGCGATCCAGAACAATAGCAGCCCGCCGGCGATGCGGAAGGCGCCGATCGAAATCCCGAGCACGCCGAGCACGCCGGCGCCGAACAGCGCGAAGACGGCAAGGATGATGAAGGCGATGACCGAGCCGCGCAGCGCCACCTGTGTGCGCTCGACCCGGCTCATGCCTGTCGTCAGGCCCAGAAAGATCGGTGCGAGCCCCGGCGGATCGATGGTGACGAGAAGCGTCGTGAAGGCGTTGATCAATTGGTCGGCGCTTGCCATCAGCTCTCCGGAACCCCATATGAGTGCGTGGTTTTTATGATTGTGAAGCGGGGATTCCGATTTGGCAAATATCCCGCAGCTGCCCGCGGCTGATTTGTCCGGTCCGGCCGCGCAACGCGCATGTTTTACCCTCTTTAAGCCGCAAAAGCCTGTTCAAAACGTGCTGTGAAATTGGCGCGGCAACAGGCTTTCCGCTATAAATCTTCAAGTGATTCTAGAAGAGATCGTGATCTGTTTTGACTGAGCAAACACCCCCCGGCGGCGGGAAGCTCCCGCCAGGCATCGAGCCCATCTCCATCATGGAGGAAATGCAGCGGTCGTATCTCGATTACGCCATGAGCGTCATCGTCAGCCGCGCGCTCCCCGACGTGCGCGACGGCCTGAAACCCGTGCACCGGCGCATCCTCTACGGCATGTCCGAGCTCGGCATCGACTGGAACAAGAAATACGTCAAATGCGCCCGCGTCACCGGTGACGTGATGGGTAAATTCCATCCGCACGGCAATTCCGCGATCTATGATGCGCTTGCCCGCATGGCGCAGCCCTGGTCGCTGCGTCTGCCGCTGATCGACGGTCAGGGCAATTTCGGTTCGGTCGATGGTGATCCGCCGGCGGCCGAACGTTATACCGAATGCCGCCTCGAAAAGGCTGCCCACTCGTTGCTCGACGATCTCGACAAGGAAACCGTCGATTTCCGCGACAACTACGACGGCACGCTCTCCGAGCCGGTCGTGGTGCCCGCCAAGTTCCCGAACCTGCTCGTCAACGGCGCCGGCGGCATCGCCGTCGGCATGGCGACCAACATCCCGCCGCACAATCTCTCCGAAGTCATCGACGGCTGCATCGCGCTGATCGACGATCCGGCCATCGAGCTGCCGGAACTGATCCAGATCATTCCCGGTCCCGACTTCCCGACGGGGGCGAAGATCCTCGGCCGTGCCGGCATCCGCTCGGCTTATGAAACCGGCCGCGGCTCCGTCATCATGCGCGGCGTCGCCGCCATCGAGCCGATGCGCGGTGACCGCGAGCAGATCATCATCACCGAGATTCCCTACCAGGTGAACAAGGCGACGATGATCGAGAAGATGGCCGAGCTGGTGCGAGACAAGCGCATCGAGGGCATCTCCGATCTGCGCGACGAATCCGACCGCCAGGGCTATCGCGTCGTCGTCGAGCTGAAGCGCGATGCCAATGCCGAGGTCATCCTCAACCAGCTTTATCGCTATACACCGCTGCAGACCTCCTTCGGCTGCAACATGGTGGCGCTGAACGGCGGCAAGCCCGAACAGCTGACCCTGCTCGACATGCTGCGCGCTTTCGTCTCCTTCCGTGAGGAGGTCGTTAGCCGGAGAACGAAATTTCTGCTGCGCAAGGCGCGTGACCGCGCCCATGTGTTGGTCGGTCTCGCCATCGCCGTCGCCAATATCGACGAGGTCATCCGCGTCATCCGCCAGGCGCCCGATCCGCAGTCCGCCCGCGAAGAGCTGATGACCCGCCGCTGGCCGGCCGAAGATGTCGAAAGCCTGATCCGTCTGATCGACGATCCGCGCCATCGCATCAATGACGACCTGACCTACAATCTCTCCGAAGAGCAGGCCCGCGCCATCCTCGAACTGCGCCTTGCCCGCCTGACGGCCCTTGGCCGCGACGAAATCGGCGACGAACTCAACAAGATCGGCGAGGAAATCAAGGATTATCTCGATATTCTCTCCTCGCGCGTCCGCATCCAGACCATCGTCAAGGATGAACTCATCGCCGTCCGCGACGAGTTCGGCACGCCGCGCCGCACCGAGATCGTCGATGGCGGTCTCGAAATGGACGACGAGGACCTGATCGCCCGCGAAGACATGGTCGTCACCGTCTCGCATCTTGGTTATATCAAGCGTGTGCCGCTCACCACCTACCGCGCCCAGCGCCGCGGCGGCAAGGGTCGCTCCGGCATGACCACCCGCGACGAAGATTTTGTTAGCCGGCTATTCGTCGTCAACACCCATACACCGGTTCTGTTCTTCTCCTCGCGCGGCATCGTCTACAAGGAGAAGGTCTGGCGCCTGCCGATCGGCACGCCGACCTCACGTGGCAAGGCGCTGATCAACATGCTGCCGCTCGCACCGGGCGAGCGCATCACCACCATTCTGCCCTTGCCCGAGGACGAGGTGAGCTGGGACAATCTCGACGTCATGTTCTCGACGACGCGCGGCACGGTTCGCCGCAACAAGCTGTCGGACTTCGTCCAGGTCAACCGCAACGGCAAGATCGCCATGAAGCTCGAAGAGGAGGGCGACGAAATCCTCTCCGTCGAGACCTGCACGGAAGATGACGACGTGTTGCTGACGACGGCGCTCGGCCAGTGCATCCGCTTCTCCGTCGACGACGTCCGGGTCTTTGCCGGCCGCAACTCGATCGGCGTGCGTGGCATCTCGCTTGCCGGCGGCGACCGCATCATCTCGATGACCATTGTGCGCCATGTCAACGCCGAGCCATGGGAACGCGCCGCCTACCTGAAGCGCGCCGCCAACGACCGCCGCCTGACGACGGGCGAGGCCGAGGAAATCGCGCTGGTCGGCGAGGAAGTCACCGAGGAGGGGCAGCTGAGCGACGAGCGTTACGAAGAGCTGAAGCAGCTCGAGCAGTTCGTCCTCACCGTCTCCGAGAAGGGCTTCGGCAAGCGTTCGTCCTCCTACGACTTCCGTATCTCCGGCCGCGGCGGCAAGGGCATCCGCGCCACCGACACGTCGAAGACCGGCGAGATCGGCGAGCTGGTCGCAGCCTTCCCTGTCGATGACGGTGACCAGATCATGCTGGTCTCCGATGGCGGTCAGCTGATCCGCGTGCCGGTCGGCGGTATCCGCATCGCCAGCCGCGCCACCAAGGGTGTCACCATCTTCTCGACGGCCAAGGACGAGAAAGTCGTCTCGGTCGAGCGCATCAGCGAGCCGGAGGAGGATGAGACGGAAGAGGCTGTCGAGGTCGCCGAAGGTGCCCCCGCTACCGACGAGGGTGCTACCGACGAAGCTGCTGGCGACGAGGCACCGATTGCCGATGGCGATCCGACCGGGCCTGCGGAGGAATGATCAAATGAGCGGGGCGGCTTCGAGCCGCCCTTTTCTTTTTGAACCGGATGATGGTTCGGGACGACACTCAAAGAAAAAGCCGGACGCTGGGTGCGTCCGGCTTTGAATGGCCCTGGCGACAGAAGGGGGCCACTCAAGGGTGGGAAGAGGAGAGAAAGGGACGTCAGAACGCTCTATGTTTTTCGTTCAGAGCCTTCACCTCTTCGCCTTCGCGCCGGAGCGCTGAAATCGTCGAGGCCACAGACACGATGAACATGACGCTGATAAGGGCGGTGAGCACTGTCAAGATCGTGAACATAGGCATTCCTTTCCTGGGGAGTTGCGTTCTCGCCCCTCAGTACTGGCCCAGAACGGCCGTGCGGGCCGAAGCATAGGGACCATAAACCTTGGACGTATCGACCTTCTGATCATAGAGAGCGACAGTTGCGGTCAGCATGCCCGTGACCATTACCATCCAGAGCACGTTAATCATCGTAATCTTGCCGGGCATTTTTATTCCTTCCGCGCCGCTCTACGTATCGGTTGAATGAACGCATCCGCCTGTAAATGGTTCCGCCGGATGTTGATCGGGTGTTTACCAATGCCGATCTGAAGCGACCTTGAATGTCTCGTTCATCTGGCATTCAGATTCGAAGCTTCGCGCAGCCGGCCCTGGGCGCGCACGATCGCCGCATGCTCGGCAAGCTCCGGCCGCACCCAGCTCATCTCGTATCGATCGGCGAAATAGCCATAGGCCATCTCGGCGGCAAGCGAGAAAACGACGGCAAGTGCAACGAGCACGATCAGCATGGACTTGGTCTTTCGGGAAACGCCGGATGCCGGAATGGCAGCGGCCGACTTGATGATTGAAGTTAAGCAGATCCTGTCTGAAACGGCCTTGAATGGCATATTCATCCGCCGTTCAGCCGTCGGGAACGACTGGGCAAATCACTTGCGGCAAGGCGGCATCCGTGACAAAAGGCGTCAAACCAACGGTCGAGCCACATGACGACAGCTTTCTATCCGGGGTCCTTCGACCCGATCACCAACGGGCATGTGGATGTTCTGGTCCAGGCGCTCAACGTCGCCGAAAAGGTGATCGTCGCGATCGGCATCCATCCCGGCAAGGCGCCGCTCTTTTCCTTCGAAGAGAGAGCCGAGCTGATCCGCCGTTCGCTGGCTGAAGCGCTGCCCGGCAAGACCGGCGACATCGCCGTCGTCGCCTTCGACAATCTGGTCGTCGATGCCGCCCGTGCCCATGGCGCCACGCTGTTGATCCGCGGTCTTCGCGACGGCACCGATCTCGATTACGAAATGCAGATGGCCGGCATGAACCGGACGATGGCGCCCGATATCCAGACCATCTTTTTGCCGGCGGGCACGGCCTCGCGGCCCATTACCGCCACATTGGTCCGCCAGATCGCCGCCATGGGCGGCGATGTCAGCGCTTTCGTGCCGGCCGCCGTCTTGCAAGCCCTCACATCCAAGCGCCCAAACTAGCAGGCGCAAAGACTAGGCGGAACCCGCCGCAATGGAGCTCATATGAAACTCTTTTATCTCGCATTTGCCGGCGTGTTGTATCTCGCCTCCTTCGCGGGGGATGCCTTCGCCCAGTCGGCCGATCATTATCTCACCATCCAGCTGAAGGATGGCCCTGTTGTCATCCAGCTCATGCCTGAGGTGGCGCCGAAGCATGTCGCCCAGATCGAGGCGCTGGCCAAAAAGGGCGAATACGACAACGTCGCCTTCCATCGCGTCATCGATGGCTTCATGGCTCAGACCGGCGACGTCAAATACGGCAATATGGAGAAGGGCTTCGACGCGAGCCTTGCCGGCACCGGCTCCTCGGATATGTCTGACATCCCGGCTGAATTCTCCAAGACCCCGTTCGTGCGCGGTACGGTCGGCATGGCCCGCTCGCAGGATCCGAATTCCGCCAATTCGCAGTTCTTCATCATGTTCGCCGAAGGCTCCTTCCTGAACGGCCAGTACACCGTCGTCGGCAAGGTCGTCTCCGGCATGGAGAACGTCGACAAGATTAAGAAGGGTGAAGGCCAGAACGGCGAAGTCAAAAGTCCCGATCGGATGATCAAGGTCACCCTGGGCAAGAAGTAAGTTACGAGAGAAACAAGAGGAGAAGGCAAATGGCCGAGATCAAGGATCCCGAAAACACCGTCATTCTGGAAACCACCAAGGGCAAGGTTGTTATCCAGCTTCTGCCGCAGGTCGCGCCGGAGCATGTCGCCCGCATCAAGGAACTCGCCCGCGAGAAGGCCTATGACGGCGTCGTTTTCCACCGCGTCATCCAGGATTTCATGGCCCAGACGGGCGACGTCGAATTCGGCAAGAAGGGTTCGGAAACCTTCAATCCCAGCCGCGCCGGCATGGGCGGTTCCTCGAAGCCGGATCTGAAGGCCGAATTCTCTGCGACCACGCATACGCGCGGCACCTGCTCGATGGCTCGTTCGCAGAACCCGAACTCGGCCAATTCGCAATTCTTCATCTGCTTCACCGACGCGCCTTGGCTGAACAAGCAGTATTCCGTCTGGGGCCAGGTCATCGAAGGCATGGATAACGTCGATAAGATCAAGCGCGGCGAGCCGGTTTCCGATCCGGACTCGATCGTCTCCATGCGGGTTGCCGCCGACGTCTGATTGTGATTTCTGCTGAAACCCGCCCTTGCGCATAGCTGCGCGGGGCGGGTTTCGCATTGCCTGAAAGTGCCCTGATGCGCGTAGACCTTTTCGATTTCGATCTGCCCGACGAACGCATAGCGTTGCGGCCCGCCGAGCCGCGCGACAGCGCGCGCCTGCTCGTCATCGATCCGAATGCGGAAAACAGCCTGTCGGACCATCGCGTCGGCGATCTCACATCCTTCCTGCGGGCTGGTGATGCGCTGGTCTTCAACGATACCAAGGTCATTCCCGCCCAGCTCGAGGGCATCCGCCATCGCGACGGCGCCGGCGGCCAGCAGGTGTCGGCAACGCTGCACATGCGCATCGGCCCCAGCCGCTGGAAGGCCTTCGCCAAGCCGGGCAAGCGCATCAAGGAGGGCGATCGCATCTCCTTCGGCCATTCCGCCGAAAGCTGTTTCCTCGGCTCGCTCGATGCCACCGTCGAGGAAAAGGGCGAGGCCGGCGAGGTGACGCTGCTGTTTGATCTCTCAGGCCCGGCGCTTGACGAGGCGATCGCCGCCGTTGGCCATATCCCACTGCCGCCCTATATCGCCGCCAAACGTCCCGAGGACGAGCGCGACCGCGCGGATTATCAGACGATCTATGCTCGCGAGGAGGGCGCCGTTGCCGCCCCCACCGCCGGCCTGCATTTCACGCCTGCGCTGTTCGAAGCGCTCGACAAGGCCGGCATCGAACGCCATTTCGTCACGCTGCATGTCGGTGCCGGCACCTTCCTGCCGGTCAAGGCCGACGATACCGCCGATCACAAGATGCATCTGGAAAGCGGCTATGTCAGCGCCGAGATCGCCGCCCGGCTGAATGCCGTGCGGGAAAGAGGCGGGCGCATCGTCTGTGTCGGCACGACTTCGTTGCGGCTCATCGAGAGTGCAGCCGAGGAAAGCGGAGAGATCATGCCCTGGGCCGGCGCTACCGGCATCTTCATCACGCCCGGTTACCGCTTCAAGGCGGTCGACATGCTGATGACCAATTTCCACCTGCCGCGCTCGACGCTGTTCATGCTGGTCTCGGCCTTTGCCGGCTTCGAAACCATGCACGCGGCTTATAAACACGCCATTTCGACGGGCTACCGCTTCTACTCCTACGGCGACGCGAGCCTTCTTTTCCGGAAAGACAGATGACAGACAACTTCCAATTCGCCCTTGAGAAGACCGATGCCGGCGCACGCCTCGGCAAAATCTCCATGCCGCGCGGCGAGATCCGCACGCCGGCCTTCATGCCGGTCGGTACCGTCGGTACGGTCAAGGCGATGTATCTCGATCAGGTGCGCGAGACCGGCGCCGATATCATCCTCGGCAATACCTATCACCTGATGCTGCGCCCGTCCGCCGAGCGCGTCGCCCGTCTCGGCGGCCTGCACAAGCTCATCCGCTGGGAACATCCGATCCTGACCGATTCCGGCGGCTTCCAGGTGATGTCGCTGTCCGGCCTGCGCAAGCTCGACGAGCAGGGCGTCACCTTCAAGTCGCATGTCGACGGCAGCCTCCACCATATGTCGCCGGAGCGCTCTATCGAAATCCAGGGGCTGCTCGGCTCCGACATCCAGATGCAGCTCGACGAATGCGTGGCGCTGCCGGCCGAGCCGAAGGAGATCGAGCGCGCCATGGAAATGTCGCTGCGCTGGGCCGAGCGCTGCCGGGTCGCCTTCGGCGAGCAGCCGGGCAAGGCGATGTTCGGCATCGTCCAGGGCGGCGACATTCCGGCGCTGCGCATCCGTTCGGCCGAGGCGTTGAGCCAGCTCGACCTCAAGGGTTATGCGATCGGCGGCCTTGCCGTCGGTGAGCCGCAGGACGTCATGCTGCAGATGCTGGAAACGACGCTGCCGGTACTGCCGACAGAAAAGCCGCGTTACCTCATGGGCGTCGGCACACCTGACGATATCCTGAAATCGGTCGCCCGCGGCATCGACATGTTCGACTGCGTCATGCCGACTCGTTCCGGCCGCCATGGCCTGGCTTTTACCCGCCGCGGCAAGGTGAATATCCGCAATGCCCGCCATGCCGAGGATATGCGCCCGCTCGACGAACAGTCGAACTGCCCGGCCTCGCGCGACTATTCGCGCGCCTATCTGCACCATCTCGTCCGCGCCAACGAGGCGCTCGGTGGCATGCTGCTCTCCTGGCACAATCTCGCCTATTACCAGGAACTCATGCAGGGCATCCGCAAGGCGATCGCCGAAGGCCGCTTCGCCGATTTCATGGCGGAAACGCAGGAGGAATGGGCGAGGGGTGATCTCGAACCGGTGTAAGGGCTACTCCGTCCCCGCGTTGCTTACAGCGGGGACTGCGGACGCAGGGTTTGGCGCAACCATTCTTCTAAGTTTTTTGCGCACTGGCTCGTCGAAGTGAACGGCGGCGATGCCAGCCGCAAAGTAAATTCCGACGACGACGACCATACCGGCTACCGGAGAGGTAGGAAGGTCAAAGCCCTTTTGCCGCAGTGACTGCAGCAGACTGAAGATGGGGCCATGCAGGATATAAATCGGATAGGAAAGCCTCCCCAGCCAACGGAATACCAGCTCGACCAGGCCGGTCTGTCTCGTGCGCATCGCAAGCCAGACAATGGCCGGGAAGACCAAGAGGCATATTAAAAAATCAAAATACGGGAAACCGAAGAATATGCGGGCTGGTATGTTGGTGACGAAGATCAGACAACCACAGAGAAGAAGGCCGGTAATGTTGCCGTTATTGACTGTATTCGGTTTCTGGACGTCATATAACCTGTAAAGGCAGATTCCGAGCGAGAACGAGAACAGTACTCTTGAAAAGCCAAATCTGAAGTCGCCCGCCTCGGGACCAATATCGAAGTTGCCTCCGACCAATGCCCCATAAATGGTGATGCCGGCCGCCCCCAGGGCGATGGCGATCAAGCTTCTGAATGACAGTCGTATCAGAAGCACGGAGAACAGCACTCCGGCCCAGAGCTCGAAGAAGAGCGACCAGCTGGGCCCGTTGAAGGGAAAGATACCTTCTTGGCTTGCGCTTGGAATGAACAGGATTGCCCTCAGCAGAAGGTCCGCCAGGGTGGAGTAGTCCAACCCGTTTTTAAGCGCGTAGCTGAAAAGACCAATCGGAAGCGAAAGGAGATAAAGGGGATAGAGCCGAATAATGCGCTGCAGCAGAAGCCCGGCGGGCGAAATCTGCCCCGCCGTCAGTCGCTTCTCATATGAATTTGCAAGGACGACGCCGCTCAACAGAAAGAAGAGATCAACGGCAAGATAACTGATATTCGCCGGTATCGGACCCAGCGTACCAGCCGTGTGGAGGAACATGACCATAATAGCCGCAATTCCTCGCAGCGCCTCAAGAGCTGTAAAAAATTGTTTGCCAGCGTTCAACGCAACAACCCCCCGTTGGCACTTTGTTACTCCAGGAGGATTTCAAAATCGTTATTGCAAGGAAACCGTGCAATCGGTCGAGTTTCCACCGAAGTGTGGAAACAGCGCGTCAAATGCCCTTGCTGTCCGCATCGGGCATGATCTGCACGCCGTTGATCCTGTAGCTGCCGTCCGGCTGACGGGTGATCTGGTAGATCGCCGTCCAGTCCTTGCCGTCGCGGCCTGAAATCAGCACCTCGTGATAGATCAGCGCGCCGTTGTCGATCGAGCGGCTGCGTCCGAAGGCGTAATTGCCGGGGTGATAGACCGGCTCGTAGCTCTTCTTCACCATGGCGAAGAACAGGTTCTTGTCGGGATACAGCGCCCTGATTCCAGGCGCGGCGAAGGAATAGGCGGTCTCGGCATCGTCCTTGAGGAAGGCCTTGATCTGTTCCTCGATGATCGTTCGCGTCGTATCGATCGGATCTTCGGCGCGGGCCGATACGGGGGAGAGGAAGGACGCGGCACACAGAATAAGAACTGCGAAGAAGGCGCGCATGGTGTATCTCCGGCTCTATCGGGGAAAGGATCGCCGATAGAGTAGAAGTGTAGGCGGTTTTCAGCGCAAGGAAAGTGGACTTTACGACCAGCGGCGGAACAGCGCGCTGGCATTCACCCCGCCGAAGCCGAAACCGTTGGTGATCGCATAGTCCATTGCCAGCGGCCGCGCCGTCTTGCCGACGATATCGATGCCGTCGGCGGCCGGATCGGTCTCATCGAGGTTGCGGGTCGGCGGCGCGATCTGGTCGCGCAGCGCAAGGATGGTGAAGATTGCCTCCAGCCCGCCGGCGGCACCAAGCAGGTGGCCGGTCGCCGATTTCGTCGCGCTGACGACGATACCGCCATTGCGGCCGAAGACCGTGCCGATCGCCGCGATCTCGCCTCTGTCACCGACCGGTGTCGAGGTCGCATGCGCGTTGAGATGCCTGACCTCCGAAGCCGGGATCTTCGCCTGCCTGAGTGCTGCCTCCATCGCCCGGCGCGCGCCGTTGCCGTCTTCGGGTCCTGAGGTCATGTGGTAGGCGTCCGCCGCCGTGCCGTAGCCGACGAGTTCGGCGAGCGGCGTGGCGCCACGGGCAAGCGCGTGTTCCAGCGTCTCGATGACCAGGATGCCGGCGCCTTCGCCCATGACGAAACCGTCGCGCGCCGTGTCGAAGGGGCGCGACGCAAGCTCCGGCGTCTCGTTGAAGCCGGTGGAAAGCGCGCGTGCGGCAGCAAAGCCGCCGAGGCTCACCTTGTCGATGCAGGCCTCTGCACCGCCGCAGATCGCCACATCCGCTTCGCCGGAGCGGATCAGCCGCGCCGCATCACCGATCGCCTGGACGCTGGCGGCACAGGCCGTCACCGGAGCGCCGAGCGGTCCCTTGAAGCCATAACGGATGCTGACTTGGCCGGCGGCGAGATTGACGAGGAAGGACGGCACGGTGAAGGGCGACAGCCGCCGCACGCCGCGCGTTTCGCCGATCCGCACCGCTTCGGCGATCGCCGGGAAGCCGCCGACGCCCGACGCGATGATCGTTGCCGTGCGCTGGCGCTCGCCTTCGTCGGTCGGCATCCAGCCCGCCTGCTTCACGGCTTCCTCCGTCGCCGCCATGGCGAAATGGATGAAGCGGTCCATCTTCTTCTGGTCCTTCGGCGTGATGTAACGGTCGGGATCCAAACCGGCCTCAGCATCTTCCGCTATACCGGGAACGATGCCGCCGACCTTGGCCGGGAGGTCGCCGACGATATCCTCCGTCAACACCCTCAACCCCGAACAGCCGTCGAGAAGGCGCTTCCAGGAGGGCTCGACGCCGGTGCCGAGCGGCGAGACAAGTCCCATGCCGGTGACAACGATACGATCCATTCTTTTGTCCTTTCTATGCGTCGATGCCGAGATACCAGGCGCGCATGCGGGCGATCCGCTCGCGCACCTCGTCATCGGCGGCGGGACCTGCAAGCAGGCTGGTGTTTTCAGGTGTCACTTGTTCGCCGGTCCGCGCATCGACCAGCATCGTTTGGCGCTCCCTGCCGGAAGCGGCATCGCCCAAGAGAAAGGCGAGGTCCTCTTCCGGGATCTGCCGGCTTCCCCAGGAAAACAGCGTGATCAGAACAGGAAAGAAGTCACGGCCCTTGTCCGTCAGTCGATATTCGTAACGGGCAGGGCGCTGATTATAGAGACGCCGTTCGAACAGCCCTTGATCGGTCAGGTGTTTCAGCCGCCGCGTTAGGATGTTCGGCGCCACGCCGAGGCTTTTCTGAAATTCGTCGAAGCGCGAAAGCCCCTGAAAGGCATCGCGCAGGATCAGCATGCTCCACCAGTCGCCGACGCTATCGAGCGCGCGCGCCGCCGGGCATTTGAAATCGCTGAAGCTCGTTCGCTGCATGGCTGATATCACTACAGCAGTGACTATCATCATGCAAGTTACTTCCAAAACCGCCGCACACTTTCGCGCGACATGTTTTAGATCGCGTTGCCCTCGAAAATCCGGGCAAGCATGATGCCGGCAACGAGCATGCCGGCTGCCACGAAGATCGTATCGCCCGGCGTGCCGATATAGAGCGGTCCAATATTGGCAAAGAGCAGGAAGGCGATGAGGAAATTCGCCCAGCCCCAGACGACATTCGCCGTGGGCGAGCCGAGCTTTGCCCCTCGCGCGAATGGGATGCGGAAGCGACGGCCGCTGACGCCGCTGACGAAATGCGGGACGCCGTTGGTCAGAAAGGCTGCGGCGATGAAATGAGCGATATAGGCGATCCAGGGCAAAGGTTTCTCCTGATCTGCACGGGTGGCGTCAACGGAGAAATGTGGCCGGGATTCCGGCTCCGGCAAGAGGAGGAGAAATGACTGCCCGTGAGGTGGTAGGCCCGCCCCGGAAGGGGACGGGCCGACCGGGTCAGACAAGCAGGAGATCTTTGAAGTGAAGTGCGGCGGAATTATCGAGATCCGCCACGTGGATGGCCGCGCCCGCTGCGCTTCCATCCGCGTCATAGGATAGAACCCCGCTGGACTTATCGTAGATCAGCTTGTCATCCGCCTCGAGCGCTTTCGTTCCCAGAACGAAATTCTCATCCGAAAATCTGGATAGGTTGAGCGCAGCGAAAATCGAATGATCGAGCATCAGCTTGTCGCCCGCCGCGGAGGAAAAATCCCGGATCTTGTCGACGCTGGTATTGTCGGGCTTCACATCGAAGACGAAGGAATCGCCTCCGCCGCCGCCGGTGAGAACGTCAGCACCGGCCTTGCCGATCAGCTTGTCGTTTCCGAGCCCGCCGACCAATCGATCGGCACCTTTGCCGCCGTTGAGAGAATTGTTTCCGTCGTTGCCGGTGAGAATGTTGGCCGTATTGTTGCCCGTCGCATTGAGATTGGCCGTCCCGGTCAAGGTGAGGTTTTCGATCGTTCCGACCGTATGCTTCTGATCGGCCAGGCTGAAGGAGATCGACGCCTTGATGGTATCCGTTCCGCCGCCCCGGCTTTCGTCGACGATTTGATTGGCATTGGTCACGGTGAAGGTGTCGTTGCCGGTGCCGCCATAGAGATGATTGGTGGCCGGCGGAGTGCTGGCGCCGCTGCCTGCTATCTCGATGATCAAGGGATGGTCGACGACATCGAGCGTCAGCGAAGAGACGTTGCTGAGGCTTCTGATCGCCGTCGTCCCGGTCAGCGGGTCGAAGACTTTCACGGAGCCGAACGAAGCCCCGAGATTGACCTTGACGGCTGTTGCCGCGGCCTGAATGGCCGTGTCGGAGGACTGGTTCCAGATATCTGGCTCGTTCCAGATTATGATCTGGTAGCTTCCGTCCGATTTTTCCGTCAGCAGGCTGCGGCCCGACGACGGCATGCCGTCGATCGAATAACTGAGGGTCCCCGCGCTGAAGCTCGCTTTTGTTGCGCCGTCGTCCTCAAGAATTTCGGTCAGGTTATGGATCGCCGTCGCAGCCGGCTTGGCCGAATAGTCGAGATGAAAAAGGCCGAAATGCTTTTCCTGATTGGTGCCCTGCGGATCGGAATAGGCGTCCAGCAGCTCGTAGATGAACGTATTTTTCGAGCCGAGTGCCGCCCCGTCCATCAGCGTATTAAGCAGGAGCTTTGCCTGCGTCGCTTCACTGACGCCTTCCCAGCCGCCATTGGTGTCGGCGGTGAGCGAGGTGTGGTAACCGGTCTCGGTGATCGCCAGCGGCTTGCCCGGATCGGCAGCGCGCTGAACGCCGGATTCTCGGGAAAGCCATGAGAATGGTTGGTCGCCATCCTTCGCATAGGTGTGGATCGTCGTGTAGTCGGAGGCCGAAGCGACCGTATATCCGGTAAAGCCGAGAACGGGGATGTTCTTCAGCAAGGGATCGGCGTTGACGGCGGCGGACAGGTCCTTCTGATAGGCGACCGCTGCGGCCTGGCCGCTCAGGCCATGATAGCTGACCGGCCAGTTGTTGACTTCGTTCGGACCTTCGATACCGACGACCGATCCGGGATGGGCCTGCACGAAGTCATGCAGTCGCTGGGCGACAGTGGCGGGGTCGACTTCCCGCTGGGCGCTGAAGACGAATTGCACGCCGGCTTCGGCCGCATCGCCGAGATGCGTTTGGCCGTTAGGGTCGGAAGCGGAGTTTGGTGCATGATCGCGAACCGTATCAAGGCCGAGATAGTCGAGAGCCTTAACAACTTCTCCGACATTGGAATATTTTCCGTCGGTGTAGTCGATATGCGTGTCAATTCCAAAGGAACGAATAATATCGTTTATTCTAACGGCTTGAGCCACAATTTTTCTCCCAGTTTAAGAGGGAATTGGCAATGGGAATATATCCCCGATTACTGTCGATGATTCGATTTAACACACGATAATGGCCGACGCAGTGTTGCCCGTTAACCATGATATATTGTCTTGAATGTGGCCTGTTCCGATGGCCGGCGCGCCGATCGCGCCGCCGCCTTCGGTGCTAAATTCTTAGAACAGTGGACCCGCACGATGCGGCTTATCAAGCCGCAGCTTTTCCTGACGGAAGAGGACTATTCGGACTGGTCGGCGATGACCGAGCCAAGCCGGATCGGCGACGGGCTCGGCTTCGATGCAACCTGGTACGGCGATTTTAATCACAACCTCGTCGAATATCACGGCGGCGCACAGGCGCAGCTGTTGAGGAATGCCGGCTTCGGGGACAAGCGGGCGCTGACCATGTCGTCTCTTGCCGGCGCATTGCAAACGAGCGCGCGATTCAAGGTGATTTACAATCAGTCGCATGATGATGCGGCAATCGCGAAGTATCGGCGCGAACCGCTGTTATCGCGGTCAATTTCGCACCGTTGTCGGCTAGACCAGGGCGCGGGCGGAGGCGAGCTCCAGGTTTGTGGCGGCGATGACGCTGCTATCGGCCGGGACGATGAATGTTTTTCATGGGCGAGGAAATCGGCGCCCAGAAGCCCTATCGCTACAATGATTTCCTCGAGAACCGGGAGAATATCCTCGGCGAAGCAGATTGCAGCGGGCCAGGATGATCCGCTGTTATCGCGATCTGATCGCGCTCAGCATCCATCAGGATGCGATTCGGTCCGCAACATCGTGCTGAATGCGGTGTTGCCGGCATCAGGCGTTCTGGTTTTTCGCAGGCTATGACGCTTCCGCCGTCCGGTATGATCAGGCAAAGCCGAGCGGCAGATTTTCCACTTTTCTGTCATTGCCGTAGTCGCGCTCATGCGGCGAGCGACGACGGCCATCGCGGCGAGCGGAAAGATCGATGCGGTTTTCGGCGAAGATCCCATCGGGCCAGGTTCCGGTGTCATGGCAATCTGCGTCGATCTTGGGGGCAAGGATTTTCAGGATCATCAGGATTCCTCCGCGGCGCACCATCAACACTCGGAAAGGCCGTCTGGTTCCGTTTATAAACCCCGAATTATTAATAAATTAACCATAAGACTTAAGGGCAAGGCGACAGCGGCAATTATTGTCCCAAGGCTTGTTGCCTTGTGTCGAAACGGCATAGCGGTGGAACTCCGGAGCCGGATGGCCGTTGAGGTGCATGAACACAGGAGGTTTCCATGCAGCTGATCGATACTCGGGTAACACAGGCCGGCGACATCTTCACCGTCGAATTCCTGGGCGAGGGAGGAGAATCGATTTCCGTCAACATCGACAACTCCCATGGCGAACTTGACGATACGACCGCGGTCGACCACGCCAAGGTCATGATGGTTCAGCTGACCGCCTTTGCCGGCAGCGAAGCAGACGGCAGCATCAACCGCTACGATGCCTTGAGCAACGGCAATTTCGACGAAGGTAGCAAGGGCTTGATCGGCCAGCCGAGTGCGCGTTCGGCCGGCGACAGGCAAACGCTGGAAGAGGAACTCGATGAAGGCCTCGAGGACAGCTTTCCTGCAAGCGACCCTGTCTCGGCAACAGTATCATCCATTCCCGCCAACGCACCACGGCAGTGATTGCAACGTAACGTTGCAAGCGCCCGCGTGTTCTTGATGCCAATACAGGTCAAGGCTGCCCCCGTTCCGGCGGGCGGTCCGCGCCAGCATGACAGATTGATGTCAAAACTGAGAAACAGCTGAAAACCTCAGCTGTGTGATTGACATGGGAGCCTTCTAGAGAGGGCACGAGAAGGGAGCGCCCGTGACGCGCTCCCGACGTCTCGGGATGCGCCCTATGAAAATCATTCAGATCACCGACACCCATTTCAGCCCCGGCAAGCAGCATTTCAACGGCAACTGGGCGCCGCTTTTGAGCTGGATCGAAGAGACCGGCGCGGACCTGATCGTGCATACTGGCGATCTCACCGTCGACGGCGCCGACAATGGTGACGACATCACCTTTTCCATGGATCTGATGCGTCGGGTGTCGATCCCGATGCTGATCGTCCCCGGCAATCACGATGTCGGCCACCTCAAGGGATCGGATCAGCCCGTTAATGCCGAGCGGTTGTCCCGTTGGCGCAGCCTTGCCGGCGACGACCGCTGGCTGGAGGATGCCGGTGCCTGGCGCTTCATCGGATTGAATTCGCTGCTTCTCGGTCATGAGGATGACGAGGAGGAGGCGCAGTTCGAATGGCTCGACCAGGCGCTGTCCGACAGGGCAGGGCGGCGCGTGGCGATGTTCGCGCACAAGCCGCTCTTCGTCGATGCACCCGATGAAGGCGATACCGGCTATTGGAGCGTTCGTCCGGTTCAGCGCCGCCGGCTTTATGATCTGATATCAGCCCATGACGTGGCGCTGTTTGCGAGCGGCCATCTCCATTGGGCCTGGCAGGGGCGTTTCGACAATACCCAACTGACATGGGGTCCGTCGGCCGCCTTCATCATCGACAAGATGGAGCGCGAGATGCCTGGCGATCGCCTGATCGGTGCCGTCGTCCACGAGTTCGATACTGATGTCGAAAGCACGATCGTTGCCGTTCCCGGCATGACCGCGCATGTGCTCGACGATGTCGTGCACGAAGTCTACCCCCAGGCGGTCAAGCAGCGGGAACCCGTCGAATGAGCTCGCTCTCGCTTCGCGGCATCACCAAGGCGTTCGGCGGCAACCAGATCCTCGATGGCGTCAGCCTGGATGTCGCCGCCGGTGAATTCATCGCGCTGGTCGGCCCTTCCGGCTGCGGCAAGAGCACGCTATTGCGCGTCCTTGCCGGCCTCGACCACGCCGATCAAGGCGAGATCCTGATCGGCGGCAAGGGTATGTCCGGCGTTGCAGCTGCCGACCGCAACATCGCCATGGTCTTTCAGTCCTACGCGCTTTATCCTCATCTGACGGCCTCTGAGAATATCGCCGTGCCTTTGGCGATGCGCCGGCTGTCGAGGATGCAGCGACTGCCCTTCATCGGGTCGTTGATACCGGGCCAGCGCGCCACCCGCGCGGTGATCGCCCGCGACGTCAGGGATATGGCGACGTCGCTGAAGATCGACCACCTGCTCGACCGCAAGCCCGGCCAGATGTCGGGCGGCCAGCGTCAGCGCGTGGCGCTGGCCCGCGCCATGGTGCGCCGGCCGAGCGTCTTCCTGATGGACGAACCGCTCTCCAATCTCGATGCCAATCTGCGCGTTCACGCCCGAGGCGAGATCGTCGACCTGCATCGCCGCGCCGGCGTGCCGACGCTCTATGTCACCCACGACCAGGCGGAAGCGCTTTCCATGGCCGACCGTGTCGCCGTGATGATGGGCGGAAAGTTGCTGCAGATCGCCAGCCCCGAGGTCATCTACGACGATCCCGCCCATATCGAGGTCGCCCGCTTCATCGGCCAGCCGCGCATCAATCTGTTGCCCGCCTTTGCCGAAGGCGGCGTCATTCTCTGCGGCGGCCTGCGCCTGACGCTTGAGAATGCGCCCGACGGCAAGATGCCGGTCACGCTCGCCATTCGCCCGGAATTCGTCTTTGTCTCCAAGAGCCGGCATGACGGCCTTGCCGCCCGGATCGAACGCGTCGAATTCCTGGGCTCCGAAGTCATCCTCCATTGCCGGCTCGAGGCGATCGGCGAGACTGTCATCGCCAAGGTTCAACCCTCCGAAGCCTCCGGCCTTGTGGCAGGCGATCCGGTCGGCCTGCGGCTTTCGCCCGGCCGCACGCTGATCTTTGCCGAGGACGGCAGCCGGCTGACCGGCGGCGTTGCAACGGGGGATGCCGGGCTCGGGTCGACCGGTGCCGTGCTCGCCGACGGCGCTGCGGAGCGGGAGAGGGCGCATGGCTAGCATCGTCTCCATGGCCGTGCCGCAGGATGCCGCCGTTGCGCATCGGCGCAGCGAGGCCCGCATCGCCTGGATGCTGGTGATGCCGGCGATGATCCTGCTGTTTCTCTTCGTGCTTTTGCCGGTTGCATCCGTCATCGTGCTCGGCTTCACCGATTTCGAGCTCGGCTATGGCAAGTTCCGTTTCGTCGGCTTCGAGAATTATGCGCACCTTATTACCGACCGGACGTTTCGCAAGTCGCTCTGGAATACGACGGTCTATACCGCGATCGTCGCACCCATCTCGATCCTTCTCGGCCTCGGCATCGCCATGCTGATCGAGAGCGAGACGAAGGCGCGCAGCTTCTTCCGCACCGCTTATTTCCTCCCGGTCGCCTCGCTGATCGTCGCCATGGCGACCGTCTGGCAATATATGTTCCACCCCACAATCGGCCCGCTCAACGCACTGCTCGCCCTCGTCGGGCTTCCCGGCCCGAACTGGCTCGGCAGCTCCGGCACGGTGCTTTACAGCCTCTCGATCATCGGCGTCTGGCAATCGGCCGGCTTCAATATGGTGCTGTTCCTCGCCGGGCTGACGGCGATCCCGCGCGAACTTTACGCCGCAGCCGAGGTGGACGGCGCCAAATCCTCCCTCGACCGCTTCCTGCTGGTGACCTGGCCGATGCTCGGGCCGACAACGCTCTTCGTCATCACCATCAGCATCACCAATTCAGTCAAGGTCTTCGAGACGGTGAAGACGCTGACCGAGGGCGGCCCGAACAAGGCCTCGGATGTGCTGCTCTTCACGATCTACCAGGAAGGCTTCGTCTATCTGCGCGTCGGTTATGCCTCGGCGATAACGGTGGTCTTTCTGCTGATCCTGGTGGTGCTGATGTTCCTGCAGTACCGCATTCTCGATCGCCGGGTGCATTACACATGATGACGAACGCTTTTCCCCTCGGCAGGATCATCCGCCTGACACTGCTTTCGCTCGGCGCAATCATCTTCCTGTCGCCCTATGTCTTCATGATCTCGACGGCGGGCAAGGCCCAAAGCGACATCTTCACCTCGTCGCTGTCGCTGATCCCGGCGCACTTCACCTATGCCGAGAATTTCGCCAAAGCCTTGAGCCGGGTACCGATGGCGCAACTGTTGTGGAACGGCGTCGTCGTCTGCGGGCTGATCTTCTTCTTCCAGGTGCTGGTAGCAATCCCCTGCGCCTACGCCATGGCAAAGCTGCGCTTCGGCGCCGCCCGCGCCATGATGGTGCTTGTCATGCTCGGCCTGCTGGTGCCGATCCATGCGACCGCGCTGCCGCTCTATGTCGCCTTCGACCGCGCCGCGCTGCTCAACACCTATGCCGCGCTGGTCGCGCCCTTCACCATTTCGGTCTTCGCGATCTTCATGTTCCTGCAGTTCTTCCGTGCCATGCCTGACGATCTCATCCATGCCGCGCGTCTCGACGGCATGTCGGAACTCGGCATCGTCGCCCGCGTCATCGTGCCGAATGCCTGGCCGGCGGTCACCGCCTTCGCCATCTTCTCGGTCGTTGCCCATTGGAACGATCTCTACTGGCCGCTGATCGTCATCAGCAAGCAGGACTATGCCACGCCGCCGCTTGGCCTGATGTATTTCCGCGCTGCCGAGGCCGGCGACGACTACGGCGCGCTGATGGCGGCGACCCTCATCATTACCCTTCCCCTCGTCATCGCCTTCCTGCTTGCGCAGAAGCGCTTCGTCGAGGGCATCACCATGACCGGTCTCAAAGGCTGACCGGTTTCAACCCAGGAGAACGAGCGATGAAACATATCACCCAGCTTCTCGCCGCAGCGGCCGTATCGATGGCAATTGCGCTTCCCGCGCATGCCGAGACAACGCTGACGGTCCACTACCCGATGCCGGGCTTCTTCAAGGACGTGATGGACACGATCTCGAAGAAGTTCATGGAAGAAAATCCCGATATCAAGATCCAGTTCGCCAGCCCGTCGGCCACCTATGAAGAAGGCATCCAGACGATCCTTCGCCAGGTCGGCACCAGCGAAATGCCCGATATCACCTTCATCGGCCTCAACCGCCTGCGCATGCTCGACGAACGCGACGTCGCCGTCGACCTCGGCCCGCTCGTCCAGAAGGACGGCAATATGGCCGAGCAGGGCTTCTCCGACACGATCCTCAAGCTTGCCCAGGTCAAGGGCAAGCAGGTGGGCCTGGCTTTCGCGACCTCCAACCCGATCATGTATTACAACGCCGATCTCGTGAAGGCAGTCGGCGGCGATCCTGAAAACCCGCCGAAAACCTGGGATGAGGTCATCGCGCTCGGCGGCAAGATCAAGGCGCTCGGCAATGGCGTCGACGGCATCGATTACCGCTGGCAGGGCGACGACTGGATGTTTTCGGCACTGCTCTTCGGCGCCGGCGGCAAAATGCTGAGCGACGACGAAAGCAAGGTTGCCTTCAACGGCCCGGAAGGTCAGAAGGCCGTCGAGGTCCTGCATCGCTTGGTCACCGAAGGCGGCATGCCTGTGTTCACCAAGGCCGCCGGCGAACAGGCTTTCGCAGCCGGCAAGGTCGGGTTCGAATTCCAGACCACAGGCGCGCTGCGCAACACGATCAAGAATGTCGGCAACAAGTTCGATCTGCGCACCGCCAAGATCCCGCTGATCGATCCGGTCAACGGCCGCCTGCCGACCGGCGGCAACGCCGTCGTTATCCTGACGCATGTCGCCGCCAAGCAGGATGCCGCCTGGAAGTTCGCCAAATTCGCCGCCGGCCCTTATGGCGCTTCCGTCGTCGTGCCCGGCACCGGTTATGTCCCGAACAATGAGCTTGCCGCCAAATCGGCCGATTATCTCGGCGATTTCTACAAGCAAAACCCGCTGTTCCAGGCAGGCCTCAGCCAGATGCCGGTCATGATCCCCTGGTATGCCTTCCCAGGCTCGAACGGCGTCAAGGTCACGCAGACGATCGTCGACAATCTCTCGCGCATCGTCGACCAGTCGGCCGAGCCGAAGGAAGCGCTGGATGACGCAGCCGCCGATGTCGAGGGCATGCTGCCGCGCAGCTGATCGGCTTCCCGATCGGGAACAGGGCAGGGCCGCCACGCCGAGCGCGTGGCGGCCCTCTGGTTTCGCAAGCGTCAGATGGCGCGCACGGTGCCGCCGCGGCGAAGTGTATAGGCGACATCGAGATGGCGGGCAGGGGCAGCATTCTCCGCCATGTCGAGAAGCAGCGAGGCGGCCGTTGCCCCCATGCTGGCATCCGGCATTTCGATGGTCGTCAGCGGTGGATCGATCAGCCGGCCGATGGCAATGCCGTCGAAGCCGGCGACCGAAACATCCCCAGGCACGGAAAGCCCCTCGCGCTTCAGCGCGCCGATGACGCCGAGCGCCAGCAGGTCGTTGGAGGCGATGATCGCCGTCGGCGCAAGCGAAGTCATCGCGACACCAAGATCGAGCTGGTCATAGCCGCTGACGAACGGGATCTGCACCGCATCGAGGGGTGTCAGCCCGTTCTCGGCCATAGCGTCGAGATAACCGCGGTAGCGAAGGTGGGCGCGGTCGGAGGCGGCAAAATTCCCAGAGAGAAACAGAATGCGGCGATGGCCCATGCCGATCAGGAATGTCGCGATCTCGCGGCCGGCGCCGCGATTGTCGGCAGTGACCGCCGCCGGAAACTGCGCCGTCGGCAGGTTGTTGAGCAGCACCGTCGGCGGGAGCTTGGCAAGCAGCGCCTTGCTGGTCGATGGATCGCAGACGGTGAGGATCAGCCCGGTCGGCCGGTCGTTCAAAAGTGCTGCGACGGCATCGGCCTCGCGCGCCGGATCGTAATTCGACTGGGCGATCAAGACGCCATGGCCGGCCACCAGCATGCGGTTCTGGATGCTCGACAGTGACGAGGCAAAGACCGGATTGGTGATGCTCGGGATCAGCACGCCGACCACAGGTCTGCGTCCGAGCCGGCCGGCGGACGAGCCGGCCGGGCGATAGCCGAGTTCGGCGGCCGCACGGCGCACCTTGCGCACCATCAGGTCGCTGGCCGGTCCGTTGCGGTTGAGAACCCTGCTCGCGGTCGCCAGCGAGCATCCTGCCCGGAACGCGACCTGCTCTAATGTCGCCATCGAAAACGCCTCCTGGTGACAGCATCGAGGCGCAATCGCTTAGGCGGGTTCGATGACAATGGTCTGACAGCCAGAGCATGATGCCGAAACGTCTGAGCGGTTTTCAGACGACATCATGCTCTAACTCATTAATTGAGAACAGGATTCAGATTTTCGGCCGACCGGGCGTAAAATCATCCTGTTCTCGGCAGAGTTATCTACTTCTTATTCATTACAAACATGGAAGTTGATGGGGAATGCAACCTGTGGAATAGTCAGGTTGGCGCGATCTACCCTCTTCATTCTCATCACCTGGACAAGAATGTCTCACAAAAAAATGGAATGCTCCACGGTGTGGTGGTTTCTCGCGACGATCTCCCTCGCCGCAAACTTCATGTCGCCAGCCTATGCGGACAGCCCGTCCGTGCCCTGGCCACAAACGCAAAGCGACATCCAAGCCCATCCCCACGTGCGTTTCGGCATGCTCGCCAACGGCATGCGATTTGCGATCATGCGCAATGTCACGCCGCCCGGACAGGCAGCGATCCGCTTTCGCATCGGCTCCGGTTCGCTCGACGAAAACGACAACCAGCAGGGTCTGGCGCATGTTCTCGAGCACATGGCCTTCAAGGGTTCGACACATGTTGCCGAAGGGGAGATGATCCGTATCTTGCAGCGCAAGGGCTTGGCCTTCGGGCCAGACACCAACGCCCATACCTCTTATGACGAGACTGTCTATGCACTCGATCTGCCCGAGGTCGATGCGGACACGGTTTCGACGGGCCTGATGCTGATGCGAGAAACGGCGAGCGAGCTCACCCTCGACGCTGGCGCCTTCGATCGCGAACGCGGCGTCATCCTGTCGGAAGAGCGGCTGCGCGACACGCCGCAGTATCGCGCGGCTCTCGAAATTATGAATTCGCTGCTCGCCGGCAAGCGCGCGACCATGCGGACGCCGATCGGTAAAGCCGACATCATCAGCAATGCGCCTGTCGCCCTCGTCCGTGATTATTACCGGGCCAATTACCGACCCGATCGGGCAACGCTGATGGTGGTGGGCGATATCGACCCCGCCGCCATGGAAACCGAAATCCGGCAGCGCTTCGGCGATTGGAAGGCCGTCGATCCGGCGCCGACAAAACCGGATCCCGGCAAGCTGGTGACGAAAGGCGAAAGCGCCGACCTCATCGTTGTTCCCGGTGGCATGACGAGCGTACAGGTCGCTTGGACGCGTCTCTATGACGCGGCGCCTGACACCTTCGCCAAGCGCCGCGCTGAGCTTATTGAAAATCTCGGTCTCATGGTGCTCAATCGCCGGGTGAGCACCATCGCCGGCAAGGCGGATGCCCCATTCATCAGTGCGGGCGTCGGCTCTCAGGATATCGTCGATTCCGCTCATGTCGTCCTGATCGCGGCCAACTCCGAGCCGGACAAATGGCAGGCGGCGCTCACGGCCATTGACCAGGAACAGCGTCGTATCCAGGAGTTCGGCGCTACGCAGGCGGAGATCGATCGCGAAATCCTCGACTATAGCTCGGCCCTGCAGGCTGCGGCGGCCGGAGCCGCGACGCGCACGAACACCGACGTCGCTTCCATGCTGGCGAGCAGCGTCGATGATGATCAAGTCTTCACCTCGCCTGCTGAAGACCTCTCGCTGTTCGAGACGATGACGAACGGCGTCACGGCGGCCGAGGTCAATCAGGCCCTGCAGCGTGCTTTCTCCGGCAACGGTCCGCAGGTCGTGCTACAGACGGCCCAATCACCTGAGGGCGGAGCCGACGCGGTTCGGCAAGTCTACCATGCCTCACATGCCGTCGCCGTCTCCGCACTATCCAGTGCAGCTGACGTCGCCTGGCCCTACGCCCATTTCGGCGCGCCGGGCGCTGTCGTCGAACGCCGCGCCGTCGACGATCTCGGCCTGACCATGGTGCGCTTTTCCAACGGCGTGCGGCTTACCGTCAAGCCAACCAAGCTGCGTGCCAACGAAGTGCTGGTGCGTGAAGATATCGGCGGCGGTCGGTTGGACCTGCCGCACGACCGTTCCGCCCCGATCTGGGCATCTCCGGCCGTCGTGCTGTCCGGCGTGAAGGCCATGGACTACCAGGATATCCAGAAAGCGCTGACGGCCAACATCGTCAGCATCGATTTCTCGGTCAGCGACAGCTCCTTCAGGTTCGATGGTCGTACGCGGACTGAAGATCTTGCGACGCAACTGCAGCTCATGACCGCGTACACCTCCGATCCCGCCTATCGCCCCGAGGCGTTCAAACGTGTGCAGCAAGCCTATTTGAGCGGTCTCGATCAGTATGAGGCGACGCCCGGCGGTATTGTCAGCCGCGATTTCCCAGGTCTCGTGCATTCGGGCGATCCGCGCTGGACCTTCCCCGATCGCGCGCAGTTGTCGGCCGCTCATCCAGAGGATTTCGAGGCGCTGTTCCAACCTATGATCTCCAACGGCCCGATCGATATCACCATCGTCGGCGACGTAACGGTGGACGACGCGATTCGGCTGACAGCTGAAACCTTTGGCGCCTTGCCGCCGCGCCCGGAGACGATGTCGAGCGACGATCGCAACGACGTGCGTTTTCCGGTGATGAACGAGAAGCCCGTTGTGGAGACCCATAAGGGCAGGGCAGATAACGCCGCTGCCGCGGTAGGGGCTCCGATTGGCGATTTGCTTTCCGACCTGCCACGGTCCTTCACCGCCAATCTCGCCACCCAGATTTTCCAAAACAGGTTGGTCGATCAGTTTCGCATCGCAGAAGGAGCAAGCTATGTGCTGGAGGGCGATGCTGACCTGTCAAGTGAAGTCCCTGGCTACGGCTACGCATATTTCTACGTCGAGACAGACCCGGCAAAGGTCGCGCGCTTCTACGCACTCGTCGACGACATCGCCAAGGATCTGCGGTCGCGTGATGTCTCCCCGGACGAACTCACGCGCGCCCGGGAACCGATTATCGAGACACTGAAGCATCAGCAGCAGGGTAACGAATATTGGATTGAATATCTGCGCAGCGCTCAGACGGATTCGCGTGGTTTAGACCGGATACGCGACAATCTCAGCGGCTATGACAAGGTCGCCGCCGCAGATATTCGCACGTTTGCCACGACCTATTTCAGCCCGGAAAAATTCTGGAAATTCGAAGTGCTGCCGCCGGCGGTGCGATAGGACGGGGCTTTGCTCAGGAGCGACGTTTGACCACGCGCATGTTCATCTCAGAGCGAAGCGCAAAGCCATGTGTCTTGTAGAGCGAAATGGCCGATGTGTTCGCGGCATAGGCGTGCAGATAGGCTGTGTCGCCGCTCGATGCGATCTCTCCGGCAACGAAGCGGAAGAGCACGGCGCCGAGGCCGCGTCCCTGGAATTCGGGATGGGTGCAAAGCCCGCTGAGCTCGATGAAGCCTGTCTGCCGCATCCGTTGCCCGGCCATCGCCACCAGGCGGCCTTCGCTCTTGATCCCCCAGAAGCTGCCGAGGCTCTGGGCTCGCAACGTAAACGGCCCGGGTTTGGTCAGTGTCGCCAAATCAAGCATGTCGGCGGCATCGGCCTCCGTCAGCGGCTGGATGCGAGGATCGGAAATCCGCTCACAGCGCCGCTCGGCTACCATCTGGACCACCGATGCTTCAGTGATGACGGCAAGACCCGGTGGAATGGCGATCGGACCGGATTCGACGAGAATCATGCTCTCCTCTTGCGAAGGCAGGTTCTCCAGGGCGTCGAGGCTCTCCGGCGTATCGTCGGCGGACGCCGCGAAAGGGACGATGGCGGGTGGGTATCGCCGCGCGGACTTGCCGCCTTCGGCAAGATGGGCATGCGCGGTCTCCAGCGCGCTCCAGATGGGTCGGTCGAGGACATGGGGCATTATCGTTCCTCCTTGGCGGCGTTGCGGCGCGCAAGCGGCACCGCCGCAAGCCCGTCCTCGATGGCTGCCAGCTGTTCGAGGATCGGCCCGTCGAGATCGCCGCAGAGATCCGCAACGGCAGCGGCGATGCGCGGCCAGATCACCTTTTTCGAATGATCGACGAGGTCCTGTCCCTTGTCGGTCAGCGAGACCAGTCTGCGACGCTGATCATCCGGGGCCGGCTGCATGTCGACGTAACCGAGTTCGAGAAGCTGGCCGATGGTGCGGGTTGCGCCGGGCTGGGTGATGCCCACCGCCTGCGCGAGTTCGCCGATCGTCAATGGCCCAGCCCGGTCGATCGCTGCAATGAATGGATATTGGCCCGCCTGGATGCTGAGACCGGCCTCGTCGATGACCTGCTGCGTATCGGCCTGCAGCCTCTCTCCGATGCGCCGCAACCGGCTGCCCATGCACAGAAACCCCAGCGTCCGGACCACATCCTCGACCATGTTGATCTCCATTTGTATTGGTTATTATATAACATGTTATACATTAAGGGGCAATTCTTCTGCGGAAAGGGCCGGCAGATGAATCCCGGGACAGGGCGGCATGGCACGAACAAGTACCTCGATCAGCCCCGCCATCTCCTGGCCATCAGCAACGCCGCCAGCACACAGCTGAGCAGACCAAGGGACAATGGTAGACCCTGATGTCCGATCAGTTGCATCGCCAGTCCTGTCGCAGGCGAGCCGACGATGCCGCCGATGCCCCATACCAAGGCGAAGGCGGCGTTGCCGGCGATCAGGGCCTGGCCGGTGAAACGCTCGCCGAGCTGGATCAGCGACAGGGTGTAGATCCCGAACGAGACCCCACCCCAGACGAAGACGAGCGGCCATATGAGCCACGAATTGAAGGCCCACGGCAGCAGCAAGCAGCTGGCGAGGCAAGCCAGGACACAGAAGAGCATCATCCGCGCCGAGCTGAACCGTTCGGCCAAGCGCCCGAGCAAAATCTGCAGCACGGCATTGCCGGCAATGAAACAGGTGATGAGCGACGCGATGCGCTCCTCGGCGCTGCCGAGTGCTGCGCCATAGACCGCAAACAGCGAAAGCAGGATCTGCTCGAAGGCGGCGGCAGTAAAAACCGCAAATAACAGCAGCGGTGCCAGCGAGAAGAAGCGGCCCACCGATGTTGCCTCGCCTTCACCAGGCATGTCGGGCAGGCGTGGGACGACCGCAAGCACGATCAGGCCGCAGAAGAGGAAGGCCGTAATGCCGATCGCGAAGGGCGGCCAACCCTCAGTGCCGGTGAGCCAGAGCGACAGCGGGCCGATGGCGAAGCCGCCCGAAACGATCGATGAATAGAGTCCCATGATCCGGCCCCGGCGCAGCGCCGGCGTGAGCGAGATCAGCCAGGTTTCGCTGATCACGTAAAGCGGATTGGCGAAGACGCCGAGCAGGAAGCGCAGCGGCATCCAGGCCCAGACGTCCTGCGCCCAGGCAATCGTCATTAGGGTGAGCGCGGCCAGGATCGAACACAGGGTCGCCAGCCGCGCCCCACCCACGCGCCGCGAAAGCGCCGGAATGAAGGGCGCCGATAGAATGAAACCGAGCGGCGTCATCGCCGCCGACAAGCCGATCAGGCCTGATGTCGTCCCTTGCCGCTCCAGGATGAAGCTGAGCAGCGGATAGGTCAGCCCCTGCGCCACGGCAAATACCGTGACGGTCGCGATGATACCCGCCATTGCGGCCCATGGGATCCGATCATCTCGCGGCGATGTCGTGCCGTGCAAGTGCCGATCCGACACGTCTGACGGCTCCACAGACGTTCCCGCCCGCGCCGCGTGATGCGGCGCCAATGCAGGGGTGGAAGTATCGTTCATGGCAACCTCCATGGGGTTTGAAGGTGCGGGAACCTTCAAGCTCAAAAGAGGACGAATTCTGCGGGATACGGCGAGCGCCGTAATTAAGCGCGTCCAAAAAGTTCTCAAAAACTTCCAAAGGGACTAAATAGGTCTGCATCGAATTTTGCCCCGACCAAAAGTCCTCACCACAGCAATTTCCGCCGGACATCATCAGGACAATCAGGAAATGACCGCCTCGCCTTCCTTTCTTGGCCTTCCAAATCGCCTCGCCGATGGCCGTTTGCCCCGTGCGGTGATCTTCGCAGCCGGTCACGGCAGCACCTATCCGGGCAAGGACAGCAGCGGCTATGTCCTGGCTGCCGATGCCATCCGCGCTGTGAGCCAGGACGATGCCGCGCTCTTAGAGCACTGGGACTTCGATCTCGGCGGACCGTTGTTCGATGGTAAACCGGGGTGCTGCATCGACGCCGGTGACGTCGAAACCTCCATGCATGACAATGCCGCCAACCGCGCCCGGATCGAGGTGAAGACGCGCGAGATCCTGTCTGTGCCCGCCGTGCCGATCCTGCTCGGCGGCGACTGTTCCGTGACCATTCCCTTCATCGCCGGCTTTGCCGATCATGAACCGGTCTGGATCCTGCAGGTCGACGCCCATATCGACTGGCGTGACGACGTGCATGGCGAGCGTTTCGGCTATTCGAGCCCGATGCGTCGGGCGAGCGAGATGCCGCATGTCGCCGGCATGGTGCAGGTCGGCCTCCGTAGTGTCGGCAGCGCACGCCTCGCCGACATCGAAGCGGCGCGGGCCTACGGCAGCCGCTTCGTCACTGCCCGTGAAATTCACGCCGACGGCGCCGAAGCCGCTCTCCGGCATATTCCGCAAGGAGCGCGGGTCGTGATCACGCTCGACTGCGACAGCCTCGATCCCAGCATCATGCCGGGTGTGGCGGCGCGGACGCCCGGCGGCCTCACCTATACCGAGGTAATCGACCTGATTGCCGGCCTTGGCAGGCGGGCCAGGATCGCAGGATTAGATCTTGTCGAGCTCTATCCTCCTGCCGACATCGACCGCCTGTCGGCCCTGACCGCCGCGCGCCTTGTCGTCAATGTAGTCGGCGCCATCGCCCGGCAGGTTTGAGATCCGGCTCGCGGCATGGTAGCCGGACAAGGTTTCATCGACGAGCGAGAGGGTGTTCTGATGCGGCTAGAGCCTTGAACTGGACCGAATTGTCCCCTGCTGAACAGTTCCAACGAAGGCTGAAAGTCTCTAGGATGCGCTCGATGCAGGGATCGCGCTTTGCCTTTGGTCCGTTTGTGTTTGATCCGGTGGCTGGAACGCTCCTTCGGAACGATGATCCCGTTGCCGTTGGTCATCGCGGGGTAAAGCTGCTTGCTGCCCTCGTCGAGCGGCCCGGAGAAATCCTGGGGAAGGGCGAGTTGATGGACGCGGCCTGGCCGGGCATATCAGTCGAGGAGGGCAACCTCACCGTCCAGATCGCGCAACTGCGCAAGCTGCTCGGTCCGGCCGCCGACGGCGGTGAATGGATCTCTACGGTGCCGCGTGTCGGCTACCGTTTCACCGGCGCCATCAATCAGCTTGGCCGCGTCAAGCGAAAACCTTTGCCGCTGCCCGACAAACCATCGATAGTAGTGCTGCCCTTCGTCAATATCAGCAATGATCCCGAGCAGGAATCCTTCGCCGATGGGCTGACCGAAGACCTGATCACCGACCTGTCCAGGATGCCGGGCCTGTTCGTCATCGCCCGCAGCTCGGCCTTCGCCTATAAGGGAAGGGCGATGGATGTGCGCGCAATCGCCGAGGAGCTCGGCGTGCGCTACCTGCTGCAAGGGAGCGCACGCCGGGCAGCAGGGCAGGTGCGCATCAACGCCCAGCTGGTCGACGCCGTCAGTGGCGATCATCTCTGGGCGGAACGCTTCGACCGCAGCCTGGACGATATCTTTGCCGTTCAGGACGAGGTGACCGCCAAGATCGTGGAAGCGCTGCTCGGCCGGCTGCGCGCACCGCCGCCGCGCAACCGGCCCAAAAATCTCGAAGCCTACGATCTCTGCGTGCGGGCGCGCAAGCTGATGGACGACTCGCCGCAGACGGCGCGGGAAGCACATCTGATGCTGACGCGGGCGATTTCGCTCGACCCCGCCTATGCGGAGCCCTATCGCTGGCTTGCCATAAATCACTGGATGGGAGAGGTGCATTCCGGCGGACCGACGGAGCCTACGCGTAAGACTGCTCTGCAACTGGCGCGCAAGGCGGTGGCGATCGATCCCAACGATGCCGGCTGCCGCTGGATCCTCGCCTACCTGCTTGCCTACGAGCGCAGTTTCGCCGAGGCGGATGCGGAGTTCGCCAAGGCGATCGAACTCGACCCGAATGAGGCCGACACCTTTGCGGCCCTATCCGACATCGCGGTTCTCGCCGGGCGGATCGGGGAGGGGCTTGAGCATATCGCCAAGGCCTTCCGGCTGAACCCGTTCCCGGCAGGCTGGTATTACCTGACGCTCGGCCAGGCGCAATATGCCGCCGGCCAATACGAAGCCGCCATCGAGACGCTGCGCCGGGACGAGACCTATCGCACGAGCTCACGCCGTTTCCTGGCGGCAAGCCTTGCCCAACTCGGCCGGCTCGACGAGGCGCATGCCGAGGTCGAATTGTTCCTCGTCGCCAACCCGCATTTTTCAACCCGCCACTGGGCGGCGGCCGAACCGTTCCGTGACGCTCGGACGCTTGCGCATTTCATCGACGGGTACCGCAAGGCCGGTCTCCCCGAGTGATGCGCTGGCCGAGTGATGCGCTGGTGCGACGCAAAGACGGCCCGAAATTAGAGGGTGCCGGGCCGTGCGGTGGTGGTCGCTTGACTAGCAGAAGACAAAAAGCTCTCTTCGGCGGTGGGTACTTTTCCCTCTGGGGTCAGGTCGTCGACAGCTTTCGGAAGATCGCGCTTCAGGCGCCCCAGAATCTCTTCATGCGAAAGGCCGGTACTGGCCGCGATCTCGTTGAGAACGTCCGGTCCCAGTGCTTCCGCGAGCTGGCCGTCATCAATGTCCGCATTCGGACCGGGTTTTACCCACGACTCAGCCTTGTCACCGTGACCATTCTGCTGAAACGTCTTCAGCAGATCGCCCAGGCCGCCGCTGACGACGCTTCCGGACGTCAGCCCGCCGAGAAGGCCGCCGAGACCACCCGAGCCGGTCAGTCCGCCAAGAATGCCGCCAAGCCCCCCGCCGGGCTGCTGGTTTCCCGCGCCGGCCTGCTGAGGGTTCTGAATGCCCCGTAGAAGCTCCCCGATCTTGTCTCTGTTTTGATAGCCGGCAACGGCAAGGACGGCGAGAAGCGCCTTCAATTGACCGCTCATCATGATGAATCCTCCTATGGTGCTCCAACGTGCACGCGACCCAAAGCAGAGCGCTGCATGGGCAGCAATGTCCAGAGGGGCCAAAGGTTCCGTCGCTTTGAAAACAAGGCCGCACGGTTGGAATCCTCCGATGGTCTCGAAGGCCGGCCGGCCCACCTCATGGCTCACGCCGCGGTCAGATTTCCGGGCAGCCGCGCTGGTTTGCGAAGGTCATTCGTTCCGGTCCACGGCGCGTCATCCCCTGCACAACGATTCTGCGGGGAGACATGCGTACGATCTGTGCTCTGCGAAGTCCTTCGCTCCGCGCGATGTCGAGAGCATCATCCGGGTCGCAGCCTCGCGGTCCGCGGCGATCATATCCATATCGATCACGATCGCGATCCCGGTCGTAAACGCCGACGCCACCGGGGCCGAGCCGCAGCTCCAAATCCTGCGCGGCCGCGATCGTCGGCGAGATCGTCAACCCGGTTATCGCGGCCAAGCCGACCAGTACGAACTGAAGAGATTTCCGCATGAGTTCCTCCCATGGTTCAATGTTTATATAAATGACAACATCGCCATGCGAGATTTGTTCCTTGAGATAAGAGGAGTCGATGCGAGCGACGAACTTGTAGTTCGTCTCATGGAAAGCGCGTCACATGAATCCAATTTCGATGCGATGCGCTTTAAAGATCATTCGCTTCAAACAGCCATGTTCGACGCTGCCGACATCACCTCCCGCGGGGTGGGACTGCCGAACATATATGGCGGCCATCCGCTTCGACTTCGGTGAAACACCAGCGCACGACACCATCCGATCGAGCAGAAATTCGCCTGCGGGCTGGCCTTCGCCGATGGCGATCACGCAGCGTCGTTCGGCGGCAACCGGTCGATCAGTCTCAGTCTGGCGAGGGCGGTCCCGCTCCGGGTTCCTGATCGCCGCTCGGTTCTGGCCCGATCGATCGCAACGTCAGCCCTTCCGGGGACGGACCTCCTTGAACACGTATGGCGCTCCGGTCCCTGACGGGATTGCATACACGTCATAGGACGCCTGCGGGTCGTCGCCCATTCCCAACGAGCCGGACGGCATGCCCGGCACGGCCAGCCCCCGGACCGGCGGCCGCTCCTGCAACAGGCGCTGGACGGCCTCGAGCGGCACATGTCCCTCGAGGTAGTATTCCTCGACGACGGCGGTGTGGCATCCCTGCATGTCGGCCGGCACGCCCAACCGCGCCTTGATCGCTGCAAGGTCGTCGGTGTCGCGAGCGTCGAGGGAAAATCCTGCTGCCGCCATCGCCTTCGACCATTCATGACAGCAGCCGCAGTTTGGATCCTTGTAGACCGTCATCTTCGTCGGCGTGGCGGCACGTGTCCCTCCGCCAACGAACGCCAAGGCGGATGCCGCCATTGTAATAAAGCTTCTCCTGTGCATCGTCTCCACTCCTTGATGTCCTGCCGCCCGGATCGAGACCGGGCGGCAGGAGCCCACTATTTTACTTCAGTGACGGTCAGCTTGCCATTCACGCGTTCGGCGACGAACTCGATCTGCGAACCTTCCTTCAGCCTTTCGAGCAGAGCCGGGTCTTCGACCCGGAAAACCATCGTCATCGCAGGCATGTCGAGGCTCTTCAGGTCCTCATGCTTGATGGTCACCTTGTTCGTTTTGGCGTCGACCTTGTTGACGACACCCTTGGTGAATTCCTGGGCGAACGCGCCGGAGGCCGCGCTGGCAGAGAGCAGGGCGGCCACGCTGATTTTGATCATGGCAGTTTTCATGTTCGCAGCTCCTTTTTTGCTGATTATTTCCCGGCGACGGTGACGTCGCCGTGCATGCCGGCTTCGTAATGGCCGGGGATAAGGCAGGCGAACTTGAACTCGCCGTCGGTGGTGAATTTCCAGACGATCTCGCCGGATTGGCCTGCCGGAAGACGGATGGAATTGGCGTCCGCATGTTCCATTTCCGGGAACTTCTCCATGACCTTCTTGTGCTCCAGAATCTTGTCTTCCTGATCGAGCACGAATTCGTGGTCGATGGTTCCGGCATTCTTGATCGCGATCTTGACCGTCTGCCCCTTGCGGACGTTGAAGACCGCGGGAATGAAGAGCATCTTTCCGTCGTCAGTTTCCTTCATCGTGACGCGGATGGTCTGTGTCGCCTTGGCTTTGTCGCCGGGTTCTCCGACAGCTATCTTCTCACCGTGGCCACCGGCATGATTGCCGGAAGCGAGCGCTGGAGACGCGAGGGCGACGAGCGCCAGTGCCATGAGATAATTCTTCATCCGGAATTCCTTTCGATGTTGAGATTGGACCTCAGCCGTTTGTCGGCTTCGGCGTGATTTGCGTTTTTGCGTCTTTGGCCTTGGTCGCGTCCGGAAGGTCTCCGGTCCACTCGAAGGCCTGCGTTCCGGGCGGGTTTTCGTACCAGCCAGGATCTGAGTAATCGTCCGCCGAGATCCCCTCGCGGACCTTTACGACCGAGAACATGCCGCCCATTTCGATCGGACCATGCGGCCCCCAGCCGGTCATCATCGGAACGGTGTTCTCGGGGATGGGCATTTCCATTTCGCCCATGTCGGCCATGCCTTTGGTGCCCATGGGCATGTATTCCGGCTGCAGCTTCCTGATCTTTTCGGCGACCTTCGATTTGTCCGCACCGATGAAGGTTGGAATGTCGTGACCCATGGCGTTCATCGTGTGGTGCGATTTGTGGCAATGGATCGCCCAGTCGCCGAGATACTTGGCGTCGAACTCGTAGGCACGCATCGCGCCGACGGGGATGTCGATGCTCACCTCCGGCCACCGCGCTTCCGGCCGCACCCAACCGCCGTCGGTACAGGTCACCTCGAAATCGTAGCCATGCATGTGGATCGGATGGTTGGTCATCGTCAGGTTGCCGACGCGGACGCGCACCCTGTCGTTCTTCGACACGACCAGAGGGCTGATGTCCGGGAACACGCGGCTGTTCCAGCACCACATGTTGAAGTCGGTCATCTCCATGATCCGCGGCACGTAGGAGCCGGGGTCGATGTCGTAGGCGTTGAGCAGGAAGACGAAGTCTCGGTCGACGCGCATGAACTTGGGATCTTTCGGATGGATCACGAAGAAACCCATCATGCCCATGGCCATCTGCACCATCTCGTCGGAATGCGGGTGGTACATGAAGGTGCCGGATTTCACGAGGTCGAACTCGTAGACGTAGGTCTTGCCGACTGGAATATGCGGTTGCGTCAGGCCGCCGACGCCGTCCATGCCCGACGGCAGGATCATGCCGTGCCAGTGGATCGTCGTGTGCTCCGGCAGCTTGTTGGTGACGAAGATCCGGACGCGATCGCCCTCGACAGCCTCGATCGTCGGTCCCGGTGACTGTCCGTTGTAGCCCCACAGATAGGCGGTCATGCCGTCCGCCATCTCGCGTTCGACCGGTTCGGCGACGAGGTGGAACTCCTTGACGCCATTGTTCATCCTGTGCGGCAGGGTCCAGCCGTTGAGGGTGACCACGGGCTGATAGTCCGGACCTGAGGCAGGGTGAAGCGGCGGCTGCATGTCCGCCGATTCCATGGTCGGCGCGTCGGGCAGGCCCATCGCCGACGTCTTCGTCCAAGCGGCTGTGCTGAGCAGAGCGGCGCTGGCTCCAAAAAGTTGTCGTCTGTTGAACATGGTGTGTCCTTTCTCAATGACCGCCGCCAGCGCTGCCTTCGGAAGCAGCGGCGACCTCGGTCTCTGCCGACGCCTTCGTCGTGCCGCCGCCGTAGATCGCAGGCGCCAGATCGGCTTCGGCCAGCCAGAAATCTCGCTTCGCGTTGACGGAGAGCAGGATGGAGTTGATCTTGTCGCGGGTGTCTGTCAGCAGCTCGAAGGTGTTCGAGATCATGCCGTTGTAGGTCAGCAGGGATTCCTCCTCGACCTTGGTGCGCAGCGGCACGACGCTGTTGCGGTAGTGCCGCGCGATATCGTAGTTCGAGCGGTAAGCCTCGTAGGCTGAGCGTGCTTCCGAGCGGACGTTGACGGCTTTCTCCGCCAAGAGGTTCGCCGCCCGCATGTAGGCCAGCTCGGACTTGCGCATCCGGGCCTTGCCGGTGTCGAAGATCGGGATGGCGAACTCAAGCTCGACCTGCGCAGTGGTTCGCGTTTTCGTCTCGTCGTCCTCGATTTCGCGTTCCGTTTCGAAACCGGTCAGGATTTCGAGGTCGGTCACATAGCGTGTCGCCTCGGTGAGGCCGTAGGACTTGGCCGTGGCCTCAAGGTCGAGCTTGGGGATCTGCAGATCGATGCGGTTCCTGAGAGCCTCGGCCTCGATGGTATCGCGTCTGATGACGGACTTGGGCAGTGGCGGCAGGCTGTTCGGAATTTGGTAATCCAGATCTGAGCCCCAGAGGCCCATCAGCCGCGTCAGCTCCTCCTTGGCAAGACGGGCGGACAGGCGGGCCTTCGCCGTTTCTCCGGCGAGTTCGGCGACGAAGACATGCTCACGGGCTTGAGCGCCCTTGGTCATTGCGCCGGTCTCGCCAAGCTTCTCCGCGAGTTCCGAGGCTGCGTCGGTGGTCGCCTGGGCGCGCTGGAGCTGCCCGACGGTCTCCCATGACGCCACCGCGGTGATCCAGCCGCGCCGGGTGTCGGCGGCGACTTGGAGTGTCTTCACCGCCGCGGTCAATTGCGCCTGCCGGAAGCGGGTGTCGGCGATCGCCATGTCCCTGTTCTTCGTGGCGAGCGCCAGGATGTTCGTCGCAATCATTCCTTCGATCGTCTTGAACGCCTGCAGTCCCGGAGTCCCGATGCCGGTGGTGCCGATGGAGACGGTCGGGTTGAGGAACATCGTCGACTGCCAGGCATCGGCGGCGCTGTCGCCAAGATCGGCATAGGCGGCCTGCAGTCCCTTGTTGTTGAGCAGCGCAATCTGGACGGCCGTCTCGACATCGACGGGCTTCGTTCGAGCAAGCAGGCTTTTGACCTGCGCGGCCGCCGATCGGGCCTGGTTCTGGTTCTGGATCCAGACAGTCTCTTTCGCCGTGACGGTGGCGGTCTTGTTGGCAACGGAGGGGAAGCCCGCGTCTTTGCGGGAATACTCGGCGCCTGTAACGCAGCCGCTCAAGGCAAGCGGAAATGCCAGCGCCACGACCAGTTTTCTGGTGCCGATCATGAGCCGTCTCCATTCATGGGAGACTGCAGATCGTTCTGTCTGCGCCAGGGTTTGGGATCGACCGGCTGCCGGGCGACGTAGCCTGCGATCGGCGACCTGTATGCCGCCGGAGGTGCGGACGGCTGGTCGACCGCGGTGGAAGACGCCACCACGTCGGGAGGAAGTGTGGATGCGCAGCCGCCGACGACAAGCGGCAGCCCCACCACGAAAAGCGAGGGTTTCATTATGAAATTTCCGAATATGAGATAGCCTTACGGGGCGCTCGCCCGGAAGCAGGCAAGCGTCCGACTAGACCCGATCAAACGGGTACGTCTCTATTCAGATATTCGGGGGACGGTGGAGGGGCGGCAGCTCGCCAAGGGTCGTCCGGTCGTCGATGAACTGCCGGATCGAGGTTACGACGGGTCTGCTGACATCTTGGCCTTCACAAATGATGCCAAAGCCGCCGCAGAAGTCCTTGCAGCATTCCTGCTTGACGAGCTTCGACGCACCATCGTCCTCTTCTTCGGATACGTCGCCATGCGAGTGGCCGTGATGGGCCGCCGCCGACATGTCGTGGCCTTCGTGGGATGGCGTCACGTCCGAGACGACGGCTTTCAGCTCGGGGAAGGAGGAGCCATGCATCACCGCATTAGCGTTCGACAGGGAGTACCCCGCCAGTGATACGATGATCACCAGCCGCATCAACACGAGCAGTCTGCTCATTGCGATTCGGTACATCTTGCCCATGCTCCTCGAACTACATGCAAAGCAGCTCGATTTCAATTGCGACTCATCTTTCGTCGATGTTCGCGTCCTTTATGTGGCACGGAACCGCTCATCCCGTTCAGATCCTGGTATTCTCAGCCAAGACCGGCCGCTACGTCGTGCTGATGTTCGCCACGTTACAGATCTTCGGCTGACCGCTTCCGGAGCGGGAACACCATCCGGTCGACCGTCTCGTCACGGGCGACGACCGTATGCCAAATCGCCGCCGCGAGATGCAGCGTCACCATCGCCAGGATGATCCTCGATCCGACGACGTGGTACGGCGCAATCCCGAACCAGAAGTAGCTAGCGACGACGCCCATGCAGGCCTGCCCAATGATCGCGGCGTAGAAGGCGTGGTGAAGCGCCGCGGCTGCTCGCTCACTCCATGAGCTGGGTGCGCTGGTTTCGGAGGGCTGAAGAAGACGAAGAACCAGCCGCAGGCCCATCAGTAGGCCGATCGCCATTCCCCCATAGTTGTGGAGATGGTGCTGGACGACGTCCCAGTACGCCGGAGTCATGCTCATGTGGACGGCGTGGTGGGTTCTCTCGATGCTGCCGCCCGTCAGATACTGGACCGGCACCAGGAGGGCGACCAGCCAGTGAAGTCCTATCTGGGCCAGCGAATAGCCAGGTTTCATCGAATTGTTCCGAGCGAGAGGCGCAGACTAGCCGGCGACGGTTAATGCTTCCTCATTGGCCGTTGCCAAAACGCAAGGCCGCCACAGATCACTGGTACTGTGGAACATTGCGGCTGCCGCACCGTTCGGCGCCGGAAGGAAACCAGCCGAATGAGACTTGGAAGCATCTTCCGGTACGCTCAGCTTTTGGTCGTCGCTCTCCTGGTGGCGGCAAATCCTTTCGGCATGGCCGCGGCGCCGAGCACCCTTCAAAGCCAGCACTGTGCAGTGGTGGGGGAGCGTGATCACCATGTGGGGCATGCCTATGGCATGCAGGCCGGGTGCTGTTCGGCGATGCACTGCTGTCCGATCCTTCCGGAACTTGCCAAGGTCGCGGCTCCGCACTTCGAACCGGGAAGGCATGAACGGACGCAGTCCGTCGACAGGCCGCTCCTGCTGATCGGTGCGATCGATCCGCCGCCCCGATTTCAGGCGGGCTGAGACGGACCAAACAATCAACCAGATTTCGGAGATCGAAACATGAAGACGTTCACCAAGCTTGCCTTGTGCACGGCAGTCGCCGCCGGCTTTGCAATCCTGCCGTCGGCGGTTTCCGCCCAATCGACGATGACCTATCCGGAAAAATGCAAGTCCGAAGACATGGACATGTCGAAGGCGGACATGCCTTCGGGCGGCATGCCGATGGGCGACATGACCGACTACCAGAAGGCGTCGATGGACGGCATGAAGGGCATGCACATGAACATGATGCAGGGGATGATGAAGAAGGACGCCGACGTCTCCTTCGTCTGCGGCATGATCGCCCACCACATGGGCGCGATCAGCATGTCGGAGGTCGAACTGAAGTACGGCGACAATGAAGAGGCCAAGCAGATGGCCCAAAAGGTCATCGAAGCCCAGAAAAAGGAGATCGAAGAGATGTCCAGGTGGGTGGACAAGGAAGCCAAATAGGAGATTGAGCCATGCATCACATGTCGACTGAAATGAAAGCCTGCATCGACAATTGCCTCGCTTGCTACAGCGAATGCCTGTCGATGGCCATGGGACATTGCCTGGAACTGGGCGGGGAGCACACCAAGCCTCCGCACTTCAAGCTGATGATGGCATGCGCTGAGATTTGCCGGACCTCTGCGCACTTCATGCTGATCGGCTCGGAGCACCACAAGCATGTCTGCCGGGAATGCGCAGAAATCTGCGGCCAGTGCGCCGAAGACTGCGAGCGGGTGGGCGATATGCAAAGCTGCGTCGACGCCTGCCGTCGTTGCGCCGATAGCTGCCGCAAGATGGCAGCGTGATCGGGGAGGGGGGTGTCCGTTCGCCCTCTTCCTGCCCAGATGAGAACGGATATCCGGTGAAGCGACGGATATCCGAAGCAAGTGGCATGGCCCGGTTTGGAACGCAGCGTTTATGAAACAGACCGCTTACACGAAGAAGGTTGGACTGCTCTCCATCGTGGGAGCAGTCCTGATGACGGGGGTTCCGTCGCCAGCCGCGGAGGACCCCGTCTCCCGTCGACAGGCGGACATGAAGGCCATGGCCGCCGCGGCGAAGACGATCTCCGGCATGTTCAAGGATCCGGCGGCTTACAAGGCCAGCGAGTTCAAATGGGCGGCCGACACCATCCGTGACAAGTCCGGGAGTGTTCTCTCCGCACATTTCGGGTCCGAGGCCGACAGTCGGCAATCGAAGGCCGGGCCGAACATCCTTAAGGAGCGCGAGCGGTTCGACCGCATCGCCAACGACCTGGGCGATTACGCCGTCGCGCTGGACGCCGCCGCGCAGAACAATCCAGGACCGATGTCCGCCAGCATGCGCATGAAGCCTGGAGAAGCCATGGGTGGCGGCCCGCTCGGCACCCACGTCCGCGACGAGCAGGAACTGCTGGCAATGCCGGCGGAACACGCGTTCCACCTCATGCTCCAGACCTGTACGACCTGCCACGCCAAGTTCAGGATGGAATAAGGGCGATCACGCGGGACCGGAATTGCTCGCCTTGTTCAAGCGTCCGACCTTTCAAGCACGGCCTCATTCGCTTCAAACAGCCATGTTCGACGCCGCCGACATCACTTCCCGAGGGGCCGGACCGCCGAACATATGGCGGCCATCCTCCTCGACTTCCGTGAAACACCAGCGCACGACGCCATCCCGATCGAGCAGGAATTCGCCGACGAGCTGGCCGTGGCCGGTGGCGATCATCTGCTCGTCATCCTCAGTGATTTCATAGCCGTCCGCCTTGTCGAGGAATTCCGACGCCGCCATCGGGTCCATAGGCGCTGGAAGCTCGCCCGGCATGTCGATGCGCATGGACATCACCGTGTTCATGCTGACTTTGCGCGGCCACTCATTCTCATCTTCAGTGAACTGCAGATTCGGCAGGCCGAAGGCCCTGTGCGATACCCGTTCCGGGTCCGAGGCCGCCAGCAGATTGGGAAGTGGATGGTAGCGGAAATAGAGGCGGGCGCGGTCGATCGGCGTGTTGACGACGGTCAGGCTGTCGATGCCCTTCTCCTGCAAGGCGTCGGTGAGTTCGGCCATGGCGGCGATCTGCCGGCGACAGAAGGGGCAATGCAATCCGCGGAACAAGCCGACGAGCACCGGCTTCTGGCCGCGAAAATCGTCGATGGCGACCTTGCCCTGGCGGGTGATCGCATCCAGCACCACGTTCGGCGCGCGATCTCCCGGCTGCAATGGTCTTCCGGCGTGGTTCTCCTGCATGTTTCGTTCCTCCCTTTATGTTTTTGAATCGATTTGCCAAATCGATCTCCGGCGATCACTTCAACGAGGACAGATCAGTCGAGAAACGGCAAGACGACGAGCGTGCCTGGGTCGAGGTTGTGGCGGATGCACACATCCTGTGCCAGCGTGAAATACCGTTCCGCCTCGTCCATGTCGTCATGCTCAAGGCTGAGCGTCGCCAAGCCATCATAGCACGGAAAGAGCAGTTGCGGTTCATCAATTTCCTTCGCAACCTCAAGGGCTTCTTCGTAATACTTACGAGCTAGCTTCGGCTGCCCGTGGCATTGATGAATCTGGCCCAGCACGATCAGCGGCACGGAGAGATGGTCGCGCTGATCGAGCGCCCGGTCGATTTCGACGGCCTTCTCCGCCGCTGGTACACCTTCGACGGCGCAGCGATCTGTGAAGGTACAGCATGCGACGGCGAGGTTTGCGAGAAGGCGCGCCTGGAAGCCGAGATCGCCTATACGGGTCGCAACCTCCAGACCGCGCCGGCAGATCCTGATGGCGTTGGCGGGATCGACAATTGTGTAGAGAACGCCGAGATTGGAATAGGCGCGACAGGCGGCACTTTGCAGATCGGCCTTTTCGGCAACCGAGAGGCTGCGCTCCACTTCCTGTACGGCCTCGCGGCGACGTCCGAGCCGCGCAAAGGCCGCACCCTTCGTGTTCAGCGCCTCCGCCATCGCTCGCGCTGTCTCTCGTCCGGCCTCGGTCGTCCCGTCGATCGGCAGCGTTTGCAGGCATTGCAGCGCCTGCGTCGCCCACTCTGCGGCAGCGGACTGATCCCCCATGCGGAAGGCCAGATGGCCGCGCTCCTGCAGGACATGTGCACGTTCGACCGGCGCATCGATCGTTGCGATCATCGCTTCGGCTTCGGCCAAATGTGTCTCCGCTTGATCGCGGCGCCCTGCATCGAGATGCAAACGGCCGATCTTGCGCAATATCCTCGCCGCGGCGATAGGATTGTCTCTGGTGCGGTGGATCGCCAGCGCCCGCTGATAATGGTTCAAGGCGGCGTCGCGCAGGCCGGCGGGACCGCAGAGATCGGCAAGACGCTCCAAGAGCGCCTGTTGCTCCGGTGTCACCTCCGCCTCGTTTGCGAAGGCCGCAAGGGCCTGACGGTAGAGGCGCATTGCATCGTCATTGGCGTAGGCCTTGCGCGCCAGATCGCCCGCCGCCATCAGATAGGTGGCGCCTTTGGCCTTTTCGGTGGTCAGGCTGAAGTGATGGCCGAGCTGTGCCAGATGCTCGGGCCGGTCGGGCGCTGCACCATATTGACGTTCCAGAACCTGACCGATCCGTCGATGAAGCTCCATGCGCCGTTGCAGCAGAAGATTGTGATAGATGACGTCATGCATCAGCGTCTGGCTGAAGCGATAGCCCGGCGACCCGCCGGCATCCGGCCCATGCAATTCCTCGATGATATTGGCATCGCAGAGATGATCCAATGCGGCATCGATGGCGGCTGGGTCGGTGGCGATGGTGCGGAGCAGGGCGGTATCGAATTTCGGGCCGACCACCGCAGCCTCTTGCGCCAGCCGTCTGATCTCCTGTGGCAGACGATCGACGCGGGCAAGCAACAGGGCTTGCAGGTTCACCGGTATATCGACATCCGTGTCTTCCGCTGCGACATGCCAGCGCTGGCCGTCATTGTGCAACGTGCCCATGTCGATCAGTGCCCGAAGGATTTCTTCGATGAAAAGCGGGTTGCCGCCGGCGCGGTCGAGGATGCGCTTGCGCATCGTCACCGGCAATCTGCCGTGACCCTCGCCAAAAAACGCAGCAAGCAGCTTCTGCCCGTCGGTCGCAAAGAGTGGGCCAAGACGCTGCACGGTGACGCTGACGCGATTGGAGTCCAGTGGGTCGGTCTGCGATGTCGGCCGGTAGACCGCCAGCAGCATCAACCGGCTGCGCTCCAGCCGATCCATCATGAAGCGAAGCACTTCCAGCGAGGCGGCGTCCGCCCAGTGCAGATCCTCGATGACAAGCAGCAGAGGACCCTGCGCCAGCCGCCGCTCGAAGACGGTGCGGACGGCATAGAAGATCTGCCGTCTCAACTGCTCCGGCTCGATGTACCGCAACGCGCCATCGGGATCGCCGAGGCCGAGGACATGCAGAAAAAGCGGCAGAAGTCCCTCGACCTCTTCCTGCGTCAGATCGAGCGCGCGGAACCCCGTTGCCAGCAATTGCCGCGCCCTGTCGAGATCGTCCCGCTCGCCGATGCCGTAGGCGCTGCGCACGACCGCGCCGAGCGTGCCATAGGATTGTTCGCCGAGCGGAGAGCAGGTCGCTTTGCGGATGGCGAGGCCCTGGAAACGGGCAGCAGTGCCGGCAATTGCGACGAATTCGTTGACCAGCCGCGACTTGCCGATGCCCGCCTCGCCGATCAGACGGACAAGCTGCGCAGCACCACCGCAGGCAAGGTCGAGGCATGTCAGCAACCGCGACAGCTCCGTATCCCGTCCGATCATCGGTGCCTGAAGGCCGAAACTCTCGAGCCCGCGCGCCGTATGCGGCGCTTCCGACAGCCCTGTCAGCCGATGGACAAGAACGTTTCCGCTTTTGCCGCGCAACGCCTGCGCTCCGAGACTCTCGAAGGCAAAGGCATGGCGGGTGAGGCGATAGGTCAGCGGCCCGACAAGGATATCGTTTTCGCCGGCCATGGATTGCAGGCGTTGGGCGATGTTTACCGTGTCGCCGGTCACCGAATAGGATTTTGTATTGACCGCACCGAAGCCGCCGGTAACGACAGGGCCGCTATTGATGCCGATATGCAGACGCAGCGGCACGCCGGCGCGGGCGTGCCAGCGCTCGCCGACCTGCGTCGCCCGACCGATCATATCGAGTGCGGCACCGAGCGCCCGGACCGGATCGTCCTCATGAGCGACCGGCGCGCCGAACAGCGCCAGCAGCGCATCGCCGACGAATTTGTCGACGAAGCCGCCATAGGCCTCGACCGCCTGGGTCATCTCTTCGAACAATTCGTTCTGCAGCACTCGCATGACTTCAGGGTCGATCTGCTCGCTCAGCGTCGTGAAACCGCAGAGATCGGCAAAGAGCACGGTCACCGGCCGCCGGTCGGCATCGCCGTCAGATTTAGACTGCACCGCCTCGATGTTTGGCTTCGACGCGGGTTGGACTTTGGCCGAAACCGACGCGCCACAGCTGGGGCAGAAGGCAAAATCGGGCTGACAGGGATAGCCGCAGGTGGCGCAGGTGATAGGTTGCCTTGCGCCGCATCGCGGACAGAAAGCAAAACCGCTCTGAATATCGAACCCGCAGCCGCTGCACTCCATCGGACGCATCTCACGAAACCCCGATGTACGGCTAAGCCGCAACCAGCAGGCCTCAGAATAGGAAACAAGCATGAACCTGCTGCCCCAGGCCCGCAAGCACTAAACAAACGGCGAACCGACGATGATGATCCTGTTCGGAACATCTTTAAGCCAGCCGAGTCGCCGAGCGAGGTTCGAGAAGCCATGTCACGATTGAATTTTTTGTGATGAATATTGACAATATATGCTACGCTGCACCACGATAGAGGAAGAACGAAAGGGTAGGCCCATGGCATCGGGCAGCATTCATGTGAAGGTCAGCGGCGTGCTGCAAGATCACATTCAGCAGCAGATCGGTGACGACGGCCTCTATGAGAATGCGAGCGAGTACATTCGCGCCCTGATCCGACGCGATTTGCAAGCGCGCGACGAGGCATGGGATGGCCTGCAAAAGGAGCTTGCACCCGCAATGCGTGCCGACGACAGCGAGTTTGTCGTCGTTTCCCCTGAAGACGTTATCCGCCGCAACAAGCGCCGCTGAGCATGGTAGCCTATCGGTTTTATCCACGCGCTGACGCCGCGCAGGACAAGATTTGGCGTGACACTTTCGAAGCGTGGGGAGAAAAACAGGCAGATGCGTACATTCTCGGGCTACATGTTTATTTGCAGCGTTTATGCGAGGATCGCCTGATCTGGCGACAGCTTCCGCAACGGTTGACAGTTCCCACTGACATCAGGCGTCGGGCCTATTTCAGCCGCTATGAGCATCACTACCTATTCTTTCGTGAGCTTGAGAACGGTAATCTTGGCGTCATGAGCATTCTTCACGAACGGATGGATTTACCGGTGCGGCTTAAAGAGGACTTGGCCGCTCTTTCAAACAAAGAGTCGTGACACAGCATCTTTGATCAGAAGCGGGCTGAAGAAAATCGATTCGGTGGAACGGCATAAATCCATGATCGAGACGCCAGTCTCGATCATGAAGTCTTCGGCTAGAATAGACGATGACTGCGGGCTGCACGATCGCACGGCTTGCTTTTGGGGTGTTCGATCATTAGCCGTTACTGCCGATTGGTATCGGTCAGCCTTGCAACCCGGCAGTGGAGGAGCACCGGCCGGTCCACGTCGATCATCTCCTCAATCCTGGCGTCGAGGTCGGCCGGGGTCTCGCAATGAAGGCCGATAGCGCCGTAGGCTTCTGCAAGCTTGGCGAAATCGGGCAGCGAAGCCGCATAAGAGCGAAATCGACCACTGCCCTCCGGCACTTGATCCCATTCTCGCGCCATGCCCGGATGCTCATCGCTCAAGATGAAGATCTTGATCGGCGCTTGATGCTGTATCGCCGTCGACAGCTCTTTCATCGTCGTTTGCACCGACGCGTCGCCGGCAATGTCGATGACAAGGCGGCCGGGATTTGCGAGCTGCGCCCCCAGCGCGGCAGGAAGACCGAAGCCCATCGTCCCCAATCCCCCGGAGGTAATCCAGCGATTGGGCCTGTCGAACCCGAAGAACTGCGCCACCCACATTTGCTGACCGATCTCCGTGGCGATGATCGGGTCGTGCGGCTTTGTCAGCGCATGCAGGCGCTCCAGGGCATGTTGCGGCATGATGGCATGGTCCAGCCGCTGGTAGGAAAACGAATCGTGGGTTCGCCAGTGATCGATCTGTGTCCACCACGCCCGCAACCGCTTCTGTTCGGGGACGTTGGAAAGCGACCGCCAGGCATGGATCAGATCCGCCAGCACATGCGCGGCGTCGCCCTGAATGCCGATGTCGACGGCAACGCGTTTGTTGATCGACGAGGCATCGATATCGATCTGGATTTTCTTCGAGCGAGGCGAAAACTCATGGACGCGCGAGATCGCAAGATCGTCAAACCGCGCGCCGATGGCGACCATCAGATCGCACTCGCCAATTGCCATATTGGCTTCATGCGAGCCGTCCTGTCCGGCGACCCGCAGCCAGTTCGGCCCGGTGGCGGGATAGGCTCCAAGTCCCATAATGGTGGACGTTACCGGAAAGCCGGTGAGGTCGACGAACTCACGCAACAATCTCGATGCCTCCGGTCCGGCGTTGATGATGCCGCCGCCGGTATAGATAATGGGGCGCCGGGCTTCGGCCATCAATGAGATCGCCGCTCGGATCGCGTTTTGATCGCCTTGCATTGCCGGCTGGTAGCTCGGCAGCGGAGCTACCTTGTCAGGTGAGACGTAGGTCCCGCTGGCGAAGAGCACGTCCTTCGGCATGTCGACGAGAACAGGGCCGGGCCGGCCGGCCGCCGCGATCCGGAATGCCAGATGGATCGTCGTGGCAAGATCGTCGATGTGTTGGACCAGGAAATTGTGCTTTGTGCAGGGGCGGGTGATGCCGACCGTATCGCATTCCTGAAAAGCGTCCGTTCCGATCAGACTTGTCGGCACCTGGCCGGCGAGGCAGACGAGCGGCACGGAGTCCATAAGGGCATCCTGCAGCGCCGTGACCGCATTTGTAACGCCAGGTCCCGATGTCACCAGCATGACGCCAACTCGTCCTGTCGAGCGGGCATAGCCTTCGGCGGCGTGTCCGGCCCCTTGCTCATGGCGCACCAGGAAATGTTTGATGTCCTCCTGTTGGAAGATTTCGTCATAGATCGGCAGCACCGCTGCGCCGGGATAACCGAAAATGTGTTCGACGCCGTTGTCGCGCAGCGCTTGCAGAACGATCTCGCCGCCGTTCATGCGACGATCAGAGGGATTGTTGAGGAAAGAGTTGGCTGTCTCGCCGGTCATATCTGGGTTCCGTCGTGAGTGAGGTGATGGGTGCGACGGGGCATAAAAAAAGGCCCCGTCAGGGACCTGTTTTCGGCGCATGGGTGGCTGTTGCCGGACGATCAGACCGTCCTGCCCATGCGCGATATCACCACTACGAGAACCATTGCGATTTTCATCGGCGATAGAGCTAGCGCCAAATCTACACGTCGTCAACGTTGCCTCTGCGTAGATTGTATCTGTGGTTGAGAATACTGGATCAGTGACGAGGCAAGGGTAGGGGGCAACCCGTTCGCAACCCGTCGACAAGGCAAACTCTGCCCGTACGATCGCCACTAAGCGATTTCGACCACGTGTTCCAGTGCGCCCCGGTCAGGGTTTCCGAGCCAGCCACCGGCGTTCGGTATCGGCGCGACCCAAGTTCTATGGCGAGGTATATGCGCCATCGAGGATCTGGCGCGCCTCGGCCCGCGGCGCGGCGACGGAATGACGCTTAACGAGCGAACATTCGAGCTTCGCAATGGGATAGCGCTTGCCGGGCGTACTTTCCGGGTTGAGATGTTCGATTGCCCATTGCCCCATGGCAAGGTGTGGAAGGACCGAAGTCGTCAGCGGAGGGACGAGATGTCGTGAAATTTCTTCGTCGTCATAACCCACCACCGACATGTCCTGGGGAATGCGAAGCCCTGCATCCTTGAGCGCCTCGTAGCACCCGATGGCAGTGCGGTCGTTCTGGCAGAAGATCGCGGTGGGCGGCTCTTTCAGAGCAAGCAGTTTCATCGTGGAGGCATAGCCGGCACCGGCCGACCAGTCGCCTTCAATGACCAATTCCGGATCGAAGGGTATATCGGCGGTCGCCAGCGCGCGGCGATATCCCGTCAGCCGGTCCTGCGCAGCCTGCATCCAGATTTCACCGGTGATCGTTGCGATGCGATGGTGTCCGTGCATGATCAGATGCCGGGTCGAGCTCTGCCCTCCCGCGATCTCGCTCGGCACCACGGCGGGAAAGGCATGGTCCGCCGTATAACAGTTCAGCAGGACCGTCGGGATGTTGAGCTTGCTGACATAGGATGGAAGCTCCACCTGGCGGGTATAGATTGTCATATATATGAGCGCCGATATGCCTCCGTTCGTCAACGCCTCGATTGCTTTCGGCTCCATGACGGGGTCACTGAGCGTCTGGGTTACCAGAAGGACGTTGCCGGCGTTCCAGGAGGCTTGCCGCGCGCCTTCGATCGCAACGATCGCTTCCGGGCTGGTGGCGAGTTGATCCACGGCGAAACCGATGACGTTGTCCAGTCCCGAATAAGAGGCCTTCGTCGTATAGGTTTTCTCCATGTAACCGAGCGCGCGCGCCGCCTCCAATACGCGATCGCGCGTCTGTTGTGAGATACGGGTGCCGGGCGTGTCGTTGAGGACGAAGGAGACGGCCGCCTGCGAGCAGCCAGCCGCCGCGGCGATGTCCATCATCGTCACGCGCACAGGCTTATTTTGGGTCTTGGGTTTTCGCATTCGTGGAACTGTCTCTGCTTGGGATAACGGGTCAGGGGTGATCGATCGTCGGTTTTGGTAATTAATATTACCATCTATCTGAAAGCGCTGGCAATTGCAGGAATTGTTGCAACACTATCAGTTATTGGCAAGTGTCAGTACAAAATCGCCATCGTAGCCATTGCACGATGAAATGTTTTGATCTGCATTGATAATACTATTTACTAATTAAATTTCTTGTATACCGTCAGGGAGCGATCGGAACCTATGCCACTCGTCGCTTTGCGACGGCCCTAGGAGGGGGCGCGCATCCGGCCGGCCGTAAATCGGAAACGGGCCCGTGCAACTGCGGCCCCTCGGGAGGTGTATTATGAAACAGCTGAAACGCAATGCAGCCTTGTTTTTCGCCGGGTTGATGCTGAGCGCGGCACCGATTGCCGTATCAAATGCTGCCGACAAGCCGACACTCGCATTTGTCGTCAACGGCGCATCCGACTTCTGGAAAGCCGCAGAGGCGGGCGTGAAGAAGGCGCAGGGCGAGATGCCCGACTACCAGATGGAGCTGAAGTACCCTGAGCAGGCATCGGTCGCCGTGCAGCAACGGCTTATGGAAGACTTGGTCAGTGCCGGCGTCAAGGGGATCATGGTTTCCGCAGTCGATCCCAAGACCCAGACGGACGGCTTGAACAAGATCGGCTCGCAGACTGCTCTCTTCACCACAGATAGCGACGCGCCGCAGACCAACCGCGTCGCCTATATCGGCTCATCGAATATCGACGCCGGCATGCAGGCCGCCGAAATCGCCAAGAAGGCGATGCCGGACGGCGGCAAATGCATCGGCTTCGTCGGCCTGCTCGGCGCCGACAATGCCAAGGAACGCATCCAGGGCATGAAGGACGGCCTGAAGGGCACGAAGATCGAGCTGACAGATGTGCGCGGCGACGATATCGACCAGACGCGCGCAAAGAAGAACGTCGAGGACGCGCTGGTGGCCAGCCCCGACGTCACCTGCATGGTCGGCTTCTACTCCTACAATACGCCGCGCATCTATGAGGCGTTGCGCGACGCCGGCAAACTCGGCCAGATCACCGTCGTCGGATTTGATGACGATCCGATCACGCTCGGCGGCGTCAAGGAAGGCACCGTCGCAGCGACCGTCGTGCAACAGCCGTTCGAATGGGCCTATCAGGGCATGAAGCTGATGGCGGCCTACCTCAAGGGCGACAAGTCAGGCGTTCCCAGCAACGGCTTGATCATCATCCCGACGGTAATCATCGGCAAGGATGACGTTGACAAATATGCCGCCAGCCTGAAGGCCATGTCTGGAAAATAACCCTCCTTCGCGGCGGGGGCACTTGCCGCCGCCGCGAAAGACGTCTCATGCCGACAGTATTGGCAGCCATGGACAGGCGATGAACCACAGCTCCGACATCCCGTCACCGGACGCGCTTGCAACGCCATTCCTTTCGCTTTCCGGCGTTGGCAAGACCTATCCGGGAGTCGTTGCGCTTGAGGGCCTGTCGATCGACATCATACCGGGCGAGGTCATCGGCCTCGTCGGCGAGAACGGGGCTGGAAAATCGACGTTGATGAAGATTCTCGGCGGCGTGATCGCGCCCGACCGAGGCACGATTCTGCTCGACGGCGCAGAGCTTCGTTTCCTCACTGTGGAATCGAGCATCGCATCAGGCATCGCCTTCGTACACCAAGAACTCAATCTCTTTGAGAATCTCGACGTTGCCGCCAATATCTTCCTGGGCCGCGAGCCGCTGAAGGCCGGACCTCTCAAGCTCGTCGATCGCAATCGGCTGCGAGACATGGTGAAGCCGCTCTTGAAGCGGGTAGGGGCTCATTTTTCCGCCGACACACCCGTGGCATCGCTTTCCCTTGCCGAGCAGCAGATGGTGGAAATCGCCAAGGCGCTGTCCATCAACGCCAGGCTCGTCATCTTCGACGAACCCACGTCCAGCCTGCCGCTGGCCGAAACCGAGCGTCTCCTGAGCATTATCAAATCGCTGAAAGCCGATGGCATCAGTGTGGTTTTCATCTCGCATCGCCTCCACGAGGTTGAGCGCGTCGCAGACCGGGTCGTGGTCCTGCGCGACGGCACTCTTGTGGGCACGCTCGCCAAAAAAGACATCGGTCACGACCAGATGGTCAAGCTGATGATCGGCCGGATGCTTGCGGCCCGGACCGCAAAACCGCAGCGCTCGCCCGGCGCGGTCGCGCTGAAGGCAAGCGGCGTGCGCACCGAGGCCTATCCCGGCCGTCCCGTTGATCTGGAAATCCGGTATGGAGAAATCATGGGGCTTGCGGGGCTTGTTGGGTCGGGCCGCACCGAGCTTGCAAAAGTACTCTTCGGCATTGACCGGAGCTTCGGCGGAGCCATTCTGCAGGACGGGCGGCAAATTGCGGTCAGTTCTGCCCGGGACGCCGTCGCCCGTGGCATTTTCCTGGTCCCGGAAGATCGCAAGCGCAACGGCATTCTTCTTGATTTCCCGATCGCCCAGAACATAACCCTTGCCGATCTCCCCAAGCTCTCCAGCCGCTTCATGCTTTCTGCCGAGCGGGAGAGGGCGGCGGCCGAAAAGCAGCGCGTTCGCCTCGGTATCAAGGCGCCCTCCGTTTCGACGCGAACCGGCACTCTGTCAGGCGGCAACCAGCAGAAGGTGGTGCTTGCCAAATGGTTGTCGATGAGCCCGAAGGTGATGATCTTCGACGAGCCGACACGCGGCATCGATATCGGCGCGAAGAACGAGATCTACGGCCTGATGCGAGCGCTTGCCGATGCCGGAGTGGCGATCCTGATGATATCAAGCGATATGGAAGAGGTGATCGGCGTTTCTGACCGCATCGCCGTCATGCACGAGGGCCAGATCGCCGGCATATTGGAAGAGGACGAAATCAGCCAGGAAAGCGTCCTTTTGCTTGCCGTCGGCAAAAGGGTAAAATAGCGGATGCGGTCAATATAAATAAGTATCGGGATGGATTTCGAATGATCAAAAAAGATCTCGGACTGCTGCTTTTGATCGTCGTCGTCGGCATCGTCGTCGCCATCATCAACCCGCGCTTCTTGCTGCCGATCAACCTGGCCAACACTGCCAACCTGATCGGCCTGTTCGGCATCCTGTCGATCGGCCAGGCCTTTGTCATCATCACAGGCGGTATCGAGCTTTCCGTGGGCTCGCTCGTAGCGCTTCTCGGCGTGCTGTTCGTCGATTTCATCGCGGTCCAGGATATGTCCTGGATGCTGGCGCTGCCGCTCATTCTCGCGCTCGGCGCAGTCATTGGCGCCGTCCACGGCTGGCTGATCACCCGGCTCAACCTGCAGCCCTTCGTCGTCACCCTCTGCGGCCTCCTGATTTATCGTGGGGCAGCGCGCTTCTATACGGCCGACGGAACAGCGGGTTTTGCCTTCGGCCAAAATTTCCCCGACCTCGAATTCCTGACCGCCGGACGGTTTTACGGCGTTCCCAACACCTTCATCGCTCTCGTCATCATTGCCGTGGTCATGTGGATCATGCTGCATCGGTCTGTTTTCGGGCGTTATCTTTACGCGATCGGGAAGAATGAGGAGGCGGCTCGCTATTCCGGTATCCGTACCGGCCACATGGTCATGTCGGCCTATGTCATTTGCGGGCTGCTGACGGCGCTTTCGGCGATTTATTTCGCCATGTACACGCGCTCGATCTCGCCGGCGAGCCATGGTCAGTTCTACGAACTCTACGCAATTGCCGCTGCCGTACTTGGCGGTTTTTCGCTCCGCGGCGGCGAGGGATCGATCGTCGGCGTCGTGCTGGGCACGGTCCTGCTCCAGGAGTTGCAGAATCTCGTCAATCTACTTGGTATCCCTTCGTCGTTGAATTTCGCCGTCATGGGTGGCGTGATCCTCATCGGCGTCCTGATCGACCAACAATGGCACGCCATCCGCGCAAAGCGCCGCCTTGTCTCTGCCGCCCGGCAGACCGAAACTCGTCTTTCGAACGAAGGCAGTTTGCCAGCGGTTGCCAATCGGGACTAGCCCGAATATCTCAAAGTATGGAGTGCATCGGCCCCCAAGAATCTGAGAAACTTCTTTTGCAACAAAAAGTTATCAGGTTCATGGACGGGGTCCGATGCAAACACAGTGTATTCTCGATCCGCTGGAATTTGAAGGCTTCGATGGCCACAAAGTTGTGGCTGGCTTCGACTGCGGCGCAATCACCTCAGATGCCGGCGCCTTGCTCCTTCGCCATGTCGACAGAGCCATCGGCCCGTTCGGCCAAGCTGCGGCGTTCGAACATTGACGCCAGCGCAGGATCGGTGGCCGAACTCGATCGCATCATCGGGCAGATCCGCCAAAGCTGGCCGAACGTGCGCATCGTCCTGCGTGCCGATTCCGGCTTTGCCCGCGACGAACTGATGGACTGGTGCGAGAGCAATCAGATAGATTATGTCTTTGGCCCGGCGCGCAACCCGCGGCTGGAAGGGCAGATCGCCCCGGCCATGGAGGAGGCGCGTCTGTCATCCAAGGCAAGCGGCCAGGCTGCCCGCGTCTTTGTCGACTTGAAGATCGGCGCACAGGTCCGCGTCTCGGTGCGTCGCATCAAAGTGGCAATGGCTTCGGCTTGTCCTTATGCCGACGAATTCGCCCTCGCACACGCCCGAATATGCACCGCGGCCCGATGACGTCGCTGGATCGCAACCCCGACCACCAACAACAGAGGATACATCGCACAAATCACCGACGCCGCACCCGCGGCGCTCCCTGCGCTCGCCTTCAATGCCACGCGCTAAAACAGCAGCCGCCTAGCTGCAACTATAGAGCCAAAACTGGCAGGCGGTGAGAAAAGCGGGCTAGGCGTCATGAGGATACCAGCCAATCTTGTCCAGCGTCCTGGCCGCTGGAAGAACATGGGTGATGGTCCTTCGCCATTGAGACCGGCCGCGAACGCTTTCCACGCTGCAAGGACTTGAATCATCGCACTGCAATGAATTATATCACGTCATGATATTTCTGTGGACCGAGCTCGATCTTCAACATGTCAGACATCCCGTACCCCTTATATTCACTTTCAGACGAAGTGCTTGCCGACCGGCTGGGCCTCACGACGCGAGAGTTTCAGCGATATCGAAAGCAAAAACTCGTCACGGTTTCTTCAACCGCCACCGTCGGTCAGAGCGAGGGCGTCATGGTCACCTGCCAACTTGGAAATCGGGTCTGGGAAGGCCACGTCGTGAACGGGTGCATCACCTTCGAAGAGGTTAAGTTCCTGCGCGGGAAACGCGCGACAAACCGACGCTAGGATCGAGCCGCAAGCATTGATTTCGACACTTCAGGAAGAGGAAGAACATGAGGAAGCTTGCCAGCCTTGCTATCGCTGCATCGATGCCATTGACCGCCCATGCTGCGGCCAGGATGGTGTCTCAAAACGGCGATTGGGGCGTATATTCCTTTACGAGAAACGGATCTCGAGTTTGCTACGCGCTTTCGGTGCCGACGGAATCAGCACCCGCCAATGTGGACCATGGAAGGAATTATTTCCTGATCGCGCCAGCGGAGAAGCGAAGCGGCAATGAACCTGAAGCCATCTTTGGATATGCCTTGAAGAGCGGCTCAATTGTCCAGGTTTCAATCGGGGACAAGACTTTCAAGATGTTCGTCAAGGATAACACCGCCTGGGTTTCCGACGCCGCTCTCGAACCGGAACTCGTTGATGCACTTCGGTCCGGCAGCCGAATGACGCTGCATGCGATGTCGGCGCGAGGCACTCGTACGACCTATACCTATTCACTGACGGGCGTCACCGCGGCGCTGCAGCGCGTTGTCCGCTGCAAGTGAGGCGGACTTCAACCTATTCCGAACGGTGCCTTCTGCTCCGATGTCGCAAGCTCTTCTAGGCGATGCCTGGGAGTCCTGCCTCTACCTGACAGGAGCAGATCCAGTTCCTGTTTCGAATTGCCAAACCGCTGAAGAATCCGTTCCGCCTCGTGCCGGCCAAGGCCGTAGCGCCGACGTAGGCTTCGGACATGGTAAAGGGATTCGTCTTGTTCGGCCTCCACTTTAAGTTCCTTCATCCGTTGTCACAGCGCCACCGGCTCTTCGTGATCATCACAATGCCGTCGCTGGCCGCTCTCCGGTTATCAAGCGGTTTGCCCCGGCCGCTCGAAGTTCGACGTCCTCATGCGCCCACCTGGCAAATTCGTCCAAGGTCGTCGTCCGGGAGAAGGGGATGCCGAACAGGCACTGTCGGTAAGCGACGACGCCGTTTTCGATCCGGGACACATAACGCGGTCGTCCGGGATCGCGCGATACATAGGCATGGTCTGGCTGAATCAGCGAGCGTTGCATGTCGAATATCTCCTTCGCAGGACCAATGAGCGGCGCACGCAATGGTTCCGTTTTCAGCAGAAAATGTCACGTGATGATGTATTTGGGGCTCAGAGCTGCAAGAAGACGTAGACCACTCCACCCCATATCGCCGCGACGAACAGGAGGACGGCAGCGAGAAAGACCTTGCTATCCGGTGACATGGTCACGCTCCGACGCCACAGCCCACAATTGATGTTTGCCGCCCTGCGCCGGAGATCAATTCACCGCCTGTAGCTGTTGAGCCTGCGACACCTCGGAAGATGTCTCTCCGGGGATGGAGGCGATGGCGAACATGACCGCGACATAGCAGGCAAACACAGCGGAGAGGAAGGCGGTCATGGTCATGGGCTCGCTCCTTATATCATGTGATGACATTCTTTAACTGTTCGGCCATATTGTCAATCCTGAATGCAGCATGAACAAAAAGGGGGGCGGATGGCTGGGGAGAAAATATTGATCGTCGAAGACGACCTGCTGATCGCGGCTGATCTTGAGGATATTGTAACGACGCTTGGCTATGAGATCTCCGGGATAGCCGACAGCTTCGAGACCGCGCAGCAGTTCGCCGCCTTCAGCACGATTGCCCTTGTGGACGTCAACCTGAGGGACGGAGCGACCGGCCCGCGGATCGGCCAGTATCTCGCGAGCGATTTCAGCGTCGCGGTCGTCATGGTCACGGGAAGCCCCGAACTGATCGAAACCGATCTCTCCAAAGTTATCGGCCTGATATCGAAACCAGCCCATCCAAACTTGATCCGAGACGTGCTCGAATATCTGAGGACAATCCGCGAAGGCGAGCGAGGCGTCCCGCCAGGAGGAATGCGACTTTTCGCTTGAACAGGCTGGGGAGGGGGAAACGACATGATCGATAGACGCGCCGAAGTCGGTCTCTGGGTAGGCCGGCTGGAAACCATTCTGATCGATCGGGGAGTGCTGAGGGAGGACGGCGAACTCGCGATCCAGGTCGGATCGCGATTTCCCAAGGACGTTGAAGACGCGCTGGACGGATTCATCGAGAACCCGATCGAGCTGATGGGCCTTCTGAAAATATGCCGGCACGCGCGCGACGGCAGACCGTTGTCGCCTGCCGTCCTGATGGCCGCCCACCTCATGACCAGAGAGGTTCTGCAGGCATTTGAGGATTCCGAGGCCGCTGGCGATTTCAGTGCGTAAAAATGGCCCGCCCGAAATCATTTCGGACGGGCCTCGCGCGGACCGGACAACTCATCACTTCCGGCCTGAACTCTAGCTGTCGGTGACTGCGGCATCTCCTCCCGATTGCGGCAGTTCCTTCATCTTCACGAGCTGGTCGGCGCAGGCGTCCGCCGCGTTTGTGATAGTACCGTCGATCCCCGCGATCTTGGTCCAGCCTCCATCGGTGATGAAGTCGTCACGCTGCCATGACGACTTCGCCTGCAGCGTCTTGAGGTTCTCCTGGGCATCGCTCGCAGTGACGAAGTTATGGACGCAAATGCCCGCGACCAGATCCGCCTTTGCGTTACGAACGGCGATATCGGCCATCACCGCGGCCCTTCCCGACGTCGTCCATCCTCCCCAGGTGAATCCGAGCACCACGGTCAATGCCGAGGCGCCGACAACAGACCAAGCCCATACGCTCTTTGTTGGTCTGTAGCCGTCTTCATCATACTGCATAGCCGTTCTCCTCCTTTTTATATCACACCATGATACAAATGCGCGTTTGGAGGTCAAGCATGTCGCGATCAAGAAATGGTGAGTGACGGCTAGGCCATTTCCGTGACCTGACGAAGACGGGATAGGGATTCAGCCAGCAGCGGCTCATGCGCAAGCATCGCCTCGACATGAACCTTCGCCAGAGATTCAAGCGTCCGCTCGCCATTTGCGGTCAGGCCGATTAGCACGCTGCGCTTGTCATCTTCCGCGGGTATCCGCTCGGCGAGGCCTGCCGAGCACATCCGATCGACGAGCTGGACGGCGCTGTTATGGTGCATGAGCATCTGTTCGGCCAGATCGCGAAGCCTGATCTGCCAGCCCGGAGCAGTCCGCACGACCAGGAGAGCCTGATACTGCTGCGATGTAACGCCCGCCTCGGCAAGGGCCGCCTCGCTGAACGACAGGAACCGCCTCATGGCTAGCCGGAACCCCGCCAGGCCTTCATAGACGTCGTCAGCAAGGCCAGAAGTCCGGCGTCCCGATCGAGGCATGCGAACAGTCCTTCTCAAATGTGATGATGTGATATGAACAGCGGAGCACGCTGGAAGAATGGTCCCGAGCTGAGCCGGCGAGGATGATAGTGAACGCCGCCGCCCATAATCCGTCCATGTTGCTAAAAAGACTGTGCCTATTTCGTGACTTCGTGAAAAAATTCTATCGTGCTTCAAAGATGCCAATTCGGAGCGCCGCAGACGAACCGTTTGAACGTCCGTCTTGGAAGAGTTGCCCGACTTCCTTACCGGCGACAGCGATCACTCTGCCGATGCAGAAGAGCTTGTAGAAGGTGGCTGCGGCCCGCGACGATGATTGCCCATCGGGTCAAGGCGGGCGATCCGGCTATCCGCGAGATTGGACTTTTAAACGGGGCTTGTTAGCCTGCCTCTTCGGCCTCGGGTTCGGAGAAAAGCTTAGACCGGACCTCTTCCACAGTTTTCCCTTCCGCACGAAGTGCGACGATCCTCCGTATGGTGGCGTAGGATTTCGGATCGTTTCGCTTGGTTGCCGAATGCCTGCACCACTCGTCGAGGAGCAGACTTACCACGACATTTTCGCTGGCGTCCGTCCACGCCGCTTCGGGGCGTCGATGGACAACGAGGCCAACGAGCCCGAACAGCTTCAAACCTAACGCGGACGCTGAAAATATCATTCCGTGATACTAATGGGGTTTTCGCTCGCCAGGAAATCACAAAATTGAGGGCGGCCCTTGGATGTCTCCTGGGAAAAGAGTCCCCCCACCTTGGGCGCCTTTTACCTACGTGAAATCGAACGATACCCATTCCAGACGACTTTCCTCATAGACGCTTTGCGTCGGCGCGAGTGAGGAGGGGTCGGCGAAGCATCCCAAGGCGACGGCTACGAGATCTTCTCTGAATTCCGGCATCCAGAAAACCGTAGACCCGCATACCGGGCAGAACCTGAATTCGATCGATTTCCCGCTGTCGCCCGACCGGACGTAGCTGGTCGATACGCCGGAGGTCTCCATTTGATCTGCGTGGAAGAAAACGGCCACGCCGAACGCGCTGCCGGTGCGACGTTGGCAGGCCCGGCAATGGCAGGCAGAGATTTTGGCAGGTTCTCCGTCGGCGGTGATCGAAAGCTGGCCGCATGAACAACTGGCTGCTCGTTTCATTCCGTGCTCCTGCCAAATGATGTCTGCGAAAGCAACACCACGCACCCGATAGCTATTTTGGAGATATTGCCGCGAGACCGCTGGACAGACCGAACAGCGTCCATCAGGTGTCAGGTCTACGCTAGCATACCGCTCAGTAGATATCCGCCGCATATTCGCCAGTCGTCTTTGTAGAACTTAGTGTTACTCCGATTCCCTTTCGACCGCACGCCGCGCCCGGATAGCAGCGGCGATGAAGACGCGTGAAAGGCCATGATAAAGCGGCTCGCGCGAAAGAATGCGCGAAGTCACGTAACCTATCATAGACACTGCCATGATCGTGATGACCGCCTGATGATCGCCGGTCATTTCCAGAATGATGACGAAGGCCGTCATCGGGGCCTGCACGACGCCCGCGAAATAACCGGCCATGCCGAGGATGGCCGCCAGTGCGATGCTGGTGCCGAGCAGCGAACCGACGGTGCTGCCGAAACCGGCGCCGACGGCGAGCGACGGCGCGAAGATCCCGCCGGGAATACCTGACAGCATGGACAGGAAGCTGGCAGCGAGCTTCTCGACGAAGAAGAGCAGGGGCAGGGCATTGCCTTCGACAGCGCCTCGCGCCTGTTCGTAGCCGGTACCGAAGGTCGTGCCGCCGGAAGCGACGCCGATCACCGCGATCGCCAGGCCGCAGATACCCGCAAGAACCAACATCCGCTTCAGCGGCTGTGGCTGGGCCCAGCGGCGAATCTTTTGGCCGAAGTGCAGTGCAAAGCCGCTGAAGGCCGCTCCCAACGCACCGCCGCCGATACCGCAGATCAGAACCAGCCCCCAGTCGCGAAGCTCGGTGGGGGCAGCCGATGCCATGCCGAAATAATTGTAGCTTCCCGAAATCCCGAGCGCCGCAAGGCCGGAGAGGATGACTGCCGTGAGCACCAGCCCGTTCGCCCGAGACTCGTAGGTCCGGCTCATTTCCTCGATCGCGAAGACGATACCGGCAAGCGGCGTGTTGAACGCCGCCGCAATGCCTGCCGCCGATCCGGCAAGGATCAGCCCGCGCGCCTGTGCCATGCCACTAAACCGGGCAACAGCGAGCATGATCGACGCGCCGACCTGCACGGTCGGTCCCTCGCGGCCGATCGAGGCGCCGGAGAACAGCCCGAGCACCGTCAACACAATCTTGCCGAAGGCGATCTTCAGCGACAGCAGCCGCGTGCGATCTTCCTCGTTCTTCAGATGCCGGGCGGCGATCGCCTGCGGGATGCCGCTACCGCCAGAATTCGGAAACAGCGTTGCCGCCAGATAGGCCGACAGCATGAAGCCGAGCGGCGTCAGCGCTAGTGGCAGCAGAAAGGCCCATTCACCGGAAGAGGTGAGAGACCCAAAGCCCTTCTGCGCCAGATCCGCAAGCTTCGCAAAGCCAACGCTGATCGCCCCGATCGCCAAGGCTCCGCACCAGAACACCAGCCTCGGCCGCCACAGGGAAAACGAACCCCAGAGAACACGGGAGCGGCGAAGAAGCTTGGAGTAGCGATAGGGAATGGGCATGAAGGACTCGATACGTGACGCAGATCAGGAAGTCTTCTAATGCCAAAAGCGCGGGAAGATCACCCCCTCAATTGCAATAACCGGGCGCGCAGGATTGCAGGCATGCCTAAGCACGCAGCAGCACGCCATGTTCGACGCATTCGGATAGGTCGCCGGCCCTCGGCCCGGACGGCGTCGTCATATTTTGCATGAGGAGTGGAATAAACTCCGGCAGCCGCCTCCGCATTTCTGTCAAAGGATGCAACGACAACCGCGGCAGACTCAGGCATCATCCATTGAGCGAGAGTATAATCTGAGGCGCGCTCCTGAGGCGGTTTAGCGCCAAAGGAACCTGGCTCGCTCCCTGGCTCCCCCCGCTGGAGCGGGCTTTTTCTGCCGGTCCACGTCCGCGGGAAGAACTGCAGATATGACGGGGTGACAACCGCGGCAATCCAAGTTCCATCTCCTATTGTGAGAAGCGCTGATCGAGACTGGATGTCCATCAGCGGTCGATTGATGCGAGATGTGGGCGATATCGGACGGAGACTCTGGAAATCCGTGTTGCTTTTCGGTATCCCATGCCGGATGGCGTGTGCTGCGTGCGCCACGGGCTTCCCGAAATCGACGGAGACCAAGAACAACCTTCCAACAGGGGAGCGCGAACCCATGTCCTTGCCAATCTCCACCGGCCGCATTCAATCGACTCTCCGCAGATTTCTTGACAGCGAGGCATCTGGTGGCCTCGTTCTTATGGCTGCCGCAGCGATGGCGCTTGCCGTTGCAAATTCCTCGCTGGCAGAAGCCTATTTCGATGCCCTTCACTTCTATATCGGGCCACTGAGCTTACAGCACTGGATCAATGACGCCCTCATGGCCGTGTTCTTTCTGCTCGTCGGTCTGGAGATCAAGCGTGAGATGCTCGATGGCCAGCTCTCGACTTGGAGCAGGCGAATCCTTCCCGGTGCCGCGGCGGCGGGAGGAATGCTCGCCCCCGCCCTCATCTATCTGGCTTTCAATGCCGGTACGCCGGCAAGCATTCGCGGTTGGGCGATCCCGACGGCCACCGACATTGCCTTCGCGCTCGGAGTGCTATCGCTCTTTGGGAGCCGGGTTCCTGCGTCGATGAAAATCTTTCTGGCGGCGCTTGCCATCATCGACGACCTCGGCGCCGTCATTGTCATCGCACTCTTCTATACAAGCGGTCTTAATCTCTCGGCTCTCGCTGGAGCTGCCGCAGTCCTGGCCCTCCTGTTCTTGATCAACCGAGCCGGCGTGAAGACGCTGACGCTCTATCTCGCCGTTGGCGTCGCCTTGTGGGTGCTCATGTTTATCTCTGGCATCCACGCCACGCTTGCAGGCGTGCTGCTGGCTTTGACGATACCGATTAAACTCTCGCCCGGCGCTCCGGAGGCTAGCGACGCCGAATCCCCGCTGCACCGGCTCGAACACCTCCTTCATCGGCCCGTGGCATTCGTCATCGTGCCAGTATTCGGCTTCGCCAACGCCGGCGTTTCCCTTCTCGGCACGTCGATCTCGAGTTTAGCAGATCCTCATACGCTCGGCGTCGCTGCCGGATTGTTTGCAGGCAAGTTGCTCGGCGTGCTGTCTGTCGTCGGTCTCCTGGTGAAGTTGGGTTTTGCGCAGCTTCCGGCAATGGCAAACTGGACGCAAATGACGGGTGTCGCGCTCCTTTGCGGCATCGGCTTCACCATGAGTCTTTTTATCGGTCTGCTCGCTTTCGACGATCCAGCCGTGCAGGACAAGGTCAAGATCGGCATCCTGCTGGGTTCGGCGATTTCTGGCGTGGCCGGATCCGCGGTGCTGATGGCGAGCCGGAGGAAAACCAGCCGTCCGTAGCCGTTGGCGAACTTGCCGTTCGTTTCTCCGGTGTGGATTCTCCCTCGCGGCGACGCCTCTCCGAGCATAAACGGCCGTTCTACCGGGAGTTTGTGGCTCGCGGATTTCACAAAGTCCGCCGCTTTCCTCGCTGCTGGAACAAGCGAACGCCTTGCCAAGTCAATACATAAAAAGCCGCACCGCATAACGCGGCGAGCGGAAGGCCGCCGATAAGCACTGGTTTTAGGATCGGATGCCAAAGCGCTGCAAAATCGAGGTGCCGGAGCAGGGAAAACAGATTGGCTTCGCCCACCCTCTCAGGCTGCCGGCCTGACAGAAAAATGCCAATCCGGTAGGCGGCAGCAAAGATCAGCGGAAAGGTAAGGGGGTTCCCAAAAGCCGTCCCGAGCGCGGCCGCGATCATGTTGCCTCTCAAGATAAACGCTAGGCAAAACGCCATCACGAAGTGAAAGCCCAGGAAAGGCGTACAGGAGACGGCGACCCCTGCTGCAACGCCAGCCGCAACGGCATGAGGGGTAGCCTTCAATCGAAGTACTCGAATGGCAATGTACCGGATGGACCGCAATAACCCCTTGGATGGCCAAAAGACGGCGCGGATGCGCTGAGCCGGTGAGAGCGGCTTCCGTCTCCTAAACAGCATTCCTTGACCTTCCGCCGCTTGAGCGCTTGGTTCTACAATTGATGATATATCGAAGGATCGGCGCTTGAAATGCAAGACATCGATTTGTGCAGGCGAGGTCTCTTTCGCGCCCGCCCATTGCCTCACCGATGTAGTTTGTCGCCCTCTCCTGATCTTGCAAGGATGGGACGAATCAGGGTTTCGATCGGGCAGGGCACTGTCCATCCATTTCAAGGCTGTGCCCGAAGCTTGCTCGCGGCAGCCTCAATGAAGCCGACTGCGGTCGCAACGCCATCCTCGCCCCGTATCAATGTGCCAACCGCATCTGCCTGGCGTCGCATAGGAGGATCGTCCATGGCTGCGAGTGCTGCTGTCAGGCTCTCGACGGTCAACGCTCTGCGATCGAGCGAGAGACCGACGCCGAGTTCCATTACCCGCCTTGCCCAGAACGGCTGATCGCCGAAAAATGGGCAAATGGTCATGGGCTTGCCGGCCCGAAGAGCGGCCGCGGTCGTTCCGGCGCCGCCGTGGTGGATGATCGCACTCGCCTCATGAAACAACCTGTCGTGAGGGGCGTCACGAACGACATGAACGTGCCGGGATCTATGTTCTGCGGTTAGGGCACCGCCTCCAAGAGCCAAGATACCCCGCTTGCCCTTGCTCGCGAGCGCCTCGACAACAATGGCTGTCATCCGGCCTGGATCGACGCCCGGCATGCTTCCGAAGCCGACGTAGATTGGCGGCTCTCCGTCGGCGAGGAATGCTGCCAAGTCGTCTGGAGGTCGCCAGTTCTTGCTGTCGAGAAACCAGTAGCCACTCACCAGCACGTCACTGCCCCAGTCCGGAGGGACCGGCACGACATGGCGACTGTAGGCATAAAGCGTGCCGTTGGAAGCAACGGCGGGCGTTCTGCGTCGCGCGAGACCAAGCTGCTCCGCCCTCCAGGTCGAGAGCATCTTGCCGAACAGAAATTCTGCACCCCTGATGGCCGCGACATGGCTGATCCGGTTGAACCTGCCCATGTCTTTGAAAGGTAACATCGGGCTGGGAAAAGCGGAGGTCGGCGTAAAGCCCGGTAGCGGCGATGCCAGAATAACGGGGCACTGAAGCGCCTCCGCCATATGTGGTACTGCGATTGCTTTCGGATGATGCACGAAGATATCGGGTGCGAAGGCCTGGGCCGCTTTCCATTCCGCGTCGAGCAGGGTTCGCATCATCAGGCGGGCGTACTTAAGTAGCTTGAGACCGGCACTGAAGCCCTGGCCGCCGGCGATCGCCGCCTTTCCTTCGGGCGTATCGAGAAGAGCGAGAAACTCTCCCGGCAGGGGCGCGAAAGCGATGCCGTGACCTTGCACCATGCTCTCGAACTGAACCGGAGCAGCAAGCTGTACTCGGTGTCCTCGCTTGATCAAACCCAATGCAAGAGCGATATAGGGCTGAACGTCGCCGCGCGTGCCTAGTGTATGGATGGCTACCCTCATTGCGCCGTCACCTCGCTTCCACATGGATCCTAATGGCTGTTGCGGCCTTGCGCGACAGCCACAGGCCCGCATCCACCATCCAGCTGCGCAACGTCTCGCGCGACACCCGCAATCCATCGCGCTCGGCAAGCTTCTCGGCCGCCAATGTCGGCCCGAAGTCCGCATAGCGTTCGCCAACCAGCGTCACGGCGTAATCCCGAACACCATCGCTGATGCGGTTGTTCGACGGTCGGCCGATCGCCTTGTGCCGGATCGACGCCGCGCCGCCAGTGCGTATCCGATCCAACAGACGACGCACCTGGCGCGTGCTCAGATCAAGCACATGCGCCGCCGACACCATCGTCATCCGGCCGGCCATCACTTTCGACAAAATCCCGATCCGCTGCAGGTCGCGCTCGCTCATCGCTATCAGTCCCATCCGCAATCTCCACCGTCATCAAACCCGGGGAGAGTGACATTCCAACTTTGCAGAAACAGGACACTTCAACTTTGCGGCTACATGCTTGTATCGCATAAGATAGATTATGGAACATGAAGCCCACTTGGTTTTGTTTTTTGCTGAATGAAATAGCCTCTCAGACCGCTAAAGATGCGGCTATCGGCGATTGGCGTTATTATTTAGATATCAATGTGTTCTATGGAGAAGTTACAACTTTGGTATAGCATGAATTCTAGATTTCCCGATGTGCAATTGTCGAGAGGTCTTGCCTGAGACTGCGCGTCCAATTCGGCATTACACACATCAAGTTTGATTGAGAACAGTCAGCATGCCTCCGAAATCGATCAAGGAACCCTTCTCTTGCAAGAGCACAATCCGGGACTCCACCAGTTCCTTTAACTGACTACTGGTTGACTTGAACCCGAGCCCACGCGCGACTGCATTCACCGCCTGATCTACTGTGGCCCCGAGGCTCGTTCTGATGATTGTGATAAGCCCTTCGTCAATTTCCATCGGCGGCAGCATTTCGATCCGACGCAGGCTGAGAGACGTGACGCCGCTACGATCCCTGAGCGTGATGTCCTTGTCCGGCCAAAGCAGAAACTCCCCGTCGCGCACGATGTCCTGAGAACTCTGGGCGATTGTGATTGCCGCGCCGACATGGGCGTCGATCCGGTTTCCCGCCCGCTGAAGACCCCAGGCCGACCTGATCCGGGTGACGACCTCGTCCTGATGCACTGGTCCTTCTGCTCCGACCGTTTGCTTTACGAGTGCGATGACTACGCCGATCGGGGCCTCGTGAAGTTCGCCTACGATATTCGGTCGGAGCACAGCCTCCTGATACAAGGTTGCGCTCGAAATTTCGTCGACGATAACCGGCTGCAGACCAATCTCTGTAACGTTCGCACGTTCGATAGTGACGACTTCGACTGGTACCGCTCGCCTCGATAGGTGTTCCTTTGTTCCCAACCTGACGTCGGCCTTGGCCCGCTCGATGGCGGCGACGAGGCGTTCAAGTTCCGCTTTTGGCCTTTGGAACCAATCTGCACTCCAGATGCGGTAGATATTCCAGCCATGATCCTCGAGGACCGCCTGTCGAAGCCGGTCTCGGTCACGAGCCGAACGCGAGTCATGGTATGCGGCTCCGTCGCATTCGATCCCGAGAATATATCTGCCCGGTATCTGCTCGTCGGCCACCGCCAGATCTATGAAGAACCCGGCGATTCCAACCTGCGGATGGACCTGATAGCCCCTCTCCTGAAGCGCAGCCATGACCTGTTCCTCAAAAACGCTGTCCATGCCTCGATCGGTGCGCTGCGACATCGAAAGCCTGCCCGTTCGAGCGTAATGGAGAAACAGTTTGAATGCGAAGACGCCTTTGCCTTTTCCACGTTCGAGATCGATGTCCTCGTCGGTGATCGAAGCGTATACTTCGCAGCGCCGCTTTGCGCGGCTGATAAGAACATTGAGACGACGTTCGCCTCCCTCAGCTCCCAACGGCCCGAAGCGCATGCTCATTGGCGCGCCGCTTGGCCCCTTGGCATAGGCGACGGAAATGAGGATGACGTCGCGCTCGTCGCCCTGAACGTTTTCAAGGTTCTTGATGAAGAAAGGTTCGCTCGGATGCGAGTGGAAGAACTCCTCGGTTTCTGGGTTGAGGCGCCGCAGCAGTTCCAATTGGTCCTGGATCTCTCGACGCTGCTTGATGGAGAATGCCGCGACGCCGAGCGACAGGCTCGGCGATTGGAACGCATGTCGTATGATCGCTTCGGCGACGACCTTGGCCTCTACCTTGTTGACGCCATCCTCGAAGACGCCGCCAGGCACATGCTGAAAGCGGAGGCCCATGCCCGCCTCGGCAGTATAAGGACTCGGTACAATGAAGAGCTTGCTATCATAGAACTGGCTGTTTGAGACCGCGATCAGAGACTGATGGCGGCTTCGGTAGTGCCAGCGGAGCATCTTTTCCGGAAGGCCTCGGGCGGAGAAGAGTCCCAGGATGCTTTCAATATCTGACACCTGAGCGCCGTCCCGGGCGTCGTCGTCATCCAACGTGCTTGAGGTCATTTTCGAGAAGAAACGGGTGGGCGGCAACTGACGCTCGTCCCCAACCACGACCACCTGTTTAGCGCGGGCCACCGCTCCCAACGCGTCTACCGGCTGAATTTGACTGGCCTCGTCCATGACGAGGAGATCGAACTGCAGAAGCCCGGGCGGCAAGAACTGTGCTATGGAAAGCGGGCTCATCATGAAGACTGGCTTAAGCGCCTGTATCGCTACGGACGCGCGTTGCATGAGCTGGCGGATCGGCATGTGACCGCGACGGCGCGCCATCTCTCCCCTAAGGACTCCGACAGGACCGATCCCGCTGACGGCAGGAATTCGTTTGTGGTGAGCGCGGACGACCTCTAGACGGGATAGCGCCATTCTGCTCCGGTCCAACGTCGCGAATTCGTTTACAAGCCGCCCGTGCACTTCGCCGTCGAAACGTGATAATTCGGGGTCGGCGGAATGCTGATGCCTGAGGATCCCTTCGTAGATCGCCATCTCCACATACGGCACGACGTCATCCGGCTTCACCCGTCCATCTTCGAGGCGTTCGACAACAAGACCGACGCCGGCGTTCGCAGCGTCTTCCGCTCTTCCGCGATACGCGGCCCATTTGGATAGGTGCTCCTCGGTCTCGACCCATTTCGCGAGCTTTTGCGCGACCGTCGCAAGCTCCGTCTGTCCGATTTCGCGCGCGCCGAACACAATCGAGACATCCGCCTTCAGGAAGCCGAGCAAAGCTTGGAGATCGTGTTGAAGGATCTCTCCTCTCGCCAATGCATCGCGAGCTTTCACAGCTACCACGGAGCGGTCGGATACGCGCGAGCTTAGCAGGCGGATGTCGGAGTTCTGTGAAATCCACTCAGTCGTGCGAGACAGCAGCGACCAGTCAGACTCCGTCCCCTTCCAAAGCGGACCGAAAGAAGCCCGCCCGAGGGAGTCCAGCCGCTCCAGAGTGGATTTCAGGCCGCGCGCCAATGCGAGCAGCTTCAATAGCGCAAGACGGTGTGCGTTTGTTTCCGGAACAGAGCGGACCAGCGTAAGGAAGACCTTGTGGGCATCGGCGATTTCGCGGGCGAATTGCGATGTCTGTGTAAGCGAGACGCCATCTGGGCCTGGAGCGTCCGAAAACAAAACTGACGCCTTCTCACCAAGATCCTTCCATAGACTGAGCAGAAGACGTCGTGACTCGTCCAGCAGCGCCCTCACCTGCTCACAACGGGCCGCTACCGACGTCCTGTCGGAGAGACGACCGGCTATCAACCGTGCTTCGACACCGACACCGCGCAGGCTTCGCATCCAAAGTACGAGGTTTTCAAGTGGCTTCGGGTCCGACTTTTCTCCTCGCCAATCCGCTCCGAAAGCAGATCTGCCGAGGCTGTCGCCGTCCTTGATCGCAGCGCGGGCGCTCTTGCCCTTCTGGAGAAGATCAAGGATTCGAACAGTTTCGTCGGGTGAAGTCTCGGTGGGCATTACGCTGCGCAGAAGCGCCTTTGCCTTGCGCCAGTCACCGCTCATGAACCTGAAGAGACGCTTGCCATGGACGGCGACCGCTGCCCGCACCTGCATAAGGTCGATATCCCAGGCCTGCTCAGAGATCTTGCCTTCAAGCTCGGCACGAATACGCCGAAAGTCTCCCACGGCCTCAGAGAGATCGGAGGCCTGGTCAAGGCCTCGTTCCCAGATGGCGGCAACGAAGGCGTCCGGACTGGCGTCCGGGGCTTCGGCTACGCGCTGCCCGATGACGATGAGCCGATCAATCGATGCCAAGGTCGGAGAAGCATTGACGCCGAGCAGGGTACGCAACGCGCCCGCGCCCGCCAGGAAGCGCGGCAGCACAGAAGCAAGCTGTTCGATCGTGGCAAACCCGCTTTGTGAGAAGTCTGCAGAAAGACGGACGAATTGCGTGGCAATCGGCTCAGGATCAGATTCCCATGCGGCCGGCGTCATGCGGGCCGCGACTTCGGCCGCGTATGTCGAGAATTCGGCGCCGCCAACGACAAGATCGCGTACCCGATCCAGTTCGGTCGCCCATGCGTCGTTTGCCAATGCCTCCGAAGATATCTCCGAAGGACACGAGGCGACCCTTTCCGCGGTCGACGCGACGTCCATAAAGTTTGCAAGCGAGTGCGGCGATGATAGTTCGAGCGTCTGCGATACGTCATCCATCTGGCTGTGCAATTCAGCCAGTTCCGTGGCCGTCGTTTTCAATCTCGTCGTCAGACGCTCAAGATCGAGCGGGGTAACTCCGGTAAGCCCGACACCGTACCACGGATGGTGCTTTGGCAGGCCGATGTCCTTGATGCGTTCAGCAAGTTCCGTCAGCAGCGACTTTGTCCGCTCGCGCACCTCTGGCGTCCAGTCCGCAGCAACCGGCAGCTCGATATCCGATGGAGCCATGCCCTCGCGACGCAGCCTTGCAAGGTGTCCCATGACTTGGAAAGGGGAAAGCGAGTAGGGTTGATACACGCGGTGAATGCGTGCCGGATGGGCGTTAAGTAAATCGCGTGCGTCCGTGAGGCGCTGATCGAGCGCACTGCCGGATTCCCCTTTGGGCGTGCCGAGCTCCCAAGTATGCTGCAGCTCCGCGAGGACGGCGCGCTTGTTCGCCTTGTTACTATGGAGTTCGAGGCAGGCTTCGCCGACGCCGGCATGGTCGAGGCGTCGTTTCACGACCTCGAGTGCCGCCATCTTTTCGGCTACGAACAGCACCGTCTTGCCGTCAGCTACCGCCGACGCGATAATGTTGGCGATTGTCTGGGATTTTCCCGTGCCCGGCGGGCCTTGAATGACGAGGTCCCTCCCTCGCCTGACTTCGTGGATCGCGGCCGTCTGCGAACTGTCGGCGTCGACGATATGCGTCATCTCGGAAGGCGAAATGTGCTCGTCGATCTTGACGTCCTCGCCAAGTAGCTGTTCGCCGCCCTCGAAACCATCGGAAACCAAACCGGTGATGAGTGGCAGCTCGGTGAACTTAGCATCCTTAGGCCAGAGCGTGGGATCAAGGTCTCTGTACATGAGGAATTTGGCGAAGCTGAAGAGACCGAGCACGATGTCGTCGGGTTGGACGGACCAGTTTGGTTTCATCGAGATGCACGCCGCCACTTTGGCGGCGTAGTCCTCTAATGTGAAGTCGTCGCTCCCCTCGAACACCGGCATTGAGATCTGATGGACACGGTCGAGAAAGGCCTCGAGGGAGAGGTTTGAAGCGAGGTCCTCCTGGCGTGCTCGAAGCTTGAAGCGCTCGGCTGCGCTGCCACGCTCCAACGACACCGGCACGAGGATGAGCGGTGCGTAGCGGACGTTCTCCGCATTGTTGGGATCGATCCACTTCAGAGTGCCCAGTCCGAGGAACAGGATGTTAACCCCCTGCTCTTCCTCTAACGTCCGGGCATCGAAATAAAGATCCAGCAGACGCTTCTGGAGAGCATTTGGCGTCATGCGGGTCTGGAGCTTGGTGTCGCCATGACGAACAAGCCGACCATCGCCCTCGCGTTCATCATCGTCCGGGAGCGCGAGTTCGATCAGTTCCTCACCATCGCCGTCATCCTTGGATTCCCGCCCCTTCGCCCCCGCCAGGAAAGTCATGGTCCTTCCATCGGTCACAAGGATTCGAAACACTTCGGACGACTTCTCGTCGACAACGTCGATGGTTTTCGCACTTTTCGAAAAGCGGGGAACGTTCAAAAGGCGGTTGCGCGCGGAAAGGTCAAGTAGTTCGGTTCTGGCCTTTTCGATCTTGGCTTCTACAGACAGATTACTTTGAAAGATGGACGTTTCGTTCTGTTCCAATGCGCCGTCTGCTATGTCGATCATATTCTCGCTCCCTGCTAACCTTTAGATGCAGTAAATCGATCAACCAGTCTAGCAGGACGTGTAGTTATGTTAGGTCAGCTGGCTCATGCTGGAGAGCGATCCGTGCGGCGCTGTTGCCGCCGGTTGGCAGCAACGTCCGGGCCTGCGAGCGACATTGATGGGCTCCCAGACATTCCTGCCAAGTGCGCGGCGCGTTGTATAAACGCTGGACCTGACATGCATGTGCTTTGACGAGATTCGACGGAAAGCTCGCCAGTACGCCCGATGACATTTATTCCTCAAGTGTCGGGATGACTTTCGATGGTCTTTGCAGTTCCGAGGCGGCAGCGGTTGCCGCGGCATCGGCGGGACCGCCGGAAACATGGACGGTCGGCGTTGCAAACTGGATGCCTTTTTCCGCGAATGTCTTCTTGAGCATGGCGAGCGCCTTTCGGCGAACGCCGAACTGTTCGCCGGGTTTCGTCATGAACTTCAGCCGTATCTGCACACCATAATCCGCCATCTGCTCGATCCCCTGCATTTTCAGGGGCTCGATGATATTGGGCCCGAGTTCGGCATCCTCCAGAAGCTCAGCGCCGATGCGCTTGATGGTCTTGCGGACCTCCTCGAGGTCACTGTCGTAGTTCAGGGTGAGCGTAATAATATCGATGACCCAGTCGCGGCTGAGGTTTTGCACCGCGCCGAGTTCGCCGAAGGGAACGATGGTGACCGGACCGCGATGATGGCGCAGGCGGATCGATCGCAGCGAGAAACCTTCGACCGTGCCTTTATATTTCGCCGCCTGGATGTATTCGCCGATGCGAAAGGCATCGTCGAACAGATAAAAGACGCCGGAGATGATGTCCTTGACGAGTGTTTGCGCACCGAAGCCGACGGCTATGCCGACGACACCGGCGCCCGCCAGCAGCGGTCCGATCTGAATGCCAACGGCATCCAGGATCATCAGGAAGCCGACAGCGCCGATCGCCAGGAAGAGTACATTGCGAAGAATGGGAAGGAGGGTATTCAACCGCTGACGCCGCCGCGCGTCGGGACCATCCTGATGTCCCCCCTGCTCGCTTCGCGACGCCATCGCCATCTGACTGTCGATCAGCGTGCTAGCGAGCTTCCAGATAACGTCGGTCACCAGCAGCACGATAACAATGCGGATTCCCGCGCGGATCAAACGCGTGGTCACCGTTTCGGCAGCGGCGAGATCACTGAGATTGACATTCCATGCGCGGGCAATGAGCAGCGCAGCGACCACGATGAGACCGTTGCGCAGCGTTTGCATGATGACAACGGACCATCCGACGACGGCCGGATCCTCGACCGCCTGCCCCTCCCCGGATTGTACAATTCGACGAATGATATCATGAGCCACCGAAACGGTAAGCGGCAGAAGCGTGATGACGACCAATGTCCAGAATGCACCGCGGAGCCCGGATACCCATAACAGCCACGATAGCAGCATGCTCGCGCTGAAACCGACACAGACCAGCCGGCTCACGGGCGGCCCGTCGGAACGAAAGTGCCGCAGCCAGATCATAACGATCAAAGCGATTGAAACGACACCGAGCCATGCTGCGGTAAAGAGGTCGACCAAGATGGGTGAAGCCCGGATCGTCCCGATCACTTCAATGGTGGCCCAGCCAGCCGCCAGCACAGCGACGATTCCGAGGAGCCAGTAGTACCAGAACCAGGCAAGCGAGGTGACGAGTGTCAGAAGTCGCATATGCGGCAAACGGGCGCCCGGCGCGATGACAATGCGGCCCACGAGCACGCCAAGGCGCACCATGAGCGCGGCGGATAGCAGGATGAGTGCAATATCGCGAAACACGGCAGGCCACGGAAAGAGGATAAACGCGCCGAGGCTTCCGATCAGATAACCGACCAAGGCGAGAAGACCCATCGAAAGCCGGGCGGCGTGGAGTTTGATCCGCTGCCGGACGGTGTCGGCGGGCGCGTTCAGCACAAAATGGAGCAGCCCTCGCCCTGACCACCAGGCAAGCCGCTGCGCAACGAACCCACCTGCGACGAAAAGTATGACCGCCAAGATCAGGCCGACAGGTTCGATGCGATCATCCGTTTGGAAGACCCGGATCGCCGACTGGATCTGCCCGGGAAGGGTCGGAACGGCATCGACGAGTGTGAGCAGCCTCTGGCGCAAATCCTGTAGCGACGTGGCAATCGACGTCGGTGCCGCCTCTTGCGTGACTGCTACCGGCTGCGCCGGTTCCTGATTGCTGGGGACGATCCGATTGACCAGCGCTCGTCCGGAATCATCATTCGGCAATTCGATAATAACCCGGATCGGCGCCGAGGAATTGGTCGGCTCAGCCGCCGAGGCGGGGTTTGCACTCGCCAGCAGAAGCGTTGAAAATATCAGCGTCAGGAATGCGCACACTCTGCGGCGGGGATGACGGTCGTTGGTGATGCGCATGTGGCCGTGGTCCCCGCGATGGTGTCGTCGCTTTTGCTGGGTTGGTCGAAACTTCGGACTTTGTGAAGCGTTGCACGACCAACGTCAATTGACGAACCGGTCTCGGGGACGCTGACTGCGAACCAAAGGTTAAGACCGCAAGCTTCTGAAGGCCTCCCTGATCTCCTGACTGAAGAGCTCCGGCTCCTCCCAGGCAGCGAAGTGACCGCCCTTGGAGGCGTGGTTGTAGTAGATAAGTTTCGGATAGGCCTTCGACAGCCAGTGCTTTGGCGGCTTGTAGACCTCTCCGGGAAACACCGTGACGGCGACCGGGACTTTGACGGGCGTGAGTTTTGCGCCCGACATGGCGTTTTCCCAATAGATGCGACCGCTGGAGGGGCCGGTGTTCGTCAGCCAATACAGGGTGATGTTGTCGAGGATGGCATCCTTGCCAAGGGCCTGTTCGGGATCGCCGCGTGTATACACCCAGTCGGCGATCTTGTCGTAAAGCCAGGCGGCCAGGCCGACCGGAGAATCCGCAATACTGTAGCCGACCGTCTCCGGTCGCGTGCTCATGATCGCTGCGTAACCGAAGCCGTTGTTGAGGAAGTCCCGGGCTTCGTCGAAGACGACCTTCTCATCCTGAGACAAGCTGTCGGGAGCCGGCCCTCCATCTTTGAGAGCCTGGGCTGCGTCCGCTGGAAACGTCGTGGCCCGCTCGATCCTGTTGACGTGGATCGCGAGCAGCCCATCGGGTGCCTGGCGGCCCAAGGCGTCGCTGATGATCGCGCCCCAGTCACCGCCTTGCGAGACATAGCGGTCGTAATGCAGTCGCTTCATCAGCACGTCCCAGGCAGCGGCTATCCGCTGGGGGTTCCAACCCGCCGATGGAGGTTTGCCGGAGAAGCCGAACCCTGGAATCGAAGGGATCACCAGATGGAAGGCATCATCAGCCGTGCCGCCATGCGCCGTCGGATCGGTGAGCGGCCCGATGACATCAAGCAGCTCGAAGACCGAACCGGGCCAGCCGTGGGTCATGATCAGCGGCAGCGCGTTTTCATGACGGGAGCGGACATGGATGAAATGGATGTCCAGTCCATCGACAGTGGTGAGAAACTGCGGAAAACTGTTCAGCCTGCTCTCCGCCTTCCGCCAGTCGTAGGGCGACTGCCAGTAGCGCACCAGTTCCTTCAGCCTGTCGGGCTGGACGCCCTGCGAACGGTCCATGACGGTTTCGCCATCGGGCCACCGAGTGTCGGCGAGACGCCGCCTGAGATCTGCGAGCGCCGCCTCGGAGACCTCAACCTTGAACGGTCGAACCTCCTCGGACGCGACGCCGACAACATCAGCAGCGTTAGACGTGCGAGGAAGGAAAACGGCGGTTATACCGGCCGCGGCAAAGCCTGACAGCAGTGAGCGGCGCGATACGTCGCGGTGTTTCAAAACGTTCAGCATTGCCATGATGCCGTGTCCTTTCGTGATATCGAGGAGAGGATAAGATGCCCTGCCCGCTTCAATGCCGAAAATGTCAGGCCTGGTCCGCTCCGGAATGAAAGATCAGAAGCTTGTTGCCTTCTGGATCGCGAAAATATGCGCAGTAAGGACCCGTGCCGTTCTCGCCACGCGGACCAGGAGCCCCTTCGTCCGAGCCACCCGCCGCCAATGCAGTTGCATGGGCTTCGTCGACCTTTGAACGGGACGGAGCTTCGAAAGCAATCATTCCACCGTTGCCGACGGTGGCAGGGCGGCCATCGAACGGCTTGATGATGCCGAATTCGAGCGTGCGATGTCCGTAGTAGATGGCTCGGTTGGGCTGGACGAGGACTCGTCCGATCCCGAACACGGCCAGAAGCTTGTCGTAGAATACCGAGGCGGCATCCAGATCGTTGGTGCCGACAGTGACGTGGCCCGGGAGGCCGCGGACCTTGTCGGGGGTGGCCGCAACCTGTCTGCTTTGGGTAATGTCAGTCATATCAGTTCTTCCTTATATTGTCGCGGCCGACGCTTTGCCGTCCGCAAGCAAACGCCAACGAGCTGTCTCAAATCGGCGGTTGGTGGATATTGGGCGGGTCGACGGCCGGCCGGCACCTCGGGAAAGTGAGAGGCACCCTCTCACTCAGATGTCAGCCTTGGGCAGCCGAGTCGCAGCGCTGCCGCCGTCGAGAGGGTTCCTCTCACTTTCTCCGGCTACCGCGGGCTGACGCCATGCTCAATTATTTGTGGAGACAGCCGGCTTTTGGGCTTTGGCTGACCGCCGTTCAGAAAGGACATCCTATGTCTAAGGACAAAACCGCACATGCTGCATCAGTCGCAGCAACTCCGTCTTCCCACACGGCTGAAGCCTTCGCTTCTACGCAAGCCGCGCAAGACACCATCGACTTTATCGAGATCGACGAAGTCCTGACGCTGAGGAGGATGATTGTCCGCGCCCCCACGCCAAAAGGCCCCGTGCTTTTCCTGCATGGGTTTCCGGAAACACTGACGGTGTGGAAGGAGATCGCGACAACGCTTGCTCACGACTACGACGTCCATGCTTTCGATTGGCCAGGCTACGGACAGTCGTCGCGCCCGGCTTCGGAACGGTTTTCCTATGCGCCGAGGGCGTACGCCCGAGTGTTGAAGGCCTATATCGAGCGGGCAGGCATCGACCGGTCGAAGCTCGTGATTTACGCGACTGACATCGGTGCCCTCCCCGTCCTGCTGCTTGCTCTCGACGAGCCGACGATCGCCAGGCAGATCATCGTCGGAGACTTCGCGCCGTTCGACCGGCCGCACCACATGTGGGAGAACCTACAGAATCTCAAAGCCGAGCCAACCGCCTCGCCGACCCGTGCCTACATGAACAAGACAAGCGACGAGATCCTTCAGAACGTGCACAGGCGCGGCCTCTCACCCGCTGAACAATTCGATCTGCGGATCGACGTCCAGCAAGACATGATCCGGTCATGGAGCCGTGATGGCGTCACGTCGGCGGATGCATTCGCGCACTACTACGCAAGTTTCACCCGCGACCAGCAGTATCTCGAGGCCAACCTCGACCGGCTGAAGACGCCTATGAAGGTGATCTGGGGCGAGAAAGACATTTATATCACAAAGGAAATGGGCATCGAGTTCGCCGGCAAGATCGGTGCGAAACTCGACCTCCTGCCAGGCATTGGCCACTTTCCACACCTTCAGAATCCGAAACAAACGGCTGAAGAGATAATCGCATCATTCAGATAATATTGGATTATCTTCGCATACGGAACGCGCGCGCAGCCGCGGCAAGTGCCCAGTCGACAAAAGCCCGTACCTTCAACGCGAGAAGCCCTTGTCGCGCGTAGACGATATGGATGGGCTGGGGTGGGCCGTCGAAATCGCGAAGGATCGGAACGAGCGCGCCGGACGCCAGCTCGTCTGGAACCTGATAGTCGAACAGCCGCGCGATCCCCGCCCCGCCGACGGCCGCCGCAACACAGTTCGCCGCCGTATTCACCTCAAGCCGGTTGCGAGGCGCCGCCTCTATCGGCGTGCCGTCGACGTCAAACGTCCAGAAAAATGTTCGCTTGTTGAAGATGATCCCGTCGCGATCGATGAGATCGCCGGGTCGCTCCGGCATGCCATGCCGCTTGAGATAGGCAGGGCTCGCGCAGGTCAGCAGGCGGAATTCCCCAATCTTGACGGCATGGAGGGCGCTGTCGGCGAGGTCGCCGAGACGGATCGCGATATCCACCTGCTCGGACACGAGGTCGACCGTGCGGTCGAGCGACAGAAGGTTCAGCGACACCTCCGGGTATTTGTCCATAAAGCTCAGAGCAACGGGCAGCAGGTAGCGGCTCCCGTATTCGATCGGCATCGTGATCGTCAGCACGCCTCTGGGCGTCTGGTATTCCCCGGACGCCCTTCGCTCGGCCTCCTCGAGATCCGCCATGATCTTTCGAGCGGCGTCGACATAGTCGCGCCCGGCATCGGTGAGCTGCAGATTGCGGCTGGTGCGGACGATGAGGTTTGCCCCAAGCTGCCGCTCAAGTTCGGCGACCTTTCGGCTGACGCTGGGCAATGGCGCGTTGAGCTTCCTGCTGCCGGCCGAGATGCTCCCGGCGTCGACGACGGCCAGCAATATGCGCATCGCTTCGAGACGATCCATCGGACACCGCCAATACCGCTTATGTGCAACCAGCCTAAGGCTAGGCTTTAGAACAATGATGCCGAAAAGTGTGTGCGTTTTTCGGACGACATCATGCTCTAACTCTTAGATTTAGAACAGGATTCAAATTTAGGCCGACCGCGCCTGAAATCATCCTGTTCTAGTCAAGCAGCTTGCGTATGGCCATGATCCCCTTTGCAGCATCCGACCAGGATTGACGCCAGATCAACACGCCGACGCTGAGGATGGTCGCAACGGCGAAGGGGATTGGCCCGAGGAACCAGAAGGCGGCTGCGACGGTGAAGTAGTAAGACCGGACTCCGACGCTGAACGATCGAAGCGCCGGGTTCAAAACCAAGGTCAGGGCGTTCGTCCAGCCGCCGATGTCCCTGTCTTCATCGCGGGATGGGCTCGCCCCGATTGCCGCCAGGCAGTAGTTGATCTGCCGGACCGCCCAGATGAAATCGGATAGGCCCCGCAGCAGCGTCGCCATGATCAGGAGGACCTTGCATTGGAAAAACCACGCCGGGTCCTGGGCCGCAAACATCGCGATCAGGCCACCACCCGATCCATAGTTTGGCTCCATGAACAGCGCGCCGCTGAGACCGACGATGACGATAAGATTGGCGGAGCCGAAGAAGGATGCCGAATTGATGGTGTGCCCGAGGATCGCGGCATCGCCGATGAAGTTGTTGTCTCGCGTCAGCACCTCCCGCATCCAGGCCGCGCGAATGCGCACCATGTCAACGGAAAGGCTGTCGTTCTTCCTCGGCCACCCCGCTGCCATCAAAGGCTCGACGGCCACCCAGACGAGAAGGAAGAACACGATCGCCGCGATATTCAGAAAATCCATGGTGCCCCCGAACCGAATGTGGATTTTTTCTGAACAGTACTTCGAGCTAACCGCAGCTCCAAGCGACTATCGCCGCCCTACCCTTCAGATCGACCGCCTATGTTCGCGCGTCATGGTCTGTCGCGGACTGGCGCGAGGTAACGGGACATCGTCGAAGCCCGAAGCCGAATGTGCTCGATCGCCTGTTGCGGCGTCACGGCCAGGAAACCGACATGGTCGCGGGGGCGCAGCTGGACGAAAGCGTCCAGATCCGAATCCACCACCGTGGCGATCTTGGGATATCCTCCGGTCGTCTGGTGGTCGGCCAGGAGAATGGTGGGAACACCGTCTCCGGCCACCTGCACAGAGCCCCGCACGATCGCTTCCGATGGCATGTCCAGCGCGACGCTCGGCGCAAGCGACGGACCTTGGAGGCGTACGCCCATGCGGTCATAGGCGTCGCTCAGGCGGAAAGGCGACGAAAGGAAATTCGTCAAGGTTTCTTTCGAGAAGAACCGATCCTGTGGACCGACCACCACACGCAGCTCGGCTCGCGGTCTTGCGATGACCGGACAGGTGATCGGACCATGTCGATCATTTCGCACGTCCGGATCGGCGATAGTGATCGTCTGCCCGGCTGCAAGACGCCCGCCACCAAAGCCGGAGAGACTGTGCGTCGACATGCTGCCGAGCCAGGTCTTCGCTTCGATATGACCGGCGAAGGCCAGATACGTCCAGCTTCCCCAGTGTCCAGGACGGATTGCCAGCCGCTCCCCGGCCCTCAAAGTGGCGACCATCCATGCGCCGCGCTTGTCGCCGGCATGCTCTACGATGAAGCCTCCTCCCGCGACGGCGAAGGTAACCTCCCCCGACATGCAGTCGAGAACCAGCCCGCCCATGGAGACTTCGATTGCGGGCTGACCGGCAGGATTGCCGATGGCGGCGTTGGCGGCGGCAAACGAGATCCTGTCCATCGGACCGGAGGCCGGAACACCGTAACGCATCAATCCGTAACGTCCTCTGTCCTGGACCGCGACGTGAGGACCCGCGAAGTTGATTGCAAGGACGGCTTCGCTCATGCGAGGCACCTCGCGTCGAATTCGGCCCTCGATATGCGGCGGAAACGCACCGCATCGCCGATGTCGAAAAGGAACGGACGGTCGTTGGACGCGGCGTCGAGGATTTTTGTCGGCGAACGGCCGATGATCCACCAGCCGGTCGGCATGGTGAGCGTGCTCACCAGGCATTGCGGACCGGCGATCAGCACGCTTCCGGCGGCGATGCCACGAATAGGCGCCGGCTTCCTCGGCTGCTGAATGGCTTTGGGCACGCCTGCGAGGTAAGCGTATCCTGGAGCGAAGCCGTACATGAAGACGCTGTAGTCGCCGGAGAGATGGGCGGATATAACGTCTTCCGGCGATAATCCACTTGCCTCGGCGACGGCGGCAAGATCGGGCGCAAGATCGGGATCGTAGCAGACTTCGACTTCGCGCATCGCCCCGATCGTCTGTGGAACCTCGGCCGTCAGACGCTCGGCAATGGCCGCCTCCGTCGTCCGATGATCGGCCACGAGCGGATCGAAGCATACGAGAATGCTGGCATAGGCCGGAATGGCTTCGACGAATCCTTGAAAGGGCGCCGCCTTCAACGCTGCATCCAACTTGACGACCTGATCGTGGATCCGTTTATCGATGGTCGTGCCGAATTCGACGAGCACCGCGTGGCCGCCCACCGGACGGTAGTTCGGAACGCTGCCGGACGCTGCGAACGGAGCCTGTGACACGTCAGCCGGCGCCTTCGATCGGAATGATAAGATAGCCATTGGCCATCACTTATTTTCCTGCGTCGGCTGGAGGAATGGACCCACCTCGATGCCTGCCTTTTGCAGCTCCCGGCGCACGTGGACGGCCATTGCAAGCGCTCCCGGGCTGTCCCCATGAACGCAGATCGAGTGCGCATCGAGAGGGATCGGAACGCCGTCGACCGTCGGCATGAGGCCGCTGGATAGGTACCCGATCAATCTAGATGCCGCCTCCGCGGGGTCATGGATCATCGCTCCCGGCAAGGTACGCGGAACGAGCCGACCCGTGGAGAGATAGCCGCGATCGGCAAAAATTTCGCTGAAGACGGTCATCCCGGCAACGCGGGCCGCATGTTCCAGCTCTGTCCCGGAGATCGCCAGTATGGCAAGTTCCGGCGAGACCGCTCGGGTTGCGCGGATGATGGCGTCGGCGACCGGCCGTTCGTCGGCCGCCCAATTGGCGAGTGCGCCGTGTGGTTTGATGTAACGGACGCGGGCGCCCGCCAGAGCCGCAGCTCCCATCAGCGCGCCGGTCTGCGTCGCGACAAGCTGCTCAACCTCCCGGATGCTCAAGGGGATCAGGCGTCGTCCGAAACCCTCGCGATCTGCAAAGCCCGGATGGGCTCCAGCGACGACGCCCCGTTCGCTGGCCAAGGCAAGCGTCTCCACCATGGTCGCCGGATCTCCGGCATGGCCGCCACATGCGATGTTCGCACTGGTGACAACGTCAAGGATCGCCTTGTCGTCGCCCATCCGCCAAGGTCCAAACGCCTCCCCCAAATCAGAATTGAGATCGATTTTCGTCATGATTTCCGTCAACCCTTCGCGCCGGTCTTGTCAGCTTCGTCGCATGCTGGAACGTCGAAGCCGAGGTGGAGCACATCTTCGCCGTGCGCGTCAAGAAAACGACGCTGTCGGCTGCGCGCAGCGAGCTTGTGTGCGTTGTCGACCTAAACTGTCCTTGCCGTTGCGTCTGATCGAAAGGCGGCTAAGATTGGGGGCGAAACGGTCGACCGCCCTGTCATTTGATCGAGCGCATCGTATTCTTTCGAGAGCCAGGTGACGTAGCCACCCGGCAGCATTGGAGTGCAGGCCGGGGATGCGGAAATGAATCATGTCAACAGAGCTTTGGGAACGTCCGAATTTTCCTTTACCGACGAGCCTGGCATTTTCACCTGGGAGTTGGCGACCGACAAGGTTTATGCGGATTCGGCGCTGGCAAATCTGTTTGGGCTCGATCCGGAAGAGACCCTCACGGGGTTGCCGGTCATCAGATACCTCGACCGGATTCATCCGGACGACAAGCCATCTGTGGCCAAGGCGATTTCAGAATCGGTGATCACAGGAAATCCGTATCGCTGTGACTATCGGGTATTTGATCGAAGCGGGCAAATAGTCGCCGTGGCGGCCTTGGGCCGTTGCTTCAGGGATGAAGCCGGAAACCCGTCGCAATATGCGGGTATCGTCTTCCCGACGAATGATCACGGGAAGCAAGACGAATTGTCCGCTCACTGCAATGCGGCACTGAAAATTGCGCGGTCAACCGGCCTGCGGACGATGGCCGATGCGCTTGAAGCTATCGTCAGGGAGCTTGCCAAGCCGATGCCTTCAGACGTCGCGAAGGTTCATTGATTCGTTCCAAAGCTTTGGTTGTGGCATCAGACTTTCGATGACGATATTGCTGCTATCGGCGACGCGCCGCGCGCACTCTGAATTAGTGACAAAGGAGAGCGGGCATTTCGAGGTGGGTCAACAGCGACCGTGTCACCCCTCCCAAGAGGAATTCGCGTAGTCTCGAATGGCCGAATGCGCCGGCGACGAGCAAATCTGCCTTGCGTTCCAGGGCGGCAGCTTGAATGACGCTGGCCGGTGAGTTTCCCTTCGTTTGCACGGCTGCGATATCGACGGCAAGACCAGCCTTTCGAAGCGCGGTCGCAAAGCGGTCTCGGGCGCGCTCGTCAATCTGCTTATCATCGGTGACGGAAATCAGGACGACACGCGAGACCTGTTCCAGCAACAATCTGGCGCCTGTCAGTGCCCGCGCGACGGTGGCTCCTCCATCCCAGGCGACGGCGACAGCATCGATCCGGCCGGAGAAATTATCCGGGGGAAAAAGCAGGAGCGGTCTCCCGCTTTCAAACAGCACGCTCTCGATCAGCGGCCTCATCAGCACAGATGCTTCCAAAACGGAAAGATCATATGCGCGCGACAGTTCGGCAAGAGTTTGTGCGACAAATGGCTCCCTCGCATCGAATGGCTGGATATCGACCTCGACCTCGGCTTTTTTCGCATAATCACGGAGCGTCTGCCCGAGAACGGTTCCATTGTCCTTACTCAAGCGCTCCGCCTCGGCACGCATTCTGTCGACGTCAATGAGTGATGGAGATCGCGGCTGAAAGGGTTCGACCCTGACCAGCGGTATGCTTGCCGTCAAACCGGCCTTCTGGTGAAGGGAAACAGCGACAGCGTTCTGAAGGAGCGAGAAGGAGCTTGCGTCTGGATAGGTGGCCAGCGGTAAATGGAATTGCGCTTTCACGGCTGATGTCCTCCGAATGGTTGGAGGTTATCATAGCGCACAGGTGTCTCCCGCGCTTTGACGAAGATCAAGGTCGTTCCACCCGAAAGTGCGAACGTGATATTGACGGTCCTCATCAGGAAGCAAGCGGAATTCGTTGGGCGAAGCGGCAAAGATCGATGCCGGCGGCACAAGAAGAGGATTGCAGCGCCACCGGCACCATTGCGGCATTGGCGGTCTTTGCGCTGGGCTTCGCCAATCTTCTTGCGAAAGCCGTCCTTGCAGCAAGTATGGCGAGTATCGCTTATGCGGTTCGTTTCGCGATCCTGGTGGCGTCGGACGTTTGCCGGAATTGCTGGCCTGCTTCTAGCGTGAGCGCTTATTCGCGTATCAAACTCGCCCCCCGCACCAGACAGCCATCATCAACGACGATCCGTCACTGCCGTCTCACCTCCTGGATATGACTAACAAATCCCGCAAGCAGTACGCCGAGCGCAAGACGCCGAACCAGTCTGGCTGCAATGAAGGTTGTGCCGATCGCCGCGGCAAGTTTCAGCCAGGGATAATCGCCAAGCTGGACATGAGCGCTTGCATCGACCGATACCGCCTTGGCTTTCAGCGCCGCTTCGGCATCCTCGCGCAACACGCCTATACGGGCATTCAGCAGCCTTACCTCATGCTGCAGGGCATGCAGGCTCTCGTCGGCCTTTTCACCCGCGGTCTGCTCAGCCGCATCGGCAAAGGGCGGATCGCCTTCCGCGATCAGTTCGTCGGGGTCAGGCGGAAGGCCGTGGCGGTTGATGGATGATTGCATCGACATCTCCTCGAATAGGGTAAGCGAGAAAAATGAAGCCCGGCATTGGGGCCGGGCCTCATAATATCAATGGTCGCGCCGGAAACCCTGGCTCTGGTGAGACCCGCCCTGGGATTGCGACTGGCTTTGCGATTGCCGATCGGCATCGTCCGATGGCTCGTTACTGCCGGGCAAAGTATAGGCGCGCACTTTGGCGCTTCCATGCGTGGTGTCGCGCATTGCCACTGGGCGGGCGTCGTCGAATGCGCTCTCGGACACGGCGAGATCGTCCGACGATTTGCCGCCGGAGGCTTGGCCGGCAAAACCGGTATTGGACGCGCCTTGTTGCCTGTCCTCCAACGACCAGAGATCTGCACGCTCATCCATGTCGATGCTGCCTTCGTCGTCCAGAATATCGTGGACGGTCTCGTAGAGCGCGTCATCGACATCATTGACCTGGACGAGGAAACCGCCTCGCCGCAGCCCTTCTGCGTAGACCGCGCGATCCTCGTCGGGGAAGAAGAAGTCTGCTAGCGCGTCGAAGAAGCCGCTGCGGTCGTCGCTCATCGCGCCGGTATTTTTTGCGCCCGCCTCATATCCGGGCATCAGCCTTATTCTCGCAACCGGCACGCCCGCGTCCTCAAGACGGGAGACGGCGGATTCGGCGTCCGATCGGCTGTCGAAGAATGCAGCAAGGCTGCTGCCGCCTGTCGGGCCTGAAAAGGCCGGGTTGGTATCATTGTAAATGCTGCCCATGGGACTCTCCTCTCGGTATCTGGATCCAGCCGCCAAGCCGAAGTTTGGCCGAAGTCTGGTTTCCTGACTTGAAGAACCGGCGGCTGTGTTGAATGTTCCAAGGGAATGGCGATGCTCCGCTGTATCGCCTGCTGTTTCATTGCCGCCAGCCATTTCGACGCGCAGACGCGCAAATTACGCCGCCTGCGAAATCGCTCAGCGGTTGACGTCAAACCTTCGAGACGCTAGCACGGCTTTGACGTATTGGGGATATTCATATGGACATGTTTACGGCAGCCGGTATGACGGCTTTGCTGCAGGTCATTGCTATCGACCTCGTTCTCGCCGGCGACAACGCCGTGGTTATCGGTCTTGCTGCTGCCGGCCTCGAGGCGACACAGCGCCGCAAGGCGATTATCGTCGGCATCGTGGCCGCGACCGTTTTGCGCATTCTCTTTGCCAGCGTCGCAGTCTACCTGCTGGCGATCGTCGGCCTGCTGCTGGCCGGCGGTCTGCTGCTGCTCTGGGTCTGCTGGAAGATGTGGCGCGAGCTTCGCGCCGGCCATGGCGAGCATCACGGAGCGGTGGGTGCCGAAGGTGCGCCGAAAAAGACCTTCTTCCAGGCGGCGACCCAGATCGTCATTGCCGACGTCTCGATGTCGCTCGACAACGTGCTGGCCGTTGCCGGTGCTGCGCGCGAACATCCGAGCGTGCTTGTCATCGGTCTTGCCCTGTCGATCGCGCTGATGGGTATTGCCGCAAACTTTATCGCCCGGTTGCTCACCAACCATCGCTGGATCGCCTATGTCGGCCTGCTGATCATCCTCTATGTCTCGCTCGACATGATCCATCGCGGCGGCGTCGAACTGCTGCCCTACGTGCAAGCGAGCGGGTTCAAGCTT